>NZ_FNFO01000004.1:0-300000 GCF_900100765.1 Catalinimonas alkaloidigena | reverse complement strand
GCTGCCATAGCGCGCCGATACGCCGCTCCGGTGCAACGTGAAACTTTTGAGGTAGTCTGGGTTATAGATAGAGAAAAAGCCAAACAAGTGCGCTGAGTTAAATACTGGCGCGTCATCGAGCAAAATCAGATTTTGATCTGCGCCGCCCCCCCGCACCTGAAAACCGGCCGCCCCTTCACCAGCTGTCACGACACCAGGTAGGGTAGTAATGGATCGGATTACGTCAACCTCTCCCAGAAACGTAGGGATTTTTTGCAGCACCTTGGCTGCTAGAGTTGTTGCCCCCATTTGCACAGTATTTACGTCCGTCAAGGGTGTGGCCGTCACCTCGACCTGATCCAGACTGGTACGGCTGTCCTGAAGGCGAATATTCAACGTAAAGTCATGCCCCCGGATGGTAAACGATTTCACAAACGGCTCCATACCTACGTATTGGCAGGAGATGGCGTACTGACCTTCTGGAAGCATGAGTGCGTAGAAGCCTTCTTCATTAGAAATTACGGTCATTTGCCCGGGTTGTATGACCAAAAAAGCACTGGGTAACGGCTCGTTTCGTTCATCAAGTACGCGTCCGGAGATGCGGTAAGTGGACTGGGCAAGCAGAGAAGAATGGGGCAAAAAAAGTAAAGTAAGAAGTAGCGTTAGAACATATTTTATCATTTATGGGAGGGTTATGGCCAGCTAAAGTACAATATAACACTATAGAGGTGTGAAAATCTGCGGGGTATATGATCACGTTACTGATAAATACGATTTATGATTTGCTCGAGACCGAAGCATCGTGATAGCTTGAAAGTAGGGAGAAGCCATAGAGGTATGAAGGACATCGACTTATGTTGCGGACAATTCACTTAAAAAAACATAGGTAATGCATATTGTGCGGTAGTTTTTAGCAACGTGGCTTTCCTGCTATGGTCTGGTCTGCGTTACATAATAATCCACATCAAGTCTGGTGTCGAGTAGGGTTAGAGACGTGGGTTTGACAAACTGGCAGCTGAAGCTACTAATTAGTTAAAAAAATAAAAGATTGTTGTTCTGGAAAAACAAAGAAGAATTGATTTGTGTTAACCTTTTTTGGGGGATATTGCTTTGGAAAATGACGCATTTTAAAGTAACAATTAAATATGAGTCAATGAAAATTTTGTAATTTTTTGTCTTTTGTTTAGAATCTTATATTGTTCAACTGCCAATTGAGGTATAAGTTTGATAATAGTTCGTATGCTTTCTTTAATTCAAGTCAATCTTTTATGAAACATTTCTTACTCATTGCTACACTTCTGTGCGCTTTTGTGACGCAGGAGGTGTGGGCACAAACCCGTACCCTTTCTGGTGTGGTTCGTTCCGCTTCTGACGAAGGGGAGTTACCAGGAGTGAACGTGAGCGTGAAAGGATCGACGGTAGGTACCATCACCGATGTGAATGGTGCGTATACGTTGACAGTACCTAACAATGCTGAAACACTGGTTTTCAGTTTTGTAGGATTTCAAAGCCAGGAGGTTGCTATTGGTAGCCGTTCGGTAGTAGACGTAAGCTTAAAGGAAGATGTTCAAGCTCTTTCTGAAGTAGTTATTACGGGCTATGGTGAGCGAAGCAAGAATGAGTTCACCGGGGCAGTGTCGACGCTAGGTGCCGATCGTATTCAAAACAAACCCTTTGCCACGGTCGATCAGGCTTTGCAAGGGAATGTGGCAGGTCTACAAATGGCTTCCTCTTCGGGTACGCCTGGATCGAGCCAAAACATTCGCATTCGTGGTATCAGCTCTATTACTGCTAACAATGACCCTCTGTTTGTGATTGATGGGATCCCGGTTGTGAATGGTGATAACAACCGCTCTACTGCAACAGGTAGCCTCAGCATACTTTCTTCTATTAATAATAATGATATTGAAAGTATTACAGTGTTGAAAGACGCCTCGGCTACTGCACTCTATGGGGCTCGCGGCGCAAACGGCGTAATTGTAATCACCACGAAAAAAGGGAAATCCGGAAAACCTGTGGTGACCTTCTCAGGGCAATCGGGCATGATCTCACGTGCCGTACCTGGGCCGCAGGGCTTGAGTGGAGAACAATGGGAAGAGTTATATTACGAAGCGCGTGTAAACAATCCTGCTAGCGAAGTAAGCACAATCGAAGAGGCCCGAACAAAATATCCAAACGCTTGGGATGGCGTAACCAACACAGATTGGCGCGATGTGATTACCAATCACGATGCCATGACGCACGATTACAACCTTTCTGTACGAGGTGGTGGTGAAAAAAGCAACTATTACGTTTCGGGAAGCTATTTCCAACAAGATGGAATCAATGTAGGGACAGATTATGAGCGCATTACCGGAAAAGTGAGTTATGGTAATGCCATCACTGAAAAGATGATGTTGCAAACGACTTTCAATGCTTCGTATGTAACACAGAATGGTCAGTTGGAAGCCGCGGCTTATTTCGGAAACCCGGAGCTCGCCACGTTGTTCTTGCAAGCTCGTGACAAGCCGTATGCACCGGACGGAACTCCTAACTTAGATCTGCTTGGTATCGTCTTCAACCCCCTATACCTTGCGCAGAATGACATCAATCGGCGTAAGCAGGCGCGTGTATTCAACTCCACTACGTTTGAATATAACATCCTAAAAAATCTCAAGTTTACCTCCGTCTTAGGGCTTGATTACTTATTGACTGATGAGCTGTATTATGACAACCGCAACTATGGAGACGGAGCGGGTGAAAATGGTGGTTCTACCGCTTATATGAATCGCAACTTCAACTGGGATTGGAAGAATATGCTGGATTATAGCTGGCGTCTTAACCAAGACCACAGTTTTAACTTACAAGCCATCTTCGAAGCCCAAAAGAACAATTATTATACCATCGGAGCTGGTGGGATTGGCTTCGCTGCAGATGGACTTTACTACCCAGAATCAATAGGAACACCTGATTACGTATCAGCATACCCGAACGATTGGGCTATCAATTCCATTATGGGCTTGGCCAATTACTCGTTCCGCGAAAAAATATTTCTAGACGGAACCATTCGTCGCGAAGGAAACTCTCGCTTTGCGCCCGGGCTACGCTGGGGGACGTTTTACTCAGTAGGTGCTTCTTGGGTATTTACAAAAGAGGCTTTCATGCAAAACCTGACGTGGCTCAACAATTCTAAGCTACGGGCTTCTTATGGCCGTACAGGTAATGCTGGCGTCGGACTTAACGAGTACCAGGCTTTCTTAAGTTATAGTGGTGCGTATAATGGAGCTGCGGCGGTTTTTCCAAGCCAGTTAGGAAACCAGGACCTAAGCTGGGAGAAAAGTGACGCCTTTAATATTGGGTTAGACTTTGGTCTCTTCAACCGCATTAATGCAACTGTAGAATACTTCCACCGCACTTCATCTGACCTTTTACTAGAGGTACCGCTGTCTTACACTACTGGTTTTAGCAGCCAGACCCAGAACGTAGGTACTATGGTGAACAAAGGTTTAGAAGCGTCGATAGATGGTGATGTAATCCGTGCAGGGTCCTTTCGTTGGAATCTGTCCGCGAACATGACTACCCTTAAGAACGAAGTGACGGAACTCCCTCTCAGTGCTGAGGGGGATGAGATCGGAATTACTACCAGCATTCAGAAAGTTTCGGTAGGGCAACCTGTATACGGGTGGTACATGCCAACTTGGGCAGGAGTAGATACGGAGACAGGCGCTCCTTTGTGGTATGTTGAAGGAACAAGCGGCGAGACGACCTCAAATTACTCAGCGGCTTCGTCTTCATTCCACGGAAGTTTCTTCCCTACCTTCTACGGAGGTTTGACCAACCGCCTGGAGTACAAAGGTGTTTATGTAAGCGCTCAACTGTATTATTCTACGGGCAATTCCGTGTATGATACATGGGCAGGCTATACACTATCAGACGGGCAGTATACTTATACGATCGCAAACGGATATGCTCGCCTCTATGATCGCTGGCAAAAACCAGGAGACATAAGCCCTAACCCTAAGAACATTTATGGCAACACGACTCGTTCAAACAGTAATTCCACGCGTCGTCTTTACAGTGATGAATATCTGCGTCTGCGCGATCTGACCATTGGTTACAACCTTCCAGCCTCTCTTCTCTCAAAAGTTGGATTTAGTGCAGCCAATATCTACTTAAAAGGAAACAACATTTGGACTTGGGTAGCTGACAAAAACTTGGAGTTTGACCCCGAAGTTAGCACTTCTGAAGGGCTAACTGGGTCAGCACGGGGGACTCTTAACCTGACGGCCGCTCCGATTAAGACGTATTCTCTTGGTTTAACGGTTAGCTTCTAAATCTCCGAAATGTCGCTTATTATGAAAAAACAATATATATCCAAAGTCATTATTGCTGCGTTTGCTACAAGTTTCTGGTCGTGCTCGGCCGATTTCTTGGAGCCAACCGTCAGTACGTCGAAAGATGTATCTTCCAGCGTAAATACGTTGGAAGATTTGCAGGGTCTTGTGTTAGGTGCCTATGATCGTATGAACGAACCTACTTATTATGGAAGAGACTACATCGTCTTTGCTGAGGTCCGTTCAGATAACGCTTTGGCGAACGGTAACTCTGGTCGTTTTGTAGGTCCGGGACAGTTTTTCTTAAACACTACCGATGCATACCCTCGCGATACATGGCAGCAGTTATACCGTGTCATTGCTAACACCAATATCGTAGTCAATGCTGAGGTAGAAGAGAACGAAAGTGCCGAAGTCAAATATGCGAAAGGACAAGCGTATGCAGTCCGTGGTTTGGCTTACATGGATTTGCTGCGTCTTTACGGCCAGCAATGGACAGGAGGCAATCTTGGTGTACCTATCGTCACAGAGTTCAATAGCGGTGACCTTGCCCCAGCTCGTAATACGGTGGAAGAAGTATGGGCACAAGTTGGTAGCGATTTGCAAATGGCTAAAACTATGATGGACCCTACTTTGGATGCCGGTAGTCCTGTCGAGATTTCGTCGACGGCCGTAGACGCTTTGCTATCACGCTATTATCTGTATGTCAAAAATTGGCCAGAAGCCGCAGCAGCAGCCAAACGTGTAATCGATTCAGGAGTGTATAGTCTGGAATCCGCTTCTTCATTCTCAGGAAGTTGGGGGTTATCAGGTGGTGACAACATCATTTTCGAGTTGGCATATACTCCATCCGATAACCCTAGCATAAATGGGCTTTACAACATCTATCAGGAAACCAATTATGGTGACATTGAGATTACAAAAAACCTGTACGATGTATATGATACATCGGATGTGCGTCTTGACTTACTAGGGATTTACGAAGATACCACGCAAAAAGTGACTCGTTATCGTATGGTGGGTAAGTACATAACACCTGCTACGTATAACGATAACGTCAAAGTGATTCGGTATGCAGAAGTAATTCTCAACTATGCCGAAGCTTTGTTCCAGCAAGGCAGCACTTCTGAAGCATTGACTTACCTGAACATGATTCCCGAAAATCGTGGCGCTACCGTTTATACAGAAGTTACGGTAGATAATATACTCCTGGAGCGCCGGAAAGAGTTAGCGATGGAAGGGTTCCGCTTCTTTGATCTGATGCGTTACGAAAGGCCGATTCCTAAAGTGGACAATCGTCAAACATTCGATGCAACGATTCCGTACGGAGATGAGCGCTTAGCATTTCCTATCCCACAAGCGGAAGTAAATGCGAATCCAAGCATTGTACAAAACACGGGTTATTAAACTACAACAGTCTATACAAAAAAGGGACGGAGTAACTCCGTCCCTTTTTTGTGTTTACACCCTTTCTTAAATAAGGGTTTAATAATACGCGCCGGGTTGCAAGTACTGTTGAACGTAATCGGTGACGCCGGCTTCCAGCGAGTGGAAAGGGCGGTCGTAGCCGATGCTTCGTAGCTTGTCCATTGTGGCTTCGGTGAAGTACTGGTACTTGTCGCGAATGTCGGCGGGCGTGTCGACAAACTCGATTTGTTCCTGCACGTTCATGGCGTGGAAGGTAGCGCGAGTCAGATCAAGGAACGTGCGGGCCTGTCCGGTTCCCAGGTTATAGATACCGGAGTTTTTTCGGTGGTGCATCAGAAAGTAACAGACGTCTACCACATCTTTCACGTAAATGAAGTCGCGCATCTGTTCGCCGTCGCGGTAATCGGGGTGGTGCGAGCGGAACAACTTCATTTTACCGGTGGCCTTGATCTGCCGGAAGGCATGGAAAATGACGGAGGCCATCCGCCCTTTGTGGTACTCGTTCGGGCCGTAGACGTTGAAGAACTTGAGCCCTGCCCAGAAAAAGGGCTTTTCGGGCTGATTCAGCGCCCAGATGTCGAATTCATTTTTAGAGTCGCCGTAGGGATTTAGCGGCGAAAGCTGCGGAATCAGCGACTCGTCGTCGCGGTACCCCAGTTCGCCAAGTCCGTAGGTCGCGGCCGACGACGCGTAGACCAGCGGAATCTGGTAGCGGCAGCAGGCCTGCCAGAGCTCCTGCGAGTAGGCCACGTTCAGCCGGTCGAAAATGGCGCGGTCGAACTCGGTCGTATCGGTCCGGGCACCGATGTGGAAAATGAATTCGGTCGCTTCGTGATGCTTCGCCAGCCACTCGTGAAAGGCATCGCGGTGTACGCGCTCTTTAATAGCCTTCCCTTCCAGATTAGGTGCTTTGTCGGGGTGGCTAAAATCATCAACCGCCACGATGTCCCTGAAATTAGCGGCATTCAGGCGAGAAATCAGGCAACTGCCAATAAAGCCGGCCGCTCCGGTCACAACAATCATATGCTTTTTTGTGGACAAAGATAGAAGGGAGCGGCGAGGTGGGGCCATCGCGCGCCGGAAAAGTATTCGGTCTGGGCCCACATTGCGGCGTAGAGCACCCCGTGCGAATGTCGGTCGTTCTGCCTGAAGTCCGACCCATACATTCTTGTTATCTTTACATCGGCAATGCGCAGCCTCGTCAAGTGGCGGCTGCGACTCAATTCATCGGGAGAGTGCTATGATGTACGTGAGCAGGAAAGAACATTTTAATGCAGCGCATAAGCTGTACAATCCTGCGTGGTCGGAAGAAAAAAATCGGGAAGTATTCGGGCCGTGTGCCAACACCAACTGGCATGGGCATAACTTCGAGTTGATCGTCACGGTGAAGGGGGAACCTGACCCGGAGACGGGTTTCGTGATCAACCTGAAGGACTTAAGTTCTGTGGTGCGGCGTGAGGTGATCGATAAAGTAGACCACCGTAACCTGAACATGGACGTCGATTTTATGCAGGGAAAAATGGCAAGCTGCGAGATCCTGGTGATTGAGATGTGGAAGATTCTGGCGCCGGCCATCCGAAGCATTGCGCCGCAGGCGCAGTTGCACTCCCTGCGTTTGTATGAAACGCCACGCAATTTTGTGGAATACTTCGGCTAGAAATCTCCTCTTTCTTTGCGGCAGCCCGAAGAAAGAAGTTACTTTCGGTGGGGTAATTCCATATACCAGAAGAGGGTAGGCACGTTGCAGGGACCCTATCGACGTACGTTTAAATTATCCGCTCATTCCCGGCAGCGAGCAACACTACACAGGCGAGTACTCATCATTCTATTTCATGCGTTATTACATCATTGCAGGCGAACGTTCCGGAGACCTCCATGCTTCCAACCTGATTCGTTCTTTACAGGAACAAGATCCGGAGGCAACCCTCCGTGGTTGGGGGGGGGACTACATGGAGAACGCGGGGTGTGAACTGGTGCGGCATTACAAAGACCTGGCGTTCATGGGGTTCACCGAGGTGCTTCTGCATCTGAATACCTTTCGCAAAGCGTTGCAAGCCTGCAAAGACGACATTCAGCAGTGGCAGCCCGACGTCGTCATTTTGGTCGATTTCTCGGGCTTTAACCTGCGCATCGCCCGCTTTGTAAAGACGCTGGGCATTCCGGTTTTCTATTACATCTCCCCCAAAATCTGGGCCTGGAATCAGAAGCGGGTTCACATGATTCGTGCGGTAGTCGACCGTATGTTCGTCATTCTGCCGTTCGAGAAAGATTTTTACGGATCGTTCGATTACAACGTCGATTACGTAGGCAACCCGCTCTGCGATGCCATCCGTCAGTTTGAGCCGAATCCCAACTTCCGGGAAGAAAACGGGCTGGACGAACGGCCCATCATCGCGGTGCTGCCGGGCAGCCGGGCGCAGGAAATCGAACGGACGATCCATTTTATGGTCAGCGTACTGCCGCCGTTTATGGACTACCAGTTCGTCATTGCAGCGGTTACATCGCTGCCCCGTTCGGTATACGAGCCCTGGCGGCGGAACAACATTCGGGTGGTATACGACCAGACATACGACCTGCTGAGCCAAGCCGACGTTGCGATGGTGACTTCCGGGACCGCAACACTCGAAACGGCCATGTTCAACGTGCCCCAGGTGGTGTGTTACAAGAGCAGTTATCCGACGTACCTCATCGCAAAAGCCCTGATCAAGGTCGACTACATTTCTCTGGTGAACCTGATTGCCGGGCGCGAAGTGGTGAAAGAATTGATTCAAGACGAGTTTACGCCGTCGAACCTGATGAAGGAACTGGACCGCCTCCTAAAGAATGAAACGTACCGGCAGCGTGTGCTTGAGGGCTACGCTGATATCCGCGAGAAACTGGGCCCACCGGGTGCATCGGAGAAAGCGGCCCGACTGATGATCTCTTATTTGAAAGAGCCGGAAACCATCGAGAACTGACTTAACAAAAGCGTATAAAAAAACGGTGCTTGTTTCACACAAGCACCGTTTTTTGTTGGGTCAATAATTTCTTTACGCGACACGTAACTGCTTGCTTAGGCGCGACTTGCTGATTTTTTCTTCTGCGTACGCGCGACTGATCACGAGTTTTTCCCGCTTCAGCGGCGTGTTGGCTTCCGGTAACTCGAACATGGCGTCGGTCATGATCGCCTCGCAGATGGAACGAAGGCCGCGCGCGCCGAGGTTGAAGACCATCGCACGCTCTACGATGTAATCCAGCGCATCGGATGTGAACTCGACATCGATGTTCTCCATGTCGAGCAGCTTGGTGTACTGTTTGATGAGCGCATTCCGGGGCTCACTCAAAATCCGACGCAGCGTAGCGGCATTGAGCGGATCCAGGTAAGTGACAACCGGCAAACGTCCGATCAGTTCCGGAATCAGGCCGAAAGATTTCAGGTCTTGTGCCGTTACGTATTTCAGGAGGTTGTCGCGCTCAAAATCGTCTTTCTCAAACTGATTCGCGAACCCGATGGGCCGTTTGTTCAAACGACTCTGGATCAGACGTGTGATGCCGTCGAAGGCACCACCACAGATGAACAGGATGTTTTCGGTGTTGACCGAAATCATTTTCTGCTCGGGGTGCTTCCGCCCACCCTGTGGGGGAACGTTGACCGTAGTCCCTTCCAGCAGCTTGAGTAACGCTTGTTGTACACCTTCGCCACTCACATCGCGGGTGATGGAGGGATTGTCTCCCTTGCGGGAAATTTTATCAATTTCGTCAATGTACACGATGCCGCGTTCGGCAGCTTCTACGTTGTAGTCGGCGGCTTGCAGCAGGCGGGTCAGAATGCTTTCCACATCTTCGCCTACGTAGCCGGCTTCGGTCAGTACCGTAGCATCGGCAATGCAGAACGGAACCTGCAACATGCGGGCCAGCGTCCGGGCCAGGTAGGTTTTCCCGGTGCCGGTTTCACCGACCATGATGATGTTCGACTTCTCGATGATGACCTCGTCGTCGTCGTTGCGCTTCTTTTGCGTCAGGCGTTTATAATGGTTGTAAACGGCTACGGAAAGGACTTTCTTCGCTTCGTCCTGACCAATAACGTACTGGTCCAGGTACTTTTTCATCTCCTGAGGCTTGATCAGCGTCAGGCCTTTGCTGAACCCGCTGCGCTCTTTGGGGTTCATCTCCTCTTCCAGAATGTGGTAAGCCTGAAGAATGCACGAATCACAGATGTGGACATCCGTGCCCGAAACCATCAGGTTCACGTCTTTTTTACCGCGACCGCAGAAAGCGCATTGTACTGTTTTTGACATGATGGGGAAAGCTGTTCAGCTTAAGTCAATAGGAAATGGCAGAAACTAGTTCCCGCCGGGTGATAAAAAGAAAGATGGCCTCGTTCGGCATACTCGTTACGAGACGTCTTACGAGGCCATCTTTCTGATAACGAATTTTAGGCGCCTGTCAGTACTTCGTCGATCAAGCCATATTCTTTGGCTTCGTCCGACTTCATCCAGTAGTCGCGATCCGAGTCTTCTTCAATCTTCTCAAACGGCTGTCCGCTGTGTTTTGAGATGATTTCGTAAAGCTCTTTGCGCAGGAGGATGATTTGCTTGGCCGTAATTTCGATGTCTTTCGACTGGCCTTGCGCACCGCCCGACGGCTGGTGAATCATGATTCGCGCGTGGGGCAGGGCCGAGCGCTTCTTCTCCGCGCCGCCGCACAGCAGCACTGCCGCCATCGATGCGGCCAACGAGGTGCAGATCGTCGCTACGTCGGGTTTCACCAGTTGCATGGTGTCGTAGATGCCCAGACCGGCGTACACCGAACCTCCCGGCGAGTTGATATACAGTAAGATATCTTTTTTAGCGTCGACCGACTGCAGGAACAGCAGCTGCGCGACGATGATGTTGGCGATGTTATCGTCTACGCCCATGCCCAGGAAAATGATCCGGTCCATGATGAGACGGGAAAACACGTCGATTTCGGCAAAGCGCGTCGGGCGCTCTTCAATGACCGAACGCGTCATGCTCTCCACGGTCGGTACACCTGCTCCATAAGGAGAAACAATCGGGCTGTAGGGCCCCTGCCCGTGGTACTGGAGGTTTTCAATGTGCCGAACATATTTGTCGACAGAAAGGCCGTTCATGCCGCGACCTTTAACGGCATATTTTCTGAATTCTTCTCCGTTGTACATACAATTTAGAGTGACTAAGAGGATGAAAATGGCCCCAGACAGAGTTTGCGCGTGGGGGAAGAGTGCCCAATCTAAAGACTTTTTTCCTTACGCAGCGGATTCTTCCTGAAGAATTTTCTGAAACTCCGTATTGCTCACGGTCTGTTCTTCGAGGGTAGCTTTTTCGCGCAACGCCGCAAACACTTTCTGGTAGTATAGTTCTTCGAACAACTTCCGGAAATTGTTTTGTTCCTGATTGCGCAGGTAGTCGGTTGCCAGCATCTTGATCATCTCCTCCTGGGGCTCCATGCCCATGCTCTCGTACATTTTGCGCATCCGGTCTTCGGCAGCGGCTTGTACCTCGGGCGTTTCTACTTTGATCTCGTTGGCTTCGGCAATTTTGTTGCTGATCAACTGCCACTTCAGGTTTTCCAGGAAAGCGTCGAACTCACGGTCCAGCTGCTCTTCCGTGACTTCCTGGTTGGTGGCCAGCAGCCAGCGGCGCAAAAACTCCTTCGGCAGTTCCATCTCGGTGGTGTTCACCAGTTGCTGACGGAGCTGCTGATCGACGTACTGATCGGCCTGCTTGTTCCAGTCTTCCGAAACCAATTTCTTGATCTCCGCACGGAACTCCTCTTCGGTCGTTACTTTCGGCGTGCCGTCCGGGTTCGGGCCCAGCACTTTCCGGTACAAATCTTCGTTCAGTTCGGCCGGAACATCACGATGGATTTCCGAAACGGTAAACGTCACTTCCTCCGGCGTTTCCGAGAGTTCAGTGCCGGTCTGGTCGCTCCAGGTGCCTTCTTCGAACACCTCAGCGGGCGTAAAGGTCACGGTATCTTCTGCCTTCAGGCCCACAAACAGCTCTTCCTGTCCTTCTTTCACGGCGCTGGTCGCCAGTTCGGTCGATTTCTCGAACGAGCCGTCGGCACTGCGCAGAATGCCGCTGAGGGCATCGCCCTTCTCCGACGTTTCCGGATGCGAGTGGGCTGCGTTACGCTGACGCACGTTTTCTACGATCTCGTCGATGGTTGCCTCTTCGATGTCGATCTGATAACGCTTGGCGGTCAGCGATTCGGCATCGTACGAAAATTCCGGCACCAGCCCCAGCTGAAAGCTGAATTCAAACTCTTTCTGTGTATCCCAATCGATCGTCTGCTGCTCTTCTTCTGCGGGAAGCGGCTCGCCGACGATGGGCAACTTCTGTTCCCGGATGTAATCGTTCAGGCTGGAAGAAAGCAGACCGTTGATCTCGTCGACCAGAATGCTCTTGCCGTACATTTTCCGGATCAGACCGGGCGGCACTTTGCCGGGACGGAATCCTTTGATCTGCGCTTTTTTGCCGTATTCTTTCACTTTGGCTTCTACCTTCGGGCGATAATCCTCTTCCTGAAGGAGGATTTTGACAGAAGCATTTGTTGCGTCTTTTTTATCCAGGGTGATGTTCACGATCGGTAAAAATTAAGATGTTCGAAATGGTGGTCTGCGGTCCGCCGCGAGCCGGGAAAACGATCGGTGGGCTATGGTTGGTGCCTTGGATTTCTTCCGCTCCTTACAGAACCGGGCCGCAAAAGTAGGCAATTCTCGGGGATTCGTTTGGGGAGTTTAGCGATCAGGGCGTAAAGTTGAGCGTTCGGGCGCCAGGGTCAGCGTTTAAGGCGGAATGCTTCACATTCAGCGTGCAAAGCGTAACGTGTAACTAGTATGTATGGCTCGTCCGGGCTCGCGTGCAATTGCAAAATGCTCACGTTCCACCTTGCTCCCTGCGTTTCGCTTTAGATCAGTCGGCCGACGGCCTTTTGCGTGGGGTCTGATAGCCGTCGGACGCCTTCCTTGCTTCGCCGCCGTCAACACCGACCTGACTGCGCAGCCTTCCGCGCGAAGCGCTCTGCGCTTTCTATCTTTGCGCCGATGTATCGCCTGCAACCTCTCGTCGACATTGCTGAACTCTGCCACCGGCAGGGCCTGCGCGATGTCATTCTTTCGCCTGGTTCGCGTTGCGCCCCGCTGACGCTCGCCTTTGCCCGCCATCCGCACCTCCGCGTGCGCTCCATTCCCGACGAACGCGCGGCGGCGTTTATCGCGCTGGGACTGGCACAGCAAACCGGACAACCGGTGGTGCTGGTGTGTACGTCGGGGACGGCGGCGTTGAACTACGGTCCGGCAGTGGCCGAAGCGTTTTACCAGAACGTACCGCTATTGCTCCTGACGGCCGATCGTCCGCCGGAGTGGATCGATCAGTGGGACGGGCAAACCATCCGGCAGGCGCATGTCTACGGCCGCCACGCCAAGTGGAGCCGCGAGCTGCCCGTCAGCTACGAGCATCCCGACGCCGCGTGGCACATCAACCGGCAGGTCAATGAAGCGATCAACTACGCCCGCGAGACGCCCGCCGGGCCGGTTCACCTGAACATCCCCGTACGGGAGCCGTTCTACCCTGATCCGGCCGAGCCGTACGGGTACAGCGACGCGGTGCGTGTCATTGCGATGTCGGCAGATGCACCTGAATTGTCGGAGGCGCAGTACCGCGCGTTGCGGGACGAATGGCAGACCTACGAACGGATTCTGGTGGTAGCCGGGCAGGGGAGGCCCACAGCGGCCTTTCGGCAGGTCCTGAAGCGGCTTTCCGAAAAGACCGGAGCGGTTCTGGTGGGCGATGTGCTGAGCAACCTGCACGACCTGCCCGGCGTTGTGGATCGCCCTGATGCTTTGTTGATGAAAGGCGAGCAAGCGGCTTTGCAACCCGATCTGCTCATCACGTTTGGGCAGTCGGTCATTTCTAAAAATCTGAAGCTGTTTTTGCGTAAGCACGCCCCCCGGGCCCATTGGCACGTGCAACCGGCCGGCGAGGTGCCCGATACCTTTCAAACCCTGACGCGCGTGATCCGTACTGAGCCTTCCCGGTTTTTTAGTCGGGTGAGTCGAGGGCTGCGCGCCTCCCCACGGTCCTATGCAGAGACGTGGCGTGCGGCCAACCAACGCGTCCGGCAGGCAACGGATCGGTTTTTTCAGCACCAGCCTTTTGGCGAATTCGGGGCGTTGTCTGCGGTGGTGCAGCATCTGCCGAAAGGCACGCAGGTGCACGTAGCCAACAGCATGGCGATTCGGTACGTCAATTTTCTGGGCCTTCCGGCCCGGCGTGACCTGACGCTTTTTGCCAACCGTGGTACCAGCGGCATCGACGGCAGCAGCAGCACGGCGGTAGGGGCGGCGCTCGCGACCAACCAACCCGTAGTGCTGATCACCGGCGATCTGGCCTTTTTCTACGACCGCAATGCGTTCTGGCACCAGGAACCGTTGCCGAACCTGCGGATTGTGCTGTTGAACAACCACGGCGGCGGCATCTTCCGGATGATCGACGGACCGCGGCAACAACCCGAACTGGAACCGTTTTTCGAGACGCGACAAGCGCTTCGGGCCGAAAATACCGCCCGCGATTTTGGCATGACCTATTACTTTGCAGAAGGCAAGGAAGCGTTACGGCGCCATCTTCCCGACTTTTTCAACCAAACTTCGGACCGCCCGCGCCTCCTCGAAATCGAAACGCATAACCTTACGAACGCAGATGTGTTTGATCAATACAAGCAAATGCTTCGCGCAGGAGAAAAGCTGTAATGGGAGGGAGTACGGGGCGCTCGGCGTGGAGAGGATCGTGAGAACACCGTCGTGGCAAACGCTCGTTACGCTCTGAACGCTCAACTTCAACATTCAACTCGAAAATTTCAACTAATCAACTTTTACTAACCGATACTTCAATGTCAACACAATACGACTGGAAACCCGTCAAAGAATACCGCGAGATCCTGTTCGAAAGCTGCCAGGGGGTAGGGAAAATCACCATCAACCGCCCGCGCTACCGCAATGCCTTCACGCCGCTGACGGTGCAGGAGATGATCGACGCCATCGATCACTGCCGTTACGCGAACGACATCAACGTGGTGGTGTTTACCGGCGCCAACGATCCCAACGAAGCGCGTCAGGCGTTTTGTAGCGGTGGCGACCAGAACATAAAAGGCGTCGGGGGCTACGTGGGCGAAGACGGCGTGCCGCGCCTCAACGTGCTCGACCTGCAAAAGCGCATCCGATCGTTGCCCAAGCCGGTCGTAGCGATGGTGAACGGCTACGCCATTGGCGGGGGGCACGTGCTGCACGTGGTTTGTGATCTGACCATCGCTTCGGAAAATGCTATTTTCGGGCAGACCGGTCCGAAAGTCGGGAGCTTCGACGGCGGTTTTGGGTCGTCGTATCTGGCGCGCCACGTCGGGCAGAAAAAAGCCCGCGAAATCTGGTTCCTCTGTCTACAATATTCCGCGCAGGAGGCCCTCGACATGGGACTTGTGAACAAAGTAGTGCCGTTCGACCAACTGGAAGAAGCCACCATGGAGTGGTGCCTGATCATGCAACAGCGCAGCCCGTTGGCCCTGCGGATGGTCAAAGCCGGCCTCAACGCCGAACTCGACGGACAAGCCGGCATTCAGGAACTGGCCGGCAATGCTACGTTGCTCTATTACTTTACGGAGGAGGCGCAGGAAGGCAAAAAAGCGTTCTTGGAGAAACGCGCGCCCGACTTCCAGCAGTACCCCAAATTTCCCTAAGCAGAGCGCATCTCTGCGGTACCATTGCCCGATGCCGGACGGCTCCCCGTCGCGGCATCGGGCAATTTGCGTTTGCGGCAAAATGTCGTTTTTATACAATACCCTCCTGAGGTAGGAGCCTACTTTTGGCCTATCAATTCCTGATACGTGCATGGCCGCCTACTGTATTTTCGACATTCTTCGGGTGAAGGACGCGGCGGCGATGGAATGTTATCGTACACACGTACTGGCTACCATCGATCGGTATGGCGGGCGTTTTCTGGCCATCGGCGGACCGTGTGAATTGATCGAGGGAAACGTAAAGCCGACTTTCCCGATTGTCATCGAATTTCCCTCGCTTCGGCAGGCGCACCTGTGGTACGACTCGGCCGATTACCGCGACCTGAAGGCCCTACGGCTGGCAGCGGTCGACTCCAACGCTGTTTTTATTCAAGGACTCTGAATGCATATGAAACCGTTTATTGCTTTTTCCCTGGGACTTGGCCTGCTGGGGCTGGCCGCCTGTGAGTCGTCACGTACGACTGATTCCTCATCGATCGCCGAAGAAACAACCGTCCCGGCCGTTACGGTCGCCAATCACGACCAGGAGGTGTTGAAACGCGGCGAATACCTCGTCAACATCATGGGCTGTCACGACTGTCACTCGCCCAAAGTGTTTGGTCCGCAGGGACCCGCACCCGATCCGGAGCGTCTGCTGTCGGGGCATCCGCAGGACATGCCGCTGGCCGCCGTGAACAAAGCGGCGATGAAAGATTGGGTACTGTTCAACATGCACAACACGGCCGTGGCTGGTCCCTGGGGGGTGTCTTTTTCGGCCAACCTGACGTCGGATGCGACGGGAATTGGCAATTGGAAAGAAGAACAGTTTGTAAAAGCGCTGCGCGAAGGTAAATTCAAGGGGCTGGACAACACCCGGCCGCTGCTGCCCCCGATGCCCTGGCAGGTGTTCAAAAACCTGACCGACGAAGACATGCACGCCATGTTTGTGTACCTGAAAAGCACCAAGCCCGTGAAGAACGTGGTGCCGGCGCCCATTCCGCCCGATCAGCTCTGAGGCGGTTCTGTACGCGTGATTCCTACCAACCCTGCCTCTTGTCTATGATTACGGTAAGTCATCAGTGTTTTGCACCTTCGGCGAGTCTACAAACCGTTGTCGATCAATACTGGCGTTGCACCGCTTCGGGCGCACACCACGAACAGTCGTCCGAACTCCGGTGTATGCCCCTGGGTACCATCGAAATCATCATCCAACTGCAAGGGAACGCTACGTCGGGGCTGCTGGACCGGCAATGGCAGACCTTTCCGCGGGCCTACATTGTGGGGCTTACCAAAGGTGCAGTCGTCTGGAAAGCCTACGGCGGGACCGAACTGTTCGGAATCTGTCTGAAGCCCGAAGGCATGTTGCAACTGTTTGGCGAACCGCTCGGGGAGCTTACCGAAAATGTGGTCGATGCCGAGGCGTTTTTTCCCGGCGACGTGACGCCCATCATCGCACAGATCCAGGACGCGCCCGACGACCGCACCCGTATTTTTCTGATCGAAGCTTTTTTGCACAACCAGCTCGCCAGGTTTCATCAGAAAGACAATTACTTCACGGAAGCCTTGCGTCGGATTCGGGCGCAGGAGACTGCCTTTTCGGCTACGTCGCTCGGCAAAGCCCTGTTCGTCAGCGAACGGCAAAGCCAGCGTTTGTTTAAGGAAAAGCTGGGCATAAGCCCCAAAGCTTATCACCGGCTGATGCGGTTTCGCGATGCTCTGACTCGCACGCGGCGCAACCAAGTGGTGTCGTGGGCGCAGTTGGCCTACGAGCTGGGGTACACCGATCAGGCGCACCTCATCCGCGACTTCAAAGCGTTTTCGGGCGTGACTCCCGCCCACTTTGCCGAACGTGCGCTGCCTTCCCGGTAGAGCCGCTTAGTGTAAAATCTTAAAAATCAGCTCCTTCAGAATCTGCCCTTCGGTGATGCTGCCGCCCTCGACCCCCTTCGACTGCAAATCGGCGGTGCGGAGGTGGTGGATGGCGGCGGCCACGCGTGGGGGAGGGTAGTTGCGCTTCGCGATCAGGTATTCTTTCACGAAAAACGGATTGATCTTCAGCGCTTTCGCCAGGCCCCGTTCCGACTGATCGGCCGCGGCGTGCACCGTCAGCACTTTGCAGAAGAACGTGAACAAAAGCGCGATGATCGGAATGATGGGGTGACTTTTGGGATCGGACTCGAAGTAGTGCACAATGCGGTACGCCTTGTCGGCATCGCGGTAAACCAGTGCGCGCTGCAACTCGAACACGTTGTAGTCTTTGCTGATGCCGATGTACTGTTGCACCACGTCGGGCGTAATGGTGGCACCCTCGCGCAGGTTGATCAACAGTTTGTCGATCTCGTTCGAGAGGCGGCTCAAATCGGCCCCGATGCTTTCGGCGATCAGTTGAACGGCATCGGGCATGGCCTGGCGCTTTTTCTCCTGCAGGTAGCGTTCGATCCACTGGGGCACCTGGTTGTCGTACAGCTTTTTGGTCGTGACCAACACGGCCTGTTTGTCCAGCACTTGTGCCAGTTTTTTGCGACCGTCGAGGGTTTTGTGCTTGTGGCAAAAAACCAGAATGGTGGAAGGCAACGGGTTGCGCACGTAAGCCTCCAGCATCTGCTGCCCTGTATCGCGGTTCAGGTCTGTAATTTCCTGAGCCTCTTTCACCAGCACCACCTGCCGCTCGGCCATCATCGGGAACCGCCGGGCGTTGTTGAGCACCTTGGCCATGTCGGCATCTTTGCCGTAGATGATCACCTGGTTAAATCCTTTTTCGAACTCTTGCAGCGCATGGGCTTCAATAAAATCGGCAATCTGGTCGATGTAAAACGATTCTTCGCCCTGAAGGAAGTAGATGGGCGCATAACGCCCCTGTTTGAGATCCTGAAGTACGCTTTCCGGAGTGTGCGGCATGAATGAGGGTAATGGCAAGTCCAGATTGCAAATTACACATTGCCCGGAAGAACCGCCGACCCGCGGAGTACGAACGCCCCGGCAGAAGCCCGAACGGGCAGATAACAATTCGACCGTGCCGCAAGTCGCTGGTGTCTTGCCTCATCGCCTGCCCGCCTGCACCATCCTGTTTCCCGATTTCTCTATCTTTGCCCCCCATTTCAATTGGGTACCATGAACAACTTTGTGGAAGAATTGCGCTGGCGCGGCTTGTTACAGGACCAGACGCCGGGTACAGAAGAGTTTTTGTTGAACCACGCCACGGTCGGCTACGTGGGATTTGACCCGACGGCAGTGTCGCTGCACATCGGCAATCTGGTGCCGATCATGTTGCTGAAGCATTTCCAACGGGCGGGCCACAAGCCGATTGCGCTGGTGGGTGGCGCGACCGGCATGGTAGGCGATCCTTCGGGGAAATCGGAGGAGCGGAATCTGCTCGACGAAGAGACGCTGCGTCGTAACCAGGAGGGCATCCGCCAGCAGTTGGGTCGTTTCCTCGATTTCGAAGGCGACCAGGCCGCCGAGATTGTCAACAACTACGACTGGTTCAAGGAATTCGGCTTTCTGGAGTTTCTGCGCGACGTGGGCAAACACCTGACGGTCAATTACATGATGGCGAAAGATTCGGTCAAGAAGCGGCTGGAGACCGGCATTTCCTTCACCGAGTTTTCGTACCAGTTGTTGCAGGGATACGACTTCCAGTGGCTCTACAAAAATAAAGGGTGCCGTCTGCAAATGGGGGGGTCCGACCAGTGGGGGAACATCACGACCGGTACCGAATTGATTCGTCGCATGAGCGGCAGCGAGGAAGAAGCGCCTGAGGTCTTTGCGCTGACCGCACCGCTGCTGACCAAAGCCGATGGCCAGAAGTTCGGAAAATCGGAACGGGGAAACGTCTGGCTCGATCCGGAAATGACCTCGCCGTACCAATTCTACCAGTTCTGGCTCAACGCGGCCGATGCCGATGCGCCTCGTCTGATGCGCGTCTTTTCGCTGAAGAGCCGGGACGAAATCGAAGCGTTGGAAGCCGAGCATGCCGAGGCACCGCACCGCCGTACGCTGCAACGCGCCTTGGCCGAAGAAATGACCGCTCGTGTGCATTCGGAGGCCGATTTACAACAAGCCGTGCAGGCGTCAGAGATCTTATTTGGGAAGGGGACGACCGAGGTGTTAAAAACCATTTCGGAGAAACTGCTGCTCGATGTGTTCGAAGGCGTGCCGCAGGTGGAAGTAGAGCGGGAGGCTGTCGTGAACGCAGCCGACTTGCCCGAAGTGCTTTCGGTCGTGACGCAACAGCAGATCTTTAAGTCGAAAGGGGAGGCCCGCCGCATGCTGACGGCCAACGGTGTGAGCATCAACAAAGAAAAGGTATCGGCCGATGTGCCGCCGGCCCAACTGGAGTGGTTGCAGGGGCGTTACCTGCTGGTACAGAAAGGGAAGAAAGACTATTTCCTGATTCGGGCGAACTGATCAGAGCGTTTCGAACGAGACGGCCTGCCCCAACGTGCGCAGGAAGCCAAACTCCAGCGGTTTGGTGATCATCTTCTGCACAAACGGATTTTGATTGGCCCGTTCCAGGTCGAGGCTATCGGTCGACGAACTCAGGACGAAAATACGGCAGTGGGCGTGAATGGCCGGATCAAGCGCCACAAACTCGTCCAGGAAATCGAAGCCGCTCATAATCGGCATGTTGATGTCCAGGAAGATAACGTCCGGAAGCCCGTTTTCCTGATAATTTTTCAGATACTCCAGGGCTTCCATGCCGGAGTGTAGTGTGCAAATTTCGTCGGCAATCCCGGCTTTTTCTACCATTTTTCGACTCACGAAATTGTCGATGGGATTGTCGTCCACCAGTAGAACCTTTTGAAGATGAGGCATGCGCGACTGATCAAATTTAAAAAGGTAAAACTACAGAATAGGTGCCCATAAGAAAGTGGATTGATATCCAAGAAGTTACGTGGATAGTGCAACTAAGAAATGGGACAAAATTTAGCGCTTCTGGCGTAATTTTAAGCGTTAGTCAGCGTCTGTTCAGCCGCTAAAACCGGTTTTAGCGCGTTCCTGATAAGAAAGAGGCGTGTATACAAACCAGCAGAAACGACGTAAGACGAAGTGAGTTATGAAGACTGCTTCATAAAAATTGACATCGATCGCTGTGACATTTCGTGAACTGAAAAAGCTGGTGGAGCAGGGCGAAGGAGCCCGCCTGGAATTTAAACGCAAGGCCGCGCATCCCGACAAAATTATGAAGGAGGTGGTGGCCTTTGCGAACACCGACGGCGGCACGCTGGTGATCGGTGTGGACGACAATGGCACCATTCCCGGCGTCAGTGCGCTGGAAGAAGAGGAGTTCGTCCTCGAAAAGGCCATTGAGAAGTACTGCTACCCTGCCATTGCTTACTCCATCGAGCGTGTGGTTTTGTCGGATCGTGCAGGCGTGCTGTTGTTTCATATTCTGCCCGGAACGGAAAAGCCTTATGCCGTGCGGAATAACTTGCAGGAAGAAGGGGGGAAGGCGTATGTGCGAGTGCGCGACCGTAGCGTACAGGCCAGCCGGGAAGTCCGGCAAATTTTACGGCAACAGAAAAAAGACAAAAGCTTTCGCTTTGGGTTCGGCGATAAAGAGAAAGCGCTGATGCAATACCTGGATTTGCACCAAAGCATTACGCTCAGCCAGTTTGCCCAGGTCGCGGCCATTCCGCGTTCCATTGCCTCGCGTACCCTGGTGCTTTTGACGCTGGCTGGGGTCTTGCGCATTGTGCCCGACGAGGGCGAAGACCATTACCGACTTACTTAGTAAGACCCGGCCGGAGTATAGACATGCCTTTTCCGACGGGCCACTTGTATAGATCCACCACATTGACAACCTCTATGAAGATTCTCGGCGTTATTCCGGCACGCTACGCATCGACCCGTTTTCCGGCAAAGGCTCTGACCGACATCAAAGGAAAAACGATGGTGCAGCGCGTCTACGAGCAGGCACAGCAAGCCCAAAAGCTGGTGAAAGTCGTGGTGGCGACCGACCATCCGGACATCGAGGCGCACGTCCGGCAGTTTGGTGGCCACGTCGTTATGACCAGTGCGGATCATCCCAGCGGCACGGACCGATGCTACGAAGCTTTGCAGAAAACCGAGGAGGAGTTCGACGCGGTACTCAATATTCAGGGAGACGAACCCTTTATCCAGCCGCAACAGATCGACCGCCTGGCCGATTGCCTGATCGGCGCAGAGGCGCCGCTGGCTACGTTGGTACGCGTCATCGACGACGAATCGACCCTATTCAATCCCAACACGCCTAAAGTGGTACTCGATCAGCAGGGGCGGGCGCTCTATTTTAGCCGTCAACCCATTCCGTACCAGCGCGATACGCCCACGGCCGAGTGGCTTTCGCACCATATGTATTACCAGCACATCGGGCTGTATGCCTACCGGGTGGAGGCGTTGCACTACATCACGACGCTGACGCCGTCGGCCCTGGAAATTGCTGAGCGGCTGGAGCAACTGCGTTGGCTGGAGGCCGGCCTACACATTCAGGCAGCGGTTACCGCTTACGCCAGCCACGGCATCGATACGCCGGAAGATTTACACCAGGCCCTGAAAAACTGGGAGGCTACAGAAAAGAAAAACCCCTGAACCGCGGTTCAGGGGTTTTTCTTTTAGAGTCTTATAATTTTACAGTTGGCCTGCCAGCAGGGCTACCAGGTCAGCCGTACGGTTGGAGTAACCCCATTCGTTGTCGTACCAGCCAACAACTTTCACCATCGTACCCATCACCGACGTCTGCTCAGAGTCGAAGATGCAAGAGTGCGGGTTACCTACGATGTCGATCGAAACCAACGGATCGGTCGAGTATTCCAGTACGCCTTTCATGGCACCGTCGGCAGCCGCTTTAACCGCCGCGTTTACTTCGTCGGCCGTTACTTCTTTTTTCAGAATAGCCACCAGGTCGGTTACCGAACCGTCGGGCGTAGGAACGCGCATCGCGATGCCGTCGAGTGAACCTTTCAGGTGAGGCAGTACCAGACCTACCGCTTTGGCAGCACCCGTCGAAGTCGGGATGATCGACAAGGCAGCAGCACGCGCCCGACGCAGGTCACGGTGTGGAGCATCCTGGAGGTTCTGGTCGGCCGTATAGGCATGAACCGTGGTGATAAAGCCTTTTTCGATTCCGAATGCATCATCCAGCGCTTTAGCCATAGGAGCCAGGCAGTTTGTGGTGCACGAAGCGTTCGACAAGATGGTCTCGTCGCCCGTGAGGGTATCTTCATTAACCCCCAAGACAACGGTCGGGATGTTGCCTTTGGCAGGAGCCGAAATCACCACTTTTTTAGCGCCGGCTTTCAGGTGCTGGCCTGCACCCGCTTCGTCTACGAAGCGACCGGTCGATTCGATCACGATGTCTACACCCAGTTCTTTCCAGGGCAGTTGAGACGGATCTTTTTGTGCATACACCTTCATGGTGTGTCCGCTCACGGTGATGCTATCTTCCGTGGCGCTTACTTCGCCCGCAAATTTACCGTGTACCGAATCGTAGCGGAACAGGTGTGCCAGGGTTTGGTTATCAGTGAGGTCGTTGACAGCGACTACTTCGATATCTTCTTTCTTCAGGAGCGCCCGTAATGTGAGGCGGCCTATGCGACCGAAACCGTTGATCGCAACTTTGGTTTTTGCCATGTCAAGTATAGTTTAATTGATCGGAGCGCAAACATACCATCCTTCCTCTCTAAAATCAATTATTCTGCAAAAGCTTACAGATCAGGATGAAAATCTTTGCGGAACGTAAATTTCAGCGAAGGTTCCCCACCTAGCATGCGCTTGAATTGCATCAGTCCTTCGTTAGGCTCCGTCTGGTCGGTACCAATCCCAAAATCGAGCAGTCGGTAACCTTTGGTCACTCCCCAGTAGTAAATTCCCTGATAGAGCATCACCGCCGGGCTATGGGTCCGGAATTCCTCGACGTCGCCGACGTAGAAGGTATACAGAATGGAAGGCGAGATCACAACGACCAGCCCGACGGCGGCGGTTCGGCCGGAGCGACGTACGCTGAACAGACGGTAGTAGTCCGGTAACGCCCGGAGGTGCGCCAGCAGGCTTTCTTCAGACAGGGTGACCGGGTAGCCTTTGCGCTGTCGGGTCGCCGCGATGATCTGGTACGCTTCCGGGGCGAACGCAGGTTCTTCTTCGTGAAAGGTGAAGCCGTGGCGTTCTGCCCGGCGTAGCTTTTTTCGGCCTGTGGTGTGGAGTCCTTTTTCGAAGCCGTCGCGGCGTAGCGCCAGGAAATACGTCAGGTCGGTGGCCTCAAGCGCATAGCCGTGCTGCAGTAACGCGTGGGTCAGAAGTGCATGCCCGGCCGGGTCGTAGAATGCCGGGAAGGTGCGAATCACCAGGGCACGCAGTTTTTCGTGTCGGGCCAGGGCATCGCCCTGTTGGAGCAGCTCTGCCAGGCGGGGCGGGGGAAGCGTGGCTACAAACTGCGGTCCCCCGAACGTAGCGCGCCAGGGGCTGTATCCTACCTGATCATGAATTGCCATGTGCCAGAGCGCTTCTACCTGATCGGTACGCGGCTGGTGCAGGCGCAACGTGTGCAGCGCCGGAAGCGCCTGAAAGGCAATAAATTCCGGTCGGTTGAAAAGGTAAAGATCCTGGAGACGTAGCATAAAAAAAGCCGGACAAGCCGGCTTTGTGATATGATCTTTGGAAAATCTTCGGGTCTTAAACGGCCTGACGAAAATCGCCCGTTACTTGGCCAGCCGTCGCGGTTTGTGGGCGGATAATCCGCATCCACGACAATACTTTGATCACCGGATACGTCGGATCCAGCTCCCACCATTTCACGGCGAAGTTCATGCGCTTCGGCAGTTTGTGGTGGTTGTTTTGGAACAGTTCGCCCATCATCAGGAAGTCCAGCACCAGCGAGTTTTTCGACTTGTCCTGGTTGTCGAAGTTCTGGTAACCGTACATGTGGCCCGCCCAGTTAACGATGGCACCGTGCACAGGACCCATCAGGAAGTGGATCGGCAGCAACAGGTAGAGGTACCACATGGACGCAGGAACAAAGGCTACATAAAACAGGACATAAGCCGTTCCCCAAGCGATACGCGATCCCCATGACTCACCCAAGCGTTCAACAAAATTCCAGACCGGATAATTTTTGTCAAACTGAACGGGTACTTCTACACGCTCGTGCGCAAAGTCGCTGTACATCTTTTTCGTCTTCCACATCATGTCAAACAGGTTGTTGCTGTGGTGCGGCGAGTGTGGATCAAGCTCCGTATCGCTGTAGGCGTGGTGCATCCGGTGCAGGATGGCATACCCCCGCGGGCTCAGGTACGAAGAACCTTGCGTGATGTAAGTAAACATGTAAAAGAAACGTTCCCAGAACTTGTTCATGGTGAACATCTTATGCGCAGAATAGCGGTGCAGGAAGAATGTCTGTGAGAAAAGAGACAAATACCAGTGGGCGATAAAAAAGATGATGATGGCTATCACGTTAGGGAAAGTTGGGTTAACAGGTTAATCGGATATAGCTTCTGTAGATTGTAACAACATCTTCTGTTGTAAATGGTTCATCATCAAGATAAAATGAACCGATACGTGCACTATAGGCCGTAAAAATAAAGGGAAAAAACGAGAATTTTACTAAAAGTTTGTTAAGGCATAGGTCAGCAGGTTGGCCCCCATACGTAAGGCTTGCTGCCGAATTTCTTCCGGATCGTTGTAAATCCGCTGGTCCTCCCAGCCGTTGCCCAGGTCCGACTCATACGAATAGAAACAGACCAGTCGTCCTTTGTAAACCAGGCCAAACCCCTGCGGGTCTTTCCCGTCGTGCTCGTGTATTTTGGGGAGCCCTTTGGGAAACGAGAATTTCTGGTGGTAGATCGGGTGATCGAAGGGAAGCTCCACAAATTCGAGTTCCGGAAACACCTTCTTCATTTCAATTCGGACAAACTTATCGAGACCGTAGTTGTCGTCGATGTGCAGAAACCCACCACTGATGAGGTAGTTGCGCAGGTTTTGCGCCTCTTGGTCCGAAAAGACCACGTTGCCGTGACCGGTCATGTACAAGAAGGGATAGGCGAAAATCTCAGGACTGCCCACTTCCACTTCCTCCTCTTCCGGCGCGATGTTCATGCCCAGGGTGCGGTTGCAGAACTCAATCAGGTTGGGCAGAGCCGTCGGGTTGGCGTACCAGTCGCCCCCGCCGTTGTATTTCAGCTTGGCAATGGTAAAACTCGGCTGCGCCCGGACCACCGGTGCCAGCAGGCAAAGCCACAGAAGAATCAGAGAAAATCGGTTCGGCATAAAGATCGAAAGGCCCTATTAGTATCGGAAGGGCGAGGTGAGTAAGTTACTGAGTTCTTGCATCATGTGCCATTGGCCGCACGCACCGGCCTGGTCAATCGCTTGTACCATTTACGCGGAGAATCCCTCGTGCAGCAAGGCCACCGTATGACAAACGGCAATACCCGCCGTTTCGGTACGAAGCCGGAAGTCGCCGAGGGTAACCGGCAAAAAGTTTTCCTGGCGTGCCGCTGCAATTTCGTCAGGCGTAAAGTCGCCTTCCGGGCCAACCAGTACCACGTAATGTCGCCTTGGCGCGATTAGTTCCCGGAGTGCTTGGCGGCGGCCTTCTTCCAAATGCGCCACGAAGCGCTGGGCGTCGGGGGGCACGGTCTCCCAGAACGAAGGCAGTGGCGTGAGGGGATTCAGGCGCGGCAGGGTGGCGCGTTGCGACTGTTTCATGGCGCTGATGGCGATGCGCTGAAGCCGCTCTTCCTTGAGCTGACGGCGTTCGGAGCGGGCGACCAGCAGCGGCGTAATTTCATCCACGCCCAGTTCCACGGCCTTCTCAACGAACCATTCGGTACGGTCTATGCTTTTGGTCGGTGCCAGTGCCACGTGCAGCCGGTACGGTCGCTCTGCCACCTGCCGCTGGGCCAACACCTCGAGGCGGCAGGCTTTGGGATGGGCCTCCTGCACGCGTGCCTGATACCACGTGCCCTTACCGTCGACCACTTCTACTGGATCGGCCGCGCGCAGCCGCAATACTTTAACGGCATGGTACGACTCGTCGGCAGGTAAGCGTGGGTCCACAGCAAAATCAGGAGCAAAGAAAAGGGGCATACGTTAACGATTTTTGCGCAGTTCCCGGATTTTGGCGTATTTCAGAAAGGTCGCATGCGCCGAAATGATGGCGATGACCAGCCCGTAATAGCCATCCAGAAATCCGGCCTGAAAAAAGTAACTCTTGATGAATTTTACCCAGGGACTCAACAAAACTTTCAGCAGGCTCCCGCCTTTGTGCTGTTGGCTTTGGGCCATGATGTCGGTAAAATAGTTGACTTGACGGACGTGATCGTGCAGGCTGTAGTAGCTATAATGAAGCAGATCGCCTGCCAGGTGGCCCACGCTATGCTCTGGTGTCAGCCGTAGCTCATCGTGGGGATTGGTGCCGCCCCACTGGCCGAACTGCCGATTCCACAGCCGCAGTTTGCGGTCGGGGTACCAGCCCCCGTGCCGGACCCAATGGCCGCAGTAGTTGGTCAGGCGGTTCATCTGGTAGCCGGTGTGCTGCCAGTCAGCTTTAACGGCCAGAATCGAGCGTTGCAGGGTGGGGTCGAGCGCTTCGTCGGCATCTAACGAAAGTACATGCGGGTAGCGCGCCTGTGCGGCCGCAAAGTTTTTTTGCTCGATGTGGCCTTCAAAGGCGTGTTGTAAAAACCGGACCCCCCGGGCACGGCAAATTTCCTCCGTCCGGTCCGTCGAAAAGGAGTCGACCACCACAATTTCGTCCGCCACACCCTGCAGCGAGTCCAGGCAGCGGGCAATGTTTCGCTCTTCGTTGTAGGTGATGATGACAGCGCTGATAGGGGGCATAACGTCGAACAATGCGGCCCGAAGTTACAAAGCAGCGCGAGATTGGTATCAAGAGACGGGAAGGTGAGGCAACACCGTTCCCTCCGTCCGTCGGTCGGGCAGACGGGGGGGGTGCGAAGCCGTGGGGGGATCAGAGGCTGCGGAAATAGAGGTACAGCGACTTCAGTTCGTCGTCGTTGTAGTTCGCCACCATCTTCCAGGGCATGTATTCGTTGGCGAGTTCGCGTCCTTCCGGAGTTTTGCCGGTGCGCAGGGTCTGGATGAACTGCGCTTCCGTCCAGGTGCCAAGGTTACCGGTCGAGGTAAGGTCGGCGGTTTGCGGAGACCCCGGAATGGTCGGGTCACCGCCTTTGAAATCGGGCTTGTGGCACCCGGAGCAGCTGATGGCGAGGTATTTTCCGAATTCGGCAGAGACTTGCGTCACCGGGTCGGGGGGGATGGGCGCCTTGTGGTCGATGATCGCGGCGGGTACGGGCAGCTTGTTGAAGGCAACCAAGGCATAGCCGACCGGCCCCAGGTCGGTGTCGGGCAGTTTCCGGTTGACGGGCGGCACCGACTCCAGATAGGCGATCAGGCTGGTCAGGTCGTGGGCTCCGAGCTCGGTAAACTCTTCGGAGGGCATCAGGATGAGCGGTCGTCCGTCCTTGCTGACGCCGTGCCGGAGGGTGCGTACCCAGTCGGCAGGCGTATACTGCTGCACGATGCCGCCCGCCCCTTTGGTAATGTTGGGCGCCAGCAAACGGCCCAGGGCCGGATCGTCGATCATGACGTTGCCGCCCAGGTCTGTGCCGTGGCACTCCTGACATCCGCGGATTACACTGATGTGTTTGCCGTGTGCCAGGCTGGCGGCGTCGCGGGGCAGGGCCGGGGTGGCGACGTCGGCAATTTCGTAGCGGTGTTTGAGCTTGTTTTGCGCAATAACGTACACCGAAATAGCCACGATAAGAATCACGCCCAGCAGGCCACCCACGAGGATGAGCCCCCAGCGAAGTACGGTAGACGTTCGAATAGCCATGAGAGAAACGATTTGATGCAGAAAGTTTTCACCTCTAAATCTCATTTCTGACGTGTAGAGGACATTGTATTTTTGCGACATCTTGCAAAAAAATGTCTCGTCCGTCGGGACGCCCTTATGGGCGGAAGTAACAGAAAGGCCAGGACGTTCGTAAGGTTACGGGCAATACGCCTCGGCAGAACAAGATTTCGGCATGTCGAGCGTTGTAACAGAATATAAGCCCCGGAAAAAGCAATTGTCGCGTTGCATCTTACAGCAGCAACATCATGATACTGAGTTACTTCTTCCGAGCTTTCAAAAAGTCACTACCTTCACAGAAAGAAGTGGCAGGTATCGCGCCGACGATCAGACCATCTTCCCGTGTAAGTATTCGGAGGGATTGTAGGAATACGCTTATAATCAAGGAGTTTAGAGGCTGAATGTTGTTGTATAAGTGGTGTTTTTCGAGATTATTTGCGGTAGAATCCGGGCCTGTGGCCGGCAGTAAGGCAGACCCCATCCGTACGTCTGTAAAAAATTAGGAATACCTACAACCAAGGCTGTGCATGGGCAATACCCCGATTTATCAGGGATCAACAGAGTACCAGGGTCTATGAGAAGAACCCCTTTACACCATTTGTGTTACTTATGGCGGTATCTACCCCTCGTATGGCTGTTGGCCACTACGGCCAGGGCCGGTGTGTTTGACGAAGGCGATAGTACCACTGCCGAATCGCCCGCCATTGCGCCGGCCGCCTGTGATCCGCTTCAATTTACGGCCGCCTTTAACAGCAACCGCAGCGGCAACGTGTCCCGCAACCTGGGCAGTTGTACGTCCCCTCCGGTACTCAATCCCAGTGGCGACTCAACCGATAACCGGTTTTGTACCGGAACCGAAGTGGCTCTGGCCGTCATCACCAAAGATTCGCTCAGCCTGACCACGCGCTGGCGCGCCACCCGCCTCAACGGTTCGATCGACCAGAGTTATTATTTCACCCAGCAGAACAGCTTTTTGTGGTCGGACAAAAAAACCGAAATCATTCGCTTTAACCAGCCGGGAGAATACCAGATTTCGTTGCGCATCTCGAACAGTTGCGGGAAGGATACAACCGTCTGCGGGAAGGTCTACATTTACGATAAACCCATTCTGGACATCAAAGGGCCTACCACCCCGCTTTGTGGACCGGCTACGGTCAACCTTAGTGCGGTGTTGCAGGCCGGCACCCCGCTCGGCTACAAATGGTCGTTCCGGTGGGTGAACGGTACCAATCCGCCCCAATGGCCAATGCGTCGCGACAGCACCGCGTTGGCGCCCTTCACCTTACTGCCCGGCGAATACGAAATCCGTTTGCGGGCAGGCGGGCTCTGCGATAGTTCCAACGTCGTGCGGAAAACTATCGTCGTGGTGCCGCCTCCGGTGGCCAACGCAGGCGGTGGCAGCGCGTCGCAACTGGAGGTCTGTGCCCGCGACACATTCCTGTTGGCCGGTGAGTTGCAGCCGGAACCGTACATCAACTACCGTTGGACTCCGCTGGATGGCTCCGATTCGGTATTCATGCAGTCTTACCCGGCTCAGGTCAGCATTGGACGGCCGGGCACGTACCGCTACCAGCTGAAGGCATTTGTCGGCGCGGTCAACACGCCAAGTTGCGAAAGCTACGACACCGTGACCGTGGTGGTGCGGCCCAAACCCAAGGTGACCATTGGCGATGGCACACCGGCCCGGGCGGTTTGTCTAGGCGATAGTCCATTCACGCTTACTGCCACGGTCGATCCCGTCACGCCGGGCATTCAGGGCAAATGGATTGGGCCGATCATTACAAAAGATGGTGTTTTTGCGCCCGATACCGTCGGCATTTTTGTGGTGGGCTATACGTATCAGAACGAACAGGGATGTGCAGATACGGCACGTCTGGCCATTACGGTGACGCCGCGGCCCGTGGTCGCCCTGACGGGAAAACGCAACTTCTGTCCCGGCGACAGCCCGACCAAGTTGCAGGTCAACCCTGCCAGCCCGGCGGGTGTTTGGTCCTATCCGGCAAACCCGGGGGCCATTACCAGCGAGGGCACTTTTTCGCCCGGGGTGGCGGGTACCGGGCAGCACAATCTGACCTACACGCTCTCCAACATCGGGGCCGGAAAGTGTACATACGTCTATACCCTGGCCGTGTCGGTCGTGGACGAAAATGTGGATTTGATTCCGGTCAACCAGATCAACGTATGCCAGAGTGAGGGCATCATCGCTCTGCCTACGCCGTTGCTGCAAACAGGTACCTGGATTGGAGCCGGGGTGACCAGCGACGGGCGGTTCGATCCGAAGGCCATCAAGATCGTAAACAACGATTCCACAAAAACGACGTTACGCTATACCGTTGCGGCCGATGGCTGCGCGGTCAGCGATCTACTGACGGTGAATGTGCTGCCGGCCGCAACGGTTAGTCTCACCAATCTGCAACCCACCTATTGTGCGTACGATGCGCCCGTCACGCTTTCGGCGACACCCGCCGGAGGAACGTGGTTTGTCGGCGGGCAACCCCTGGCCGGCACTACGTTCGATCCCGCGGCTTTTCCGGCCGACAGCACTTACTGGGTTCGTTATCAGGTATCGAATCAGTACGGGTGCGTCTCGGCCGATTCCATGCAGGTTATGATCGTAAACGTTACGGCCGACTTTTCTGTACCCGATACGCTCTGTGCAGGCAAACCGGTAACGTTCACCAACCTCTCAACCGGCCCGCCCGGCTCGTTTCAGTGGTTTTACAAAGCCGACATCGATCCCGCCGCGACCAGTACCGGGACAACGGGCACATTCACCTACGCCGATTCAGGAACTTACGTCGTACGGTTGATCGCCACGGCCCAGGGCTCCGGTTGTACCGATACGGCAGAGTACACGGTACACGTGCTGCCTACACCCGATGCCACGGTGACCGCCGAACTGCTGGTGACCAATCCGCAGGACACGTGTGGGGTGCAGACTTATCAGTTCCGTCCCCTTTACGAAACGAAAGATGCAGCGGCGACCTACCTCTGGACGTTCGACAACGGCGATTCCAGTACGTTGCGCGAACCCGATCCGGTTACGTTCGTGAGCGACAGCGTGGAGGCCACGACCTATCAGGTCACCCTGCGGATCATCACCCGGTGCGATACGGCCGTTTCGTCGTTGCCCATTACGGTCAATCCGCTGCCGGTTGCGCGTTTCGCGCCGGAACTGGACACGATTTGTGCCGACCAGACGATTCTCTTCAACAACTTTACCTACGGTTCGCAAAGCGCTTATACCTGGAATTTTGGCGACGGCACTCCGCCGGTCGTCACCACGCAACGGACCAACGTTTCGCATACGTTCCGTTATGCCGGGCCGGGGCAGGACACGACCTACCGGGTAACGCTTTCCGTGAACGGACCTTGTGGCCCCAGCACCTATCAGGATAACATCTTTGTAACCCGCAACCGCGTGCAATCCTTTTTCAACGTACCGTCCCGGCAGGGATGCGCGCCGTTTACGCAGACCTTCACCAGCAACCAGCTGGCCGGCCGGAACCAGTTGACGTGGATCTGGGGCGACGGATCGACCAGTGCCGGGGGCATCGCACAGACGCACACGTTCAATCAGGCGGGCACCTACACGGTACAATTGGTGGTAGAAAACGCCTGTAACGTCGATACGTTCAGCCAGCAGATTGTGGTGAATCCGCTGCCCGAAGCCAGCTTTACGCTCTCGTCGGCCAACCTCTGCATCGGCGAAGAACTGATTCTGACCAATACTTTACCCAATCCGTTTCAGAGCCGTTGGAATTTCGGTGACGGCACCACCTCGGACCTGAACCCCGCGCCCCCGCACCGCTACGACTCGGCCGGAACCTATGTCGTGACGTTGCGCGTCACCAATCCCACCACGGGGTGTCGGCAAACGGTGCAGCGCACGGTAACTGTCTCGCCCCGGATGACCCCTGCGTTTATGCCCCTGCGCGACGAACTGCGGCAGGACAGCGCACTCTTTACCTTCAACAATTTATCGACTCCGCAGATGCAGGGTGCCACGTTCACGTGGGACTTCGGCGATGAGTCGGCTCCGCAAACCATTCAGGATTACGACCCCATTTTGCACCAGTACACCGAGGCGGGCACCTTCACGGTGACGCTCTACACCACTACCCCAGGTGGCTGCCGCGATTCTGTGAGCCATCCGGTCACCGTGCTCCCGGTCACGGCCGTCCCGGACTTTACGGCGCAAATCACCGAAGCATGTGCGCCGGTGGTGGTCACCTTCGAGAACCTGTCGAAATACGCGACCAGCTATACCTGGGACTTTGGGAACGGAACTTCCTCGCAGGCGGCCAATCCGCCGCCGATTACCTACGCAGTGCCCGGTACCTACACCGTTCGGTTGGTGGTACGCAATGCCATCGGCGTACAGGAACAGATCAAAACCAATTACATTATAGTGAACGAGCGGCCCGTTGCCGGCTTCACGGTGAGTACCACCGCTCCCGAGGCCCCGAACGAAGAAGTCTTTTTCAGGAACCAGAGCAGCGGAGCCGATTCGTACCTGTGGGATTTTGGCGATGGACTGAAATCGACTGAGCCGGAGCCACGCCATGCGTACCGCGAGTCCGGAGTGTACGACGTCCAGCTGATCGCTTACAATGCCGAGGGATGTATCGATACCCTGACGCTGTATTCCATCATCAGTGCACAAGAAGGGAAGGGACTGCAACTTCCCAACGCCTTTACGCCACGCGGCGGAGCCCTCGATTTTTCGCAAAACCGAAACGACTTTTTTGCGCCCCTGACCGAAGGAGCCTCGCAATACGAGTTGCGCGTGTTCAACCGCTGGGGCGAAATTCTGTTCGAAACCCACGACCCGAAACGCGGGTGGGACGGCTACTTTAACGGGCAGCTGTTGCCTCAGGACGTGTACGTGTACCGCCTGAAAGTGACGTTTACCAACGGACAATACGTAGAACATGTCGGGGAAGTAACCCTGGTGCGCTAGTAGAAACAGGAAATACCGATGAGAAAATACCTGCTGACCTTCCCGATCGTCCTGTTGATGCACTGGGCCCTGCGCGCGCAAGACATGCAGTTTACCCAGGCGTATGCTTCGCCGTTGCAACTCAACCCGGCTTTGTGCGGCTACTTTCATCCGTCGCATCCGTTTCGGCTCGCCACGGTCTACCGCAACCAGTGGCCGGGCGTCCCGGCGCGTTACGAAACGATCTATGCCTCTGCCGATTTCTCGCTCCAGGATCGACGCCGGTACTACCGTGGGCAGGGGGTGCGCAACTTCGCCAAGACCGTTAGCCCCGTAGGGCTGGGGTTGGTGGCCTCGTCCGATCGGGCCGGCAAAGCTGTGAATCTGCGGTCCAGCCAGTTGGCATTGCAGTACGCGTTGGAGATTCCTCTGATCGTGCGGCGGGCAAATAGCCGCGCGCAGGGACTGTACATGCGCGTCGGATTTCAGGGAGGCATTGTGTCGCGCGACCTCGATTACAGCAAACTGGTCTTCGCCGACGAATTGAGTAGCCCCGGGGCGGGAGAGGTCATCGCCGGAAACTCCCGGCTGTACGCCGATTTCGCGGCGGGCGGGTTGATTTACTCCCGACGTTTTTGGTTGGGCGGAGCGGTCCATCACCTGACGACCCCCAACACTGCCGCCGGTTACGACGGCATTAGCCCGCTGCCGCGCCGCATCACGTTCCACACCGGCTGGCTCATTCCGCTGGAAGGCAGCACACCCGGCACGCGTCCGCGCCGTTCGTTCAGCCCGGTGGCGATGTACCGCATGCAGGGGCAGTTCGATCAGCTTGATCTGGGTGGTTCAATCTACGTCCGGCCGATCTCGCTCGGCGTTTTTTACCGCGGCCTGCCCGTCAAACAGCCCATCCAGGGCGTCTTCAACCAGGATGCAGTGTCGATCCTGTTCGGCGTGGAGTTTGAGTCGATGGGGTTCGGATACAGCTACGACCTGACGGTTTCGTCACTCGGCACCGCGGGGAACGGCGCACACGAAATCTCGCTCATCTACCGGATGCCTGCCCTGAACCGTCCGAAAAAGCTCCGCCGCGAGTTTCCCTGCTTGCAGTTCTAATTCTCGCTACCGCGAACATTCTCAGGGAAGAATGTGAGGTGGGCAGCCAAGTACGCGAGCCAACACAATAAGTTCATCACGACACTAGTTAGGCACAAAAAAGCCTCTCCGACCTGAGTCAGAGAGGCTTTTTGCAAAGCGGATGAGCGCCTTTGCTTAGTTGGCGTACGCCGGGTTCTGCGGATACTCTTCGCTGTCCAGCGAAATCGCGTTCAGCGGAATCGGGCGCAGGATTTTGTATTCGCCGTTGTTTCCCTGGAACGGATCGGCTCCGCTCTCGTAGATCGACTTGATTTCCGGGTTGTACATCTTGGTACGCGACATCAGCGTGCCGGTCCGTTTCAGGTCGAACCAACGGTGGCCTTCACCGGCCAGTTCGCGGGCCCGTTCGTCCAGGATAAAATCAAGCGTAACGTCTGCCGCCGAAATCATCATATCGCCTTCGTGACCCGGCATGGCTGCCCGTCGGCGCACTTCGTTGATCCGGTCGGCCGCTAGCGAAGCATTCCCGCTTTTCAGGTAAGCCTCGGCAGCAATCAGGTACGTTTCACCCAGCCGCGCGATGTAGATGTCGTGCGTGAACCGAGTATCCGAGTTCTGGATGCGATCAAACTTACTGAGCGACGGGTAGGCGTCCTGGTTATTGCCTTCCCACCAGTAAGAACTGATGGGGACAATGTCCGCATCCTTGCGGTTCTCCAGATCGGCAGCACGCCATGCGGCTGTGTCGGCAATTTGTGCCGCGGTCCGGGGATAATAGTTACGAACTTCCGATTTCTTCGGATTCAGGTAGTAGCCTACGTAGGGGTAGGTGCGTACGTTGAGGAACGTGCCTTCGAAGCGGCTGTCGTACTCTCCAAAAATGGTGAACAAGTATTCCGTTGGGTGCAACAGGTTCTTCTTAGCAACCCCTTCGCCTGTTCCCTGAATGAGGGGCCCCCAGGGTGTATCCCAGTTGTGTGCACCACCGTTTAGAAGCGAAGCCTGGTCGTATTGCACCGCAAACAGAACGTCGTCGTTCACCTCGTTGCGGTACCCAAATACTTTGTCGAACGAAACCGTAAGACCCTGGCCACCGATGGCCGCATCGGCATGGGCCGCAGCGTTGTCGAAATCCGAAGCTTGCCCGTAGGCTTCGTAGCCGCGCGTCAGGTACACTTTGGCAAGCATGTGCTCCACGGCCGCCTTTGTAACGCGTCCGTAATCACTTTGCGTAGCCGGAACTTCGTTTACTGCTTGCGATAGTTCATCTATAATAAACTGATACACTTCAGCGGCAGGTGTCCGTTCAAAGTGCGTGATTGGCTCGTCAACCATATCGGTCACCAGGCTCACGTCACCGAAGCTCTGCACCAACAGAAAGTAGTAGTACGCCCGCAGAAAGCGCGCTTCCCCCCGACGTGAGTCCAGATATTGGAACTCTTCGGTGAGTTCAGCATAATGCAAGGCCGTATTACAAACCTGAATGCTTTGGTAGAGCGTCTGAAAGAAATCATTGACCTGGGGTGTGCCGGGCGTCAGGGACTGATAGCTGGTCAGGGCCAGTGGGGCGTCCTGGTGCGCTCCGAAAAACAGGTCCGTGCCTGCACAGAAAATGTACGGTGTAGGCGCATAAAGATCTCGTAACGTAGAGTAAGTCGAGTTGATCAGCGCTTCGTAGCCCGTCTGCGTTACATAGAAGTTTTCAGCGGTAGCACTGCTGATGTTTTCTTCCTCCAGGTAGTCCGAGCAGCTGCTGATGGCCAGCAGGCAGGCTAAGCCTGGTATGTATAATATTTTTTTCATGCTTGAATTAGAAATTGATGGTGGTACCGAGTTGATAGATCGAGAACGCAGTCGAGTTCGCATTTTCCCCCGACATGCTAGCGCCTCCCCATTCTGGATCAAATCCTTCATATTTGGTCCAGACGTACGGGTTCAGGGCGTTTACGTACACACGCAAGTCGGCAATGCCGATGCGTTCGAGCGCAGAGGCCGGTAATGTATAGCCCAGTGTAACGTTCTGGAGGCGCACAAACGACGCGTCTTTGTTAAAGCCAGGATAGCCGTAATCTTCGGCATCCTCGCCCCAATACTGCCCCTGGTAAGTAGGTTGCGGATACGTATTGCTGTAGCGCGCTTCGGTAATAGGATTATCGCGTACATAGTACGGCACGTCCAGGATCTGCTTGCTGTTGAAGTCTGTAAATTCGCGGTGAAACGGGCTATAGATGAACACCCCTTGTTTGGTATAGACATTGGCCGTGAGGTCGAAGCCTTTGTAGCGGAACGTAGTCGAAAGGCCCCCCATCCAGGTCGGAAGTGGCGAACCCAGAACGCGCATATCATTGTCGATATCAATCACGCCGTCGCCATTCAGGTCCTTCACTTTAGCCGTACCTTCCAGAGTTCGCCGATCGGCTTCAGCCAATTCATCTTTCTGCCACACACCGTCGAACTCCATGGCGTACACCACCTGTACCGGCTCTCCTATAAACCAGCGGTTCGGGACATCGTCTTCTTTTTTGCCGTACAATTCGACGATAGCGTTACGATTGCTCGAGAACGTAAAATTCGTTTCCCAGCTAAAGTCTTTCGTCCGCACGTTGATGGTACGCAGTTGCACTTCAATCCCCTTGTTGCTAACAGAGCCCACGTTATCCATCATACTGGCCCATCCGGTTGGAACCGCCAGTTTCCGTTCCATCAGTAGATCGAGCGAAAGACGGTCGTAGATATTCACTTCCCCTGAAATCCGGTTGTTCAGCAAGCCGAAGTCAACCCCCAGGTTCCATTCGCGCGTGCGTTCCCACGTCAGTTGCTTATTGGCAATGGCACTGGGGCGGAAACCATTCGCGACATTCCCGTTCCAATCGTAATACGTTTGTGTATTGACGGCAAACTGTGTGACATACGGGTTGATATTGTTGTTGCCCGTATAGCCGTAGCTTAGACGCAGTTTTAGGTTGTTTACTGCACTGATGTTGCGTAAAAAGTCTTCTTCCGACACACGCCAGGCTACTGCGGCTGACGGAAAAAACGCCCACTTGTGTCCGGGTGCCAGTTTAGAAGATCCATCCCAGCGAGCAGTTGCTGTAAGGATGTATTTATCGAGGAAGGAGTAGTTAACCCGGTTGGTATACGACATCAACGTACTCTTCTGGAAACTACTTGCTGTATTCAGGAAGTTGGCACTACCCAGATTATAAAATTCCGAATTGAACGGCAGATCCCAGCCGTAACCGTAGAGGTATTCGTACCGATTCAACTGCATGGAGTAAATGAAATCGTAGTCGATCCGATGCGCGCCAAATTGCCTGCCAGCGTGCAACTGGTTATCCCAGATGTAAGAGAAATCAATGGCGTTCGACATTTGTGCGCCACTGCCACTCTTGGTAGCTGCCGGATCCCAGTAGGTTCCCTCACGTGTAAAGCGTGTGTTTGGCGAGAATGTAGACTTCAAAGAGATCCAGTCGATAGGTTTGAAATCCAGGTAAAAGTTAGAAATCAGGTAATACTGTTGCGTGTTAAACTTGTTGTGCATCAGTTCACCAATGGGACTCACGTTCCCGGAAATCCCCCGCATCGGCACCTGAATCCACTCGCCGTTGTCGTCGTAGGCGGGGGTGTAAAGGGGCATCCGGAACAACTGCCGCATGGCGTTTTCGCTACGCAATTCGCGGTCTGTGTAAGCCAGATTGATATTGGCTCCCATCGACCATTGTTTGGTCACGTTAGCATCGACACGGCCTTTGAAGTTGAACTTCTGGTAGTTTTGAGATTTGATGTTGCCATTTTCGCCTTGGTAGCCGGCACCAACCAAAAAACTGACTTTGTCACTCCCCCCCGCAGCGGAGATGAAGTGGTTGGTCTGCACACTGGGTTTCAGCATTTCGCCGGTCCAGTCATAGTACTTTTTATTGTTGATCACATCGAGCCAGTAGGCGTGGTCGTCGCCTGACGAAGGAAATCCGTACAGATCGTCGGGAGCGGTCAGGGCATCGCCACGATAAAGTTTCTTGTGAATATCGCGGTTCATGGTGTAGAGTACCCCTTCTTCGGCATCCAGAAAATCAGGCATGTTGGCGATGGTACGCATCCCGACGTAGCCTTGGTACGAGAATTGGGTTTTGCCTTGGAGGCCCGTCCCTGATTTCGTGGTGACAATCACTACCCCATTGGAACCCCGGGAACCGTAAATGGCTGTAGAGGATGCATCTTTCAAGATGTCGATCCGCTCAATGTCCATTGGGTTGAGGAAGTTGATGTTGTCCGTCATCACACCATCTACCACAAACAACGGCTGCCCTCCGGAGGAAGACAACGAGTTTACGCCCCGGATGTTGATGTTGAAACCACTGCCTGGTAGGCCCGTATTGGATGTAATGTTAACGCCAGCTACCTGCCCTTGTAGCGCCGCCATCGGGCTGGTAGTCCCGCGGGCTACAATTTCCTTGGCCCCTACACTGGATACCGCTCCGGTGATGTCCGACTTGCGGGTGGTGCCGTAACCCACGACCACGACTTCTTCCAGCGCTTTTACGTCGTCTTCCAGCGTGATTGAAAGAGAAGTTTGGCTCCCCACCATGGCTTCCTGCGACAGGTACCCTACGGCACTGAACACCAGCGTGGCGTTGTCGCTTACGTTGAGCACGAACCTGCCTTCGATGTCGGTAATGGTGCCGTTGGTCGTGCCTTTTTCCAGGACGTTAACGCCGGGAATGCCCTCTCCGGCAGCATCGGTTACCTGTCCTGATACTTGCGCTGCGGGGCGCTGTGCGGCGGGCTGCTGCAGCGCCAATTGAGGAGCAGTCAGGGCGGGAAGCATGCCGCTGGCACTCCGGCGTTGCGGCAGCGGAGCCACGTCAGGCTGGATGGGGGTAATGGTGTAATAACCTTCGGAAATGAAATTGGCCTGCAATTGCAGGGGCGTCAGCAACTCGTGCAACACGCGCTCGGCCGACTGCCCTTCGAGGTTCGGCAGCGCCACCTGCTGGTGCCGGATCAGCTGATCTTTGTAGAGCAGGTTGATTTGAAACTGCTGCTCGATGGTCTTCAAGACTTGGGACAGCGACCGCTGTTCCGGTTGGGCTTGAGGCTGTTCCTTAACGGACGCCTTCGTCGTCACGAGGGAAGCCAGCTGTTGTGCCGACGTCTCGTGGCTGAAGGTAGCCAGTAGTACCGCCGACAAGCAGACGCCTCCTGTGAAGGATCGTAGAGGGTGCTTCATCATACAAGTAGGTTGAGTAAAAGGGTTTATAAATGCGAGGAAACTTGTTTTCTACTCCAGATACACCTTGTTGTCTTCGCGGTGCATTTTGATTTCAAACACACTGGCCAGCGAGGCCAGCAGGTCGTCTACCGTAGCGGTAGGGGCTTTGCCCGTCAGGGTTTCGGTCAGCAGCGCCGGATCTTTTACCGTCACTTGCAGGCCGTAATCCTGCTCCAGAATCTCGATGATTTCGCGCATGGGGGTGTTGTCAAACACTAAGTAGCGCTCCTTCCAGGTGCTGTATTGGGTGGGCTGCGTTACCTGCTGGATGAGCCGGTTTCCCCCCGCGTATTCGATCAGATCGCCCGGTTGCATCTCGATGGCCGGAAGCGAATCCGGCTGGTCGGTCAGGGTAAGCCGGATTTTGCCCGATTCCAGTACGACGCGGGTGCGCTGTTCACGCTGGCGGATGTTGAATTCGGTGCCGAGCACTTCCACATCCAGCTGATCGGTGTGGACGATAAACTTGACCGCGCCCTGTGCCGACTGCCGCTTGGTGACTTCGAAAAACGCTTCGCCCGTCAGAAATACTTCGCGGGGCGCCTCGCCGGTCCAGTCGTCGTGCAGCCGCAGGGTAGAATTTCCGTTGAGTACGACGTGCGAACCATCGGGCAGCGTGAGTTCTTCCACCTGTCCGAAGTCGGTCGCGTACTCGACCGGACCGAGCCAACGCGTGACCTGCCAGCCCACGATTGCCAGCGTGCAGACAAGCGCCAGTGCTGCAGCCATGTGCCAGGTCTGGAAACGCGGGGTGGCGGGCTGGAGCGGACGGGTTTGCAAACGGGGCTGCAAGGCTTCCCATTGCGCCTGAACCAGCGCCGGACTAACGGCGGGGCGTTCCAGCCGGAGACCCCGGATCAGTTCGGCTGCCGATTCTGCCAGGTCTCTCTTCTCCGGATGGGCCGCCAGCCAGACTTCCCACCGTTGCATGTCGGCAGCGTTCGTCTGATTGACCCAGTTGCGGAACGACGGGTCAGCGATAAAATCATCCAGTTGATAACGATCAGGTTTCAAGGCGATTTGGGATTCTTATGTTAAGGGTGTACTACTCGGCAAAAGCAGATACTCGCTTGCCGGAAAAAAAGGTGGAGTGCGGGAACGGCTCCGTTCCCGGCAGGTAGGTTGTTTGGGGTTAGCTGTGCAGCAAAAGCACCAGCAGCAGAAAGACACTGCTCTGCAGGCGTTTCAACGTCTCGCTTTTGCGCAGCGTATGCATGGCGCGGTACACCAGGTTGGTAATCGACTGGGTATTGACGTCCATCACGGCCGCGATTTCGTCGTGCGTCAGGTTCTCGTAAAACTTCAGGTAGATGGCTTCGCGCTGGCGGGAGGGCAGGCTGTTGATCACGGCCAGCAAACGGTCGCGTTTCAGCCGGTACGATTCTTCTTCGATGGTCAGGTCTTCCGGCGACAGTTCGAGCGAAGGTTCGCCGTGGGTGCCTTCTTCCCAGTGCACCTCGCGCCAGAAACGGCCGTAACTGCGGGCCAGGGTACGGCGCAGGGCGGTATACAGGTAAGCACGGACCGAAGTGACGGCTTGCCCCTGGAGGCGGTTGTTCCAAAGACGCGAAAAGATTTCCTGAATGGCTTCCTGCACCCGTTCCGGGTCTTTGGCCAGCTTCAGTCCATAGCGGTAGAGCGGCGGGTAATACCGTTGGTAAAGCGTGGCGAACGCAGCCTTCTCGCCGTCGAGAAACAGTTGCCAAAGGTGGGCATCGTGGTGAGCATCGAGGTAGTAAGGCATAAAAGTGGTCGGTGGTAGGTTGCGAAACAGTGCCTCAGCAGCGAACGTCGCGACTACACACCATCAAGTGGTAGAATCGAAGTTAGGTTGTCCATAGCGCGATAGGTTGAGAAACGACACAAGCAGTTTCCTACCTGTACATAGAGCAAGTACAGGACGTGCTGTCTTTATACTCTTTCGGGAAAGAAAATCCTGAAAAATGGAAGATCATTCATCATAATCTCCTCAAGAACAGAGCTTTGGAGGAAAATGAGACGAGGGGTGTGTCAGGGCAGAAGCACGTGGGGCGGTGCAGGCGAAGACTGGGTCCGGTCCGGTACGGAGCCGTCGGGCCATTGCCAGGGGCGCTGCGGGGCAAAGGGAAGGCGCAGCAGATAGGCAGGCGTTTGTTCGGACGGGTCCTGATAAGAGGGTACGCCGATCACGAGGGCGTCTTGCGGCACGTTGAGGCGCAGGGTCTGGTGCAACCGGTCCCAGACCGTCAGCAGGCTGGAGTAGTTGCTGTTGGTTTCGCGTTGCACCACGGAATGGTGAATGCCGTGCATGCGCGGCGTCACGATCAGCCACGTCAGGAAACGCTCCAGGACATAGGGCAGGCGCGTGTTGCTGTGGTGAAACGCCGTGGACGCTTCCAGCGCCAACTCGTACAACACCACCATCCGGGGAGTAGGGCCGATCAGCACCACCCCGGCGCCGCGGAACAAACTGCCGAGCAGCATCTCACCGAAATGAAAGCGCCACGCGGTCGAGACATCCATGTCGACATCGCTGTGATGCACGTTGTGGAACCGCCACAGCAACGAAGACCGATGGTTGGCAAGGTGCCACAGGTACGCCACGTAATCGAGCAGCAGAAACGACACCCACGCCCGGAGAGGCTCCGGCCACCGGCGCACCAGCCCGAAGCGGGGAAACCACCGGGCCGCCGCCGCCAGGGTCGGGACCAGCACCAGCCGCATGGCACTCAGGCCCGGCACCGCGACCAACGCATTGGTTTGCAGGCGCGTCCGCCGCGCCACTTTGCGAGCCCGTAGTGCAAACCACGTCTCCAGTCCGAAGGCAACGGCGGCGATGCCCGCCAGCACGGGCGTGCCGACACGGTCGAAAAAAGGAAGTTTCCAAACGTTGCGCATGGGAGAAACGGTCAGAGCGTTGTACAGGGTATTCAACTGGAATGGGCGCAGAATGTTACCTTTGGCCGCATGTCGTCACAGCACCTGATCGTGGTCGTAGGGCCTACGGCCGTAGGAAAAACGGCCCTTTCGGTCCAATTAGCGCAACACTTCGGCTGCGAAATCCTTTCGGCCGATGCCCGGCAATTCTACCGCGAAATGGCCATCGGTACGGCAAAACCTACCCCGGAAGAGCAAAGCGGCGTGCCGCACCACTTTGTCGATTCCCTTTCCATTCAGGATGCCTACAGCGTCGGAGCGTTTGAGCGCGAGGCGCTGGCCACCCTGGCCCACCTGTACCAGCGCTACCCGGTCGCGCTGATGACGGGCGGCTCCGGACTCTACGTGCGCGCCGTTACCGAAGGCCTCGACGAAGTGCCTCCCGCAGCTCCCCAACTGCGCGAGCAACTGACCGACCGCTGGCAACAGGAAGGCCTTGCGTCGCTCACGGACGAACTCTGCCGACGCGATCCGGACTACTGCCTCACCGCCGATCTGCAAAATCCGCATCGGGTCATTCGGGCGCTGGAAGTGTGTCTCAGTACCGGGCGGCCCTTTTCCTCGTTTCGGCGGGCCACCCCGCAGGCGCGGCCGTTTCGCGTGCACAAAATCGGGTTGACGCTGCCCCGCGAAACCTTGTACGCGCGCATCGACCGGCGTGTCGAGCTGATGCTGGAAGCCGGACTGCAACAAGAGGCCGAAGCGCTGTTTCCCTACCGCCACCTGACGGCCCTGCAAACCGTCGGGTACCAGGAAATTTTCGGCTGGATGGAGGGGCATTACGATTGGGACGAAGCCGTACGTCTGTTAAAGCGCAACACCCGCCGTTACGCCAAGCGGCAACTGACCTGGTTCCGGAAAGACCCGCACGTACGCTGGTATGCGCCTCAGGACCGGGACGAAATCGTCTCCTGGCTCACGAACGCCATGCGGTAGAGGGGGCAGCTTTGATGCGCGTGCCGACCGGTATCGGTTTTGGCAATGACCTCATCATTTCTTTCGATACGATTGTGTGTAACAGCCGTGGGGGCATGGGTCGTAAAGAGAAGAAGAGTCAACCTGCCCACCAGCTACCTTTTACGAAACCTCCCACTTGCAGTAGAGCTTCTGTTGCGCTCCATCCGGCAATGGTCGGGCGTGGAGGCAGGGCCTTGCTGTAACCGTTACGATCCAGACCTTTACATGAATTTGAGAAGTTTACTGATTCCGCTATACCGTCAGCACAATTCGCTTTTTGCTTGCCTTTTTTTCTTCCTCCCGTTGGGGGCCGGTTATGCCCAGGTGGGCCTTTCGGGCGACTCGGCCGTTTCCGCCCCCGATTCGGTTTCGGCCCAAACCCGGGTAGAAAAGCTGTCCGAGGGCTCTGACGCCATTACCGAATACAACGAGGCTTATTACGTCCTGAAAAAGTTGAACGCCGGGTTGCCTGCGCCGCCGCAGCGGCCCAACCTGCAATCGCCCCAGGCGGCCCTGGAGCACTTTGTGCGGGCGGGGCGGGCCCGCGATTTCGACGAAGCCGCGCGCGTGCTGAACCTGAATCTGGTGCCTCAAGGCGAACAGGCCGCAAAGGCCAGAATCCTCGCCACCAATTTTTATTACGTATTAGACAAACAAATTGGCTTCGATTGGGAGAGTTTGCCGGATCGGCCCGACGGGGCCAGCACCGAACCTTCCATGCCCAACGATCCCTTGGTCGGGATGCCGCGCCGCAGCATTCGCATCGGGGCGCTCGACCTCGACGGACGCGATGTTGCCATCCGGCTGCAACGCGTCAAAGTAAAAGAAGCATCGCCGGTCTGGGTCTTCTCGCCCCAAACGGTCGAAAACATTCCGGCTCTTTTTTACCGGTACGGCCCCGGCCCCATCGATCGGATGATGCCGACGTGGGCCCGCGCCAAGTTTATGGGACGAACGTCGCTGTGGGTCTGGCTGGCGTTTCTGGTCGCGATCGGGCTGGTCAGCCTGTTGGCCTGGGGAGTACGGAAAATAACCAAGCGGCAATTTGCCAGGGCCGATTCGTACTGGACGTGGGGCATCGGCGATCGGGTGGCTACGCCTTTCGCGCTGTTTATCAGCATCTTGCTCTTGTTCATCCTCGCGAAGCTGGTGCTGTCGTTACCCGCGGGCGTGGACATGACCCTGCTCGTGTTGTTGATTACGTCGTTTCTGTGGCTGGCCATGCGGGCCATCGAGTACTTTACCGAGAGCGTGGCCCGCGATACGCGCCAGGGCGACATCAAAGAGCTGGCCGGCGAAGACGGCGCAGACCAGCAACAGTGGCTGACCTACCTTTCGGTCGGACGGCGGGTGTTGTTGTTTATCGTCTTTTTGCTCGGCCTGGGAATCATTTTCAGCCAGTTTCGTGCCCTGCAAACCTTCGGGTTGTCGCTGATGGCTTCGGCCGGCGCGGCCACCGTCATCCTCGGCATTGCCGCGCAGCCGCTTCTGGGCAACATTGTCGCCAGCATCCAGATCGCCCTGACCAAGCCTGTGCGCATCGGCGACAGCGTTTTGTACGAGGACAACTGGGGCTACGTCGAGGAGATTACTTATACCTACATCCTGATCAAAACCTGGGACAAGCGTCGCGTGGTGGTGCCGCTGCGGTATTTCATCTCCAAACCGTTCGAAAACTGGACCATGCGCAATTCGCACCTGATCAAGCCGATCTACCTCCACGCGGATTATACGCTGGACGTGGATCAGATTCGGCATAAATTCGAAACCCTGCTGCAGGAGTCCGACCTGTGGGACGAGCGGATTCCGCCGGTGGTGCAAGTGACTTCGGTTGAAGACGAAACAATGGAAGTACGTGCGCTGTGCAGCGCGAAAGATGCGGCCTCCGCCTGGGATCTGCATTGCGAACTCCGCGAAAAATTGGTAGCCTACGTGCGTGATCTCAACGAAGGCCGTCACCTGCCCCGGCGCCGCATAGTGGTGACGGAGGACGTGCGGACCCGAGTAATCCACCCTAACGGGCAAAAAGTCGGAAAAGAGGCAGGATAAAACAAGATGAAGATTCGTCAGGAACAAGCCGGCGATCAGGCCGCCATCCGTGCGGTGCATACGGCCGCTTTCGAAACCACCACCGAAGCCCGGTTGGTAGAGGACTTGCGTGCGCAGGCATCGCCGTTGGTGTCGTGGGTAGCCGAAGCGGAAGGACGCGTGGTTGGCCACATTTTATTTTCGCCCATGCGCCTGCCCGGGCATCCCGCGCTCGTCCTGATGGGGCTGGCCCCGATGGCGGTGCTACCGGCCTGGCAGCGGCAGGGAGTCGGCGCGGCGCTGGTGCAGGCCGGACTGGAGGCGTGTCGACAGCGGGGTGTCGATGCCGTGTTGGTGTTGGGTCACCCGGACTATTATCCGAAATTTGGCTTTGTGGCCGCGGCGCGTTACGCCCTCCGTAGCGAGTACGACGTGCCCGACGAGGTGTTCCTGTTGCAGGAACTACGCCCTGGTGCTTTGCGGGGTGTCGCCGGGACAGTTTACTACCATCCGGCGTTCGAAAACTTGTGAGCCCTCCGCCTAGCCGCTGATCGGGCGAAAGCCGAACCAGCGCGCCACCACACGCGTCGGTCCTTTGGACACCAGGCCGTTGTAGTGCAGCAGCGCCGAGCGCCCCTGTTGCCAGAGGGTACGCAGGTCTTGCGCCAGTCCGCTCAGTTCCGCCGGCGTGGCCGAAAAAAGATCCGGGACCTTGTGCAGAAACATTTCGGGCTGGTTGGCCCAGGTTTCGACCGGAACACGCAGGGGGGCAGCCTCCGCCGTACTGGTGCCGGATTCCACCAGTTCTAGTTGCTGGTTCCACGTGCGTAGCAGTTCGGTGGCCTGCGTGGCCAGGGCCTGCAGTTGCGCCAGGTGCGTGCGCAAGGTATTATAACTTAGTAGGGTCAGGAGCAGTACAAAAACGGCTGCTGCCAACCCGATCGGGATCATGCCCATGGGGTGTGTTTCTTTGGATTCGACGGACGTCTGGCGCCGTTCAACTTCCTCTTAACCGCGGTTGCCGGTAAAAAGTTGGGGCGACGGACGGTAAAAATACACGATGGCGCAACAGCACGGCGGCTTTGCGGGGAAGTAGCTACTTTTGGCCCACTATGGAAGGAAAAGTATGTGTCGTAACGGGGGCCAACACCGGCATCGGTTACGAAACGGCCAAAGCACTGGCCGCCAAAGGCGCATCGGTCATTCTGGTGTGCCGCACCACGGAGAAAGGTCAACGTACGGTCGATCGCATCCGCGAAGCGACGGGCAGCACGAAGGTGACGGCCGTGGCGGCCGATCTGGCGGTGCAGGATCAGATTCGGAAAGCGGCGGCGGCCATTCGTGTGCAGCACCCGCGCATCGACGTGCTGGTCAACAACGCGGGCATCTGGCTGTCGGACCTCCGTCTGACGAAAGAAGGCGTCGAGACACAGTTTGCCGTGAATCACCTGGCCTACTTTTTACTGACGCACGAATTGCTTCCCGCCCTGAGCCGGTCAGATGACGGGCGCATCGTCTGCGTGAGTTCCGATTCGCATTTCCAGACCCACATCCATTTCGACGACCTGAACCTGACGCACCGGTACCACGGGTTGCGTGCCTACGCGCAATCCAAACGAGCCAACGTGCTGTTTGTGCGCGAACTGAACCGCCGCTTGCGGGCGCGGGGCATGAATCAACTGACCATCAACGCGGTGCAACCCGGCCTCGTGAAGACCGACATCGGCGTGAAGCACACCATTTCGTTGCACAGTCTGGCGTGGAAAGTGCGCCGCGCCGGAGGCGTAACCCCGGCCGAAGGTGCCCGAACCAACATCTTTCTGGCGTCGTCGCCCGTGGTGCAGGGCGTAAGCGGACAATACTGGGACAAATGCGTTCCGAAGCGGTCGGCCCGCGAAACTTACGACCCGGAAACGGCCCGCCGCTTGTGGGACATCTGCGAGAAACTCACCGACATCACCGACTATTTCGAGGGCGTAACGCCTACGGACGAAGCGCCTTCGGCCGATGCTACGGCACCTGCACCGGCAAATACGCCCTCGTAAAACCGAAGCAGTTTCTGCGATTCGCGCTGCCAGTTGAGTTCGTGCCGTGCCCGACGTGCGTTCTCCGCAAGGCGTTCGTAAAAGGCGCGGTCGTACCACAGCGTTTCGACGGCCGCCCGGATGGCTTCGGGACGGAGTTCGGTCAGGAGGGCAACTTCGTATTGGGCGTTGAGTGCGCGGTACTCGGGGAAGTCGACGGTAATCTGCGGAATCCCGGCGTGCAGATAATCGAAAAACTTGTTTGCCAGTGAGTAATAGTAACTCAATCCCTGGTTGGTCAGCATCAGGTAGCCTGCCGTGGCCCCGGCCAAAAGCGGAGGCAACCGGTGCGGCTCCACGTACCCGAAAAAACGCACCTTCTCGTTCAGATGCAGCGCTTGGGCCTGCGCCTTCAGCGCCTCCAGCCGGTCGCCTTCGCCGCAAATGTAGAGGTGACAGGGGAGGTGCGGCATCACCGCCAGCAACTCTTCCAGGCCACGCCCTTCGTTCACAGCCCCTACGTACAGCAGATAGGGCACTTCGGCGGCCTGAGGCGTCACCTCGGTCGTACGCAACGGGCTGACGTTGCGGATCACTGCAAACGGCGTCCCGTATTTTTCTTCCAGCAAGCGCGCAATCGAAGGCCCCACGGTGTAGGCATACCGGGTGCGGGGCACCACCAGCGCTTCTACCGCCTGCCAGATGCGTTGCACCAGCGGCCGGCGCACCACTTCTTCCATCTCCGTAAAATGTTCGTGGGCGTCGAACACGAACGGAATCCGTTTGAGGCGCGCCACCAGCCAGGCGGGCAGAGCCGTATCCAGGTCGATGCCGCAGAGGGCGTCGGCGGGTTGCCGCAGCAACCAGAAAAACAGCCGGACGTTGTATTCCAGATAAAACAATTTCCCCTTGTCGAACCAGCAGCGCAGGCGGGTCTGGCGGTAGGGCGTGTCCCGCAGCGGCACGGACGCCGCCCGCTGACGTCCGCACAGGTGTACGTCGTAGCCTTGTTCGGCCAGCGTGGTGCAGATGCGTTGCATGCGCTGGTCGTAGCTGAGGTCGGTGGTAACGGTGAACAGGAGGCGGTGTGGCACGGTGGCAAAGATAGGAGGGAATTGAAGAAAAGCGGGATGTACGGATTGGGGCACATAAGTTTCGGTTGGATTCCCCGTTGAAAGAATAGTACCCTTTGGGAACAGAACAATAGGGGGCTGCCCGGCGTCGTATGACGGAAAACCGAGCGCATGCCCGATTTATTACCTTTGTTAGAAATGGACCGAAAAAGCTGTATGTTGTGTTGTGGAACCTACCGTAATTGTGTGTAAGAAAATGTCTCATTCACAGCAGGTTATCGTGACAGTGGCCGGTTGTTCCCCCAAGTCCTATGAAAGAGAGTACCTATCCGCCGGACGAAAAAACGGCCGATGAACTACGTGCCGAAATCCGTCGGTTGAACGAAGAATTGAAGCGCGCCCGGCAGGCGCAGACCATAGCGCAGGATGGTCAGTTCGCCGAGATGTTGAGCCGGTACAGCCACGACCTCGTCTGCCTGCACGATCTGGAAGGGCGCATTGTGGCGCTGAACGACGCCGGCCGTCTAATGTTGGGTGTGCAGGAAGGACAGGAACTGTACATCCGGGACATTACGCCCTCCTACATCCACGAAGACTTCCCACGCATCATCACCCGGTTGCAGTCCGAGAAGGCCGGGCATGGCCAACTGCCGGTCTTCGATCACGCCGGCGAAATCCGTCAGTTGAGCTACCATCACCGGCTGGTGGGCGAAGGCCCGGAGGCGCTCGTGCAAGTGGTGGCGCATGATATCACGGAATTGTGGCGTTCTCAGCTGCTTTTGGAGAACTCTTACGAAGATCTGCGCGACATTTTTCAGAGTAGTGGGGATGCCATTCTGGTCCTGAACGACGAAGGTAAAATCCTGAGTATCAACCAGGCGGCCTTGGATCTGTACGGCTATGCGGAAGACCAGTTGGTGGGGCAGTCGTACCAGATGCTGCACGTACGGAGCTACTACGACGCCGACCGTGTGCGCGAATTGCTGCAACGGGCGATGAACGGCGAAACGGCGCGGATGGACTGGGACGGGCAGACGCGCCAGGACGAGCAACTGCTGCGCGAAGTGACGTTCCGGCGCGGCAGCTGGGGCGGGCGCACGGTGGTCATTGCCTTCGACCGTGAGATTCCGGAATGGAAGCGGGTAGAGCGCAACATTGCTCAGCGGAATAAGGAGCTCGAATACATCAACGAAATTCTCAAATTCGCGTCGTCGGAGCTGCAGGCGGAGCGGTTTCTACTCAAATCGCTGCGCAAAACCTTATCGCTGACCGGCATCAAGGCCGGAGGCGTGTACTGGATCGATCAGGAAGCCGAACAAGGCCGGCTGGTCGGGCAGTACCACATGGAGCCGGACGAAGAAGCTGCCCTGCAACAGCTGGACCTGAAAAACAAGACGTTTCAGCAGTTGCGGCGCTACCACCGCAACGTGGTGACGACCAGCCCGGTCGACCCGGACAAACGACTACTCTATTTCCCCATCGAAACGGAAGGGCAACTGCGGGCGGTGCTGGTGTTCCGGCGGATGCTGGAGCGGGTGCGGCGGGAAGAGATTCTGCTGCTGAACTTCATCAGCAAAGAACTCGGCAACTACCTGACGCACGAGCGGTTGCAGGGCCAGTTGACCAACTACGAAGAGCGCTACAAGCTGCTGTTCGAATCCGCCAACGACGGCATTCTTCTCCTGGAAGACGGCGTAGTGGTCGACTGTAACCAGCGCGCGTCCGAAATTTTCGGCGACGTAACCGACGAGATGATCGGCATGCCCTACCTTTCGCTGCTGCCCGAGCGGCAGCCCGATGGAGCGCTGTCGTCCGACCTGGTCGCCAGCCGGTTTCAGACCGTACGCAAGGGGCTGTCGTTTTCGTTCGAAGGGCAACACCAGCGCCTCGACGGCGAGTTGATCGACACGGAGATCACGCTCAATTCGCTCGAAACGCCCGACAATTTCCTGATGGTGGCCATCATCCGCAACATCACGGACCGCAAGCAGGCCGAAGTGGCATTGAAAGAAAGTGAGGCGAAGTTCCGCACGCTGGCCGATAACGCGCCGGTGCTGATGAAGATGACCAACGCCAACAACTACTTCAACTTCTTCAGTCGGCAGTGGCTCACGTTTACCGGCTACACGTCCGAACAGGCGTTGGAAAACGGCTGGCTCGACAACCTGCACCCCGACGACCTGCCCAATTTTCTGGTGACCCTCGACCGGGCCTTCAAGCGGCGCGGTTCGTTCGAAATCAACTACCGCCTGAAACGCGCCGACGGCACCTACCGCTGGATGCTGGACAACGGCGTGCCCTACGTGGACAACCAGGGGCAGTTTCGGGGCTACATTTCGTGCGCGGTCGACATCACCGACCGCCGCGCCGCCGAAGAAGAAGCCCGCCGTCAGGAAGCCCTGATCGAGTCGGAAAAGCGCCTGCACAACGTGTTGGCCAAGGCCACGCTGGTAGCGCTGAACCTGGATCAGGAAGGCCAGCTTTTCTATGCCAACCACTATTTCCAGACCATCACCGACTGGCAGGAAGACGAACTGAAGGCGCGCAACTGGTTCGACCTGATTCCGCCCGACCAGCGCGAACAGGCCGTGGCCGATCTGAAGCAGTTGTTCGAGTCGGGAGGGTTGATGCAGAACTTCGAGCAGGAAATCCTGACTCGGAACGGCGAAGTGCGGGTGGTGCGGTTCAACACCATCATCCTGAACAACGCCGCCGACGGGCAACTGCGCGCCACGGTGGTGGGCGAAGACATCACGGAAAAACTGCGCGTCGCCAAGGCCCTGGAAGAGAGCACCCGCCAGTTGCAGGACTTCTTCGAAAACGCGAACGACCTGATCATGATCTTTGCGCCCGACGGCACGCTCCGCACGGGCAACACCGCGTTCCGGGCGACGCTGGGCTACACCGAAGACGAGGCCAAGCAACTGCACTTCAGTCAGTTGATCCATCCCGAACACCGCGAGCAGATCGAACGCTACCTGAAATCGCTGCTGAAGGGCGGCGCTACCGAGCGCTTCGAAACGGTGCTGCTGACCCACGACGGGAAAAACATCAACGTGATGGCGAGTATCAACTGCCAGTTTCAGAACGGGCGTCCGATGGCCTTCCGTGTCATCATGCACGACATCACGGAGCGCACCCGTGCCGAGCGGTCGCAGCGGCTGTACCACACCATTGCCGGGCTGACGGTCCAGAGCCCGAACCTCCGCGATCTCTACGCCAACATTCAGCAGGAACTGGGGCAGGCGGTCGATACCAACAACTTTTCGATTGTGCTGACCAATCCGGAAGGCGACGGGTTGCAGTTTGCCTTTTTCCAGGACGAACACGGCGACGACGACCCGTATCCCGCCGAGCGGCGGCAGATGGCCGAGTGGCTGGCCTATCAGGTCATGCAGCAGGAGCAGCCCTTATTTCTTTACGAAGGGCGGCTGGTGGGCCTGGCCCGCGAAGCCGGGGTCAGTTTGCCCAAGCCCGTGCCGAAAGTGTGGTTGGGTGTGCCGCTCCGGCTGGGCAGCACCCTGACCGGCGTCATCGCCATCTATTCGTATTACGACCGCACCGCCTACGACCGGAAAGACCTGAAACTACTCGACTTTATCTCGGGGCAGGTGGCGCTGAGTATTCAGCGGAAGAAAGACGAGGAAATGTTGAGTGACCAGACGGCGCGACTCAACGCCATTTTCGAAAGTAGCTCGCACCTGATCTGGTCCGTAAACCGCCAGGGACGCCTCACATCCTTCAACAGCAACTACGGCGTGACACTCGGACAGGAGGGAACCCAGCACAGCATCCCGATGGACCATTGGTTCAGCACGTGGCTGTCGCAGTACCAGCAGGTCTTCGACGGGCGGCCCCTCAATTTCGAGACGTCGCAAACGGTGCGGAACGAGGAACTCTGGTGGGAAATCTTTCTCAACCCGATCTACAAATCCGACGGACAGATTGAAGAGATTTCGGGCATCGGGCACGACATCACCCAGAAAAAAATCAGCGGCCTGGCCCTGAAAGAGAGCGAAGAGAAGTTCCGGAACATCTTCGAGTCGTTCCAGGACATTTACTTCCGAACCGATCAGGAGGGCTACATCACCATGATCTCGCCATCGGTGCAGGAACTTTGCGGTTACGAACCGGAAGAGGTGATGGGGAAAAAAGTTACCGAATTTTACGTCTACAACGTGCGGCGGCGCGACTCGCTGCGACAACTGACCCGCAAGGGCAGCATCCGTAACTTCGAGGTGCCCATCATCGACAAACGGGGGGAGGTGATCCAGTTCATCTGTAACATGCGCCTGATCCGCAACGAACAAAACAAGGTGGTCGGGGTGGAAGGCGTGGCGCGCGACATCACGGAGCTGAAAAAGGCGAACCAGGAGGTGATGGACGCCCGCGATCTGGCCGAACGTTCGCTCAAAGTGAAAGAACAGTTCCTGGCCAACATGAGCCACGAAATCCGCACGCCCATGAACGGCGTCATCGGGGTGATCGACCTGTTGAACGACACGCCCCTGAATACCGAACAGCGCGACTACGTGCAGACCGTCAAAAAATCGTCGGAGACGCTGCTGAACATCCTGAACGACATTCTGGACATCTCCAAAATCGAGGCCGGGAAGATGCAACTGCGGCGGCACCCGCTTTCGCTGTTCGACACGATCGACAAACTGATTTCGCTCTTCCAGCAGCAGGCGTCGCAAAAGGGCATCCGGCTCCACTACCAGGTGGCCGACGAGGTGCCGCGTTACATCAGCGCCGACGAAACGCGCCTGTTGCAGGTGCTGTCGAACCTGACGTCCAACGCCATCAAGTTTACCGACAAGGGCGAAGTGCGCCTGACCTTTACCGGACAGGTGCTGCCCGCGCAGGGGAACGACCCACAGCGCAAGCACCTGATCCGCGTGGAAGTAACCGACACGGGCATTGGAATTTCGCGCGAAAACCTGAGCGCCCTGTTCGACTACTTTGCGCAACTCGACAACTCGTCGACCAAGTCGTATGCCGGAACGGGCCTGGGGCTGGTCATCAGCAAGCAGTTGAGCCACCTGATGAACGGCGACATCGGCGTGAAGTCGGAGAAGGGCAAGGGCAGCACGTTCTGGTTTACGTTCCAGACCCGCGAGGTAGAAGCCGCGCAGGTGCCGTCCCGCGACAGCGAACATGCCGTGGCCGTACGCTACCAGTTTCTGGAGCCGCCGCGGGTTCTGCTGGTCGACGACAACCCCATCAACCGGAAAGTGGCCAGCGAAATTTTGCGCAAAGCCGGGTGCGATGTGGTGACCGCCTCGAACGGGGCCGAAGCCCTCGCTACGGTGGGGAACGACAGTTTCGAGCTGATTTTTATGGACATCCAGATGCCCGACATGGACGGCGTCACGGCCATGAAAAAGCTGCGCGAACAGCACAAACAACTGCCGCCCATCATCGCCATGACGGCCTACTCCATGCAGGGCGACGAAGACAAGTTTATTCAGTCGGGCATGGACGATTACCTCTCGAAACCCATCAAACCCGAAACGCTGGTGATGATGGTCAAAGAGTGGGTGAAGAAACCGACCAAAGTCCTGAAAGGCCCGGCCGAAGCTCCTGAAGCGTCGGCGGGTACGGTGCTCAATCTTGAAAAAGTGAAAAATCTTCTGCGTATCATCGGAGAAGAAATGACCCAGGAAACGTATCAGGAATTTGAGACAGAAACACAGCAGTTTTTGCACGAGTGTCAGGAAGCCACTGCGCGTGAAGAGTACAATGTGGTGAAGAGTCACCTCCATACCCTGAAAGGCAATGCAGGAACGCTGGGCGTCGAAAAGCTCGCGGAACAGGCCCGCTTGACCGAGGAAAAATTAAAAACAGGTAATTATATATCTTTGCAACAAGACCTGATATATTTAGAAGAAAAATTCCGTGAATATCAGGATCTATACCCCAACCTTCTCAATACCATAAGTCCATGAGTAAAACCAAAAAAGTGCTTATTGGTGAGGATAGTTCGGTCATTCAGAATCTGACCAGAAAGATCCTTCAGTTTCAGAATTACGAAATCTTCTCCGCGAAAAACGGAAAGCAGGTGCTCGATAAAATCACTTCCGAACATTACGACGTGTTGCTGCTCGACATCAACATGCCCATCATGGACGGTATGGAATGTGCGCGTCAGATTCGCTCGTTAGACGACCAGAACAAAGCCAACATTCCGATTGTGGCCATTACCGGCAACGCCCGCAACTATACCGAAGAAGATTTCACAGCCGCCGGGATTAACGACTACTTATTGAAACCGCTCGATTTCGACAAGCTGGTCGAAGTAGTAAACCGCCTGACGAACTGAGTAGTACCATATTTTTACATGCAGATTTCGTATTCCCGTAGCTTTTTGCAGAAGCTGGAGCATTTGGTCGAAGAGGCAGGGTACCTGCTTCGGTATGAAAAAGGAAACTTCCGTTCCGGCTTCTGCATCTTACAACACAAAAAAGTCGTCATCGTCAATCAGTTTTACTCGCTGGAAGGCAAGATCAACTGCTTGATGGACATTATTCGCGACCTGGTCTTGCCGGAAGATGATCGCCTGAGTGTGCAGAGCAAAGCCCTGCTGGCAAGTCTGGCCCAAAGCCCTTCCTGATTTTGAAGATAACGTTTCTCGGTACAGGGACCTCCCAGGGGGTGCCTGTGATTGGCTGCGACTGTGAGGTGTGTCGCTCGCTCGATTTTCGTGACAAGCGGCTGCGTACGTCCGTGCACCTGGCGGTCGGCGGCAAGAGTCTGGTCATCGACACGGGCCCCGACTTCCGGCAGCAGATGTTGCGTGAGCGGATCAAATCGCTCGATGCCGTCCTGTTTACCCACGAGCACCGCGACCATACGGCCGGTCTCGACGACGTGCGTCCGTTCAATTTCATGCAGGGCCGCGACATGCCCCTTTACGGCCGTCGTTCGGTGTTGAACCAGCTCACGCAGGATTTTGCCTACGCCTTTAGCGAAAATCCGTATCCGGGGGTGCCGCGTTTGCGGCTCCACGAAATCGACCACGCGCCGTTCGAGGTCGAAGGCATTGCCGTGACGCCCATCGAGGTGTTCCACCACAAGTTGCCGGTGTTCGGATTCCGCCTCGGCGACTTTACCTACATCACCGACGCCAGCGAAATCGCCGAGGCCGAAAAGGAAAAGATCCGGGGCTCGCGGGTGCTGGTAATCAATGCGTTGCAGGAAGAGCCCCACATTTCGCACTTTACGTTGCAGGAAGCCATCGCGCTGATGGAAGAGCTTGCTCCCGAACAGGGCTACTTCACCCACATCAGCCACCGCCTCGGCCTCTACCGTGAGGTCGCACCGCGTCTGCCCGCCTTCGTCGAACTCGCCTACGATGGCCTGGTGGTGGAGCTTTGAGCGCAATGCGTTGAAAGCTTAACGCTTACAGCTTAAAGTCTAGCGTCAACTTGGCTCTAATGTTTGCTTTGATCTTTAAGCCTTAACCGTTGAACTTTAAACTCTACATCTTTTCAAACCTGCAACTTGTAAGCTAACGTCGCTTTGCTGTTCAATTACCACTTTTTGCGCCACCTGACGCCTGCACTGGAAACAAAGCTGGTGGGGTGGGAGCTGCTGACGGCCTTCAGTCAGTCGAAAGACGAGCTGGTGCTGGGCTTCGGGCGACCCGGTGAGGATTTTTACCTCCGGGCCGATCTGTCGCCGAAGGCGTATCATCTGGCCTTTCAGGACGAATTTCACCGGGCGCGGCGCAACTCTGTCGACCTGTTTCCAGAGGCCATCGGCCGGACGGTAGAGCGCGTGGTGCAACAACAGAACGAACGCAGTTTTTTTCTGCAATTGAGCGGGGGCGTGCGGCTGCTGTTTCAACTGTTCGGTAGCCGCAGCAACGTGCTGCTGGTGGGGGCAGCGGGCGAGGTGATCGATCAGTTTCACCGCAGCCATCCGGTTGAGCGGGTGCAGGTGGAGGACCGGGCGATCGACCAGAGCCATGCTGCGTTTGAGGCCAGCGGCGGGAACCTGAAAACGCTGTATCCGACGTTTGGGCCGCTGGTGCGGCAGTCGCTGGAGGCGCGTGGTTATGCGGAAGCTTCGCTCGAACAGAAGTGGGCGCTGGTGCAGGAAGTGCTGGCGCAACTCGATGCGTCCGATTTCTACGTGGTGCGGACGGACGATCAGCAGATCCACCTTTCGCTGCTGGAGACGGGCGAGGTGCTAGTGCATACGACCGATCCGCTGGAAGCCGCCAACCGTTACGCCCGTTACTTTACGCAGGAATATTACCTGGAACGGGAGAAAAACGCGGCGCTGGCCACGCTGGAGCGCGAACGCAAGCGGGCGGAGAATTACATCGAAAAGACCTCGGCTAAGTTAGAAGAACTGGAACGGGAAAGCCGCTACGAAGAGTGGGGGCACATCCTGATGGCGAACCTCCACCAGATTCCGGAGCGGAGTCGTGAGGTGACGCTCTACGACTTTTATCACGACCGCGACCTGACGCTCCGGCTCAATCCGGACCTGTCGCCGCAGAAAAACGCCGAGCGCTTTTACCGCAAAGCCAAGAACCAGCAGAAAGAGCTAAACCAACTGCGGCAGAACCTGGATGCCAAGTGGGAGCGCCTCTCGGAGCTGGAAAGCGGAATCGAGCACGTGAAAACGCTCGACCAGCTAAAGCCGTTGCGCAAGTTTCTGAAGGACAAGGGCCTGACGCAGGAGGAACAGCAACAGGAAGAATCGCTGCCCTACAAAGCGTTTGTGTACGGTGGGTTTCAGATCTGGGTGGGGAAACACGCCAAAAGCAACGACGAACTCACCCAGCGGCACAGCTACAAAGAAGACCTCTGGCTCCACGCCCGCGATGTGTCGGGCTCGCACGTTCTGTTGAAATACCAGGCCGGAAAGCCTTTTCCGCCCCCTGTGATTCAGAAGGCTGCCGAACTGGCTGCCTGGTACTCCAAACGCAAAACCGACTCGCTTTGCCCGGTCATCTATACCCCCAAAAAGTGGGTGCGGAAGGTGAAAGGCGCGCCACCGGGACAGGTCATCGTCGAGAAAGAGAGCGTCCTGATGGTTACGCCTCAGCCGTTCGAGGACAAGTAAAAAGTTCTGAGTTACGCGTTTAAAGCTCAAAGAAAACGGCTGGTGAGGGACAAAGCAGACTTCCGCCTTAATCTCTAAACGCTCCTTCTCATTCTTTCATACAGCTCACTTCGCCTTTCACGCTCTGCGCTTTGCTCCATGCGCTTCGCATTTCACCGCGATTAATGCGTAACCACAAATCTGCCGCGCTGGTGTGTGCCGTCTCGGGTTTCGAGGGTGTAGAAATACGCACCGCTGGCATACGAACGGGTATCGACCGTCAGCTGACGCTGCGCCATCGGGTAGGAGTGTTGCAAACGTCCCGTCATGTCGTAAACGTGGAGGTAGGTGGGAGGCGAAACAAGCCGCGCAGCGTCCAGCGTTAGCTGCTGGTTGGCAGGATTCGGATACGCCCGCACCGAGGCAGTCGCAAGCAAAGAAGGAGCGTCGGTAATCACTTCGTTGGAGACAAAATACGAGAGCTCCGTAGTGCCGGAGTCCGGACTGGCCGTCATCACCAGAAACGGTTCGGCGTTCGTCAGCCACGAATAGGACGTGTCGGCCGGGCTGGTGTATTGAGAGATGGGCAGCGTGGTCGGCACCATAAACACGTCGTAGGTAAACGAGACCTCGTTGTACACCGTCCGGATGGAGCGAAGCAGCAGCGTTTCGTAAATGTCGAGGGGCGTGGCCAGCAATCCTTCGCTGAGGGCTTTCCAATCCGTATAAATGTAACTGTCGATGGTCACCGTACCCTGGAACGAAAGCGTGGTGTTAGGGAGCGTCAGCGTCGTGTCGAACGAAACCGAAATAAAGGCCGTGTCGAGGCCGGCGTCCTCGTAGCGCAGCGGGGTCGGGAACAGCACCAGTGCCGGTTCGAACGGAAATTTCAGGGCTTCGCCACCGCGTTTCAGCACGACGCCATCGGCCTGAATGCCCGCTTCGGTGCTTGACAGGTATACGTAGCCGTCCATGTCGGCCAGGAAACTCTCCACACCAAAAATGCCGGTGCTCGAACCGGCCGCGAGGGCGTAGGTCGTTCCCGGATATTGTGCGGCGTAGGGCGTTTGGGCCGGCTCAAGAATCGACGTGTTGGACAGCATGCCGCCGGTCAGCGAACTGTAATCCCACAACTGCTGGCTACCGCTGTCGGGCAACACGAACGTTTCGCTCGACAACAACACATCGGTACGAAGCTGGCCGGACTGGAAGTGATCGTCTTGCGTCAGCGTAAGTTGCGCGTGGGTGGTGCCGTAGCACAGAAGCAGAAACAGCAGAGGGAAGTAGCGTTTTTTCATAGACATCAGGGTGAAGTCCCAAGGTAAAGATTTGTTTCTGCAACGCGCAAACAAAATCGGCAGTTACACCAAAATGCCAGACGGGAGGCCGGGGGCAAAAAAAGCGGCTACCCACGTTGGTGAGCAGCCGCGTTGTGGAGAAGGTGGAAGACGATCAGCGCGTCACGACAAACTTGCCGCGCCGGGCGGTGCCGTCCCGATCGGTCAGGGCGTAGAAATACGTGCCGCTGGCGTAGTGGCGCGTCGGTAAGGTGAACGACCGTTCGGTCAGTTCGTGTGTTTCCTGCAACCGGCCGGTGGCGTCGAACACCTGGAGTTGAAGGGGCGCTCCGGTCGCTTTCTCGGCCTCGAACGTGATCTGATCGCGCGTAGGGTTCGGATACGCCCGGACGGGTGCCCGGTTCAGCAGCGTTTTCGCATCGGTAACAATTTCTGTACTCGACATGAAGAACGAAACGCTAACTGTATCGCTCTCGGAGTAAAGTGACGCTGCCATCACCAAGTGAGGTGTTCCATTCGTAAGCCAATAATAGGAAGTATCGGGGCCGGACTCTTCTGCCGACATTAAAACTTCCTCGCCGAAAATCATGACGAAAATTGAGTCGAACGACGTCTGAATGGATTGCAGCCGGAGGGTGTTGTACATCTGATCGCCAGGTAGCATCACCGTGCCCCAAGCATCAGCTTCCCACTCGGTTATGACGGTTGAGCGCATTTGGCCTTGGTATTCTTCTCCTTCAAATTCAATATTAACTTCTACTCGACTGTTTGAAGAATCTGTTCCTTGATCGCCGTACGCCAAAGGCAAAGGAGCGAAGAGAAGGGGGGGCGTGTATTTATAGGCTACAGTATCTCCAAAAAACACCGTAGAAAACCCTTCCATAAAAAAGCCAGAGGGCTTGCTGCTAAAGTAAACGTAGGCACTTGTGCTATCACTCTCATCAAAACCAAACGAAGTTGAAGACGAGTCGACTAGTATCGCATGAGTTGCATCCGGAAAATCTGCATAGTAAGGGGTTGTTTCTGGAGAGATGATGTTAATAAAAGTTGAGTCAACATCCGTCCAGGCGCTATAGTCCCACATCTGATCAGGACCTGCCGGAGAAATCGTGATCGTATCCGATTCTACATCACCATCGACGCGGCGTTGGTTTAATTCAAAGAAAGAGCTCTGCGTAATGGTAATCTGTGCATGAGCCAGGGAAAGCGGGAGGAAGAGGCTCAGGACGAGGGGGAGGAGGAGTCTTTTCATAGGTTAAGCGTATGTTAAAGAATGGGGCGATAATCATAATAAAATTTGAAATATCCTAAGAAAGGTCGGAGAAAATAGTTGTCTGGTAAACACCAGATTTACGTTGTCTGGTGTTTGTAACCTATTGTGAGCCAAAGGATAGAGGGTTCTCTTTAAAGTAGGACGGGTAGGAAATCAGAAAGCAACAATAGCAGTATACGGGTTTGTTAGCAAGACGATGCGCCAGCGGCTATCCGTGCCACTGCAAGACCAGGGCCAGAGCCGCTACCGAGATCAGCCCCCACAGCAGCACGCCTTGCACCAATGGCCGGAAGCCTACCGCCCGCAAGGCCTGACGCGAGAGGCCCGCGCCGATCAGAAAGAGTGTCAATGTCAGTCCGGTGTGCGCCAGGGGTACCACCACCGCTCCGACCGGCCGTAGCATCGGTACGTAGGTGTTCAGGACCATGGCCACGACAAACCCACCGATGAAGTACGGAATCGTGACGTTGGCGCCGCGGGTTTTGAACAGGAGTGAAGTAACCAACGCCACCGGAATGATCCAGAGCGCCCGCGCCAGTTTCACCGTGGTGGCGAGTTCGAGCGCCTGAGGGCCGTAGTGCCCGGCGGCGCCCACCACCGAACTGGTGTCGTGAATGGCCAGCGCCGCCCAGAGGCCAAACTGCGTCTGCGATAAGTCAAGTAGGTGCCCAACCCAGGGGAAAAGAAACAGCGCGACAGAGTTGAGGAGGAAGATCGTGCCCAGCGCCACGGAGATTTGCTGCTCCTTCGCGTTGAGGACGGGCGAGAGCGCAGCAATGGCACTGCCCCCACAGATGGCCGTACCGCCCGCAATCAGGTAGGCCGTAATCCGGTCGAGACGCAACAGCTTTCCAAGCGCTATGCCGACCACAAGCGTGCCCAGAATGGAAATGACCGTAAACGTGATGCCCATTTTTCCGGCGGCCAACGCGCTGCCGGCATGCATGCCGAACCCCAATCCCACCACCGAACCTTGCAACAGCCAGCGGGTTGCCTTGTGGTTGAGGTGTAGGAACGGGTGACCGATAAGTTGCGCGACAATCAGGCCCAGTACCAAGGCCAGGGGGGGCGTGATTTCGGGCAACAGACACACCGCTAACGCTAGTACAAAGATAATTTCTCGGTAAGTGACGCTCCGTTCCAGCAAGCCTTGCAGGCGACGGTGCCAGGTCGTCAGGCGGTGGGGCAACGGATAGTTTTCGGATGTTTCCATGTCGGTTTTCGCTTACTGGAAACAAAGGTAGAAGACCCTATCGCTACATCATAATTGTAATTTATGATGTAGTATAAGTATAAGTTATTGATCTGTGATTAATCTGCTTGTTGCAGCATTCGTCGTGTGAATCGCAGAAATTCGCCGGCCAATCCGGTCGGCGTCGGGCCTTGCAGGTACAAAAAGCTGAACGAACGGTGCGGCTGAAACTGCGGGATGGACAACACCTGCAAAATGCCAAGCGCCAGCTCGTGCCGCAAGCATCGGCGGGAGAGGACACTGACCCCCACCCCGGCCGCTAAAAACGATTTGATGGCTTCGGTGCTGCCGAGCGACATCACCACCTGCAGCGCCTCGGGCGCAATGCCGACGTCGGTAAACGCCTGTTCCACCACCGAACGGGTGCCGGACCCTTCTTCGCGCATCACCCACGGCAACCGGGGCAGTTCGGCCAGCGTCAGGCGGGGCTGACGGGCCCACTCGCTCTTGCTGGCCGCCACCACCACCAGTTCATCGTCCAGCAGCCATTCCTGTTTCAGGTCGCGGCTGGCCACCGGTCCTTCCACCAGCCCCAGGTCGATGCGTCCTTTCAGCAGCGCGTCCGCAATCTGCGTCGTGTTCGCACTCAACAACGAAAAGTTGACGTCCGTATGGCGGTCGTAAAAACTGGCCATCACGGCGGGGAGCACGTACTGCGCAATCGTGGTACTGGCCCCGATGCGCAGCGCCCCTCGCCACCGCTGCTGGGACTGGGTTTGCAGGTCGTTTTCCAATTTGCGGTGCAGCGACAGCACCTCTTCCGCGTATTCCAGCAAGCGTTCGCCGCCGGGCGTCAGCGAAATCCGGTTCCCCCGCCGCTCAAAGAGCCGCAGTTCGTACTGCTTTTCCAGTTCTTTGATGTGCTGCGTCACGGCGGGCTGGCTGATGAACAACTCACCCGCCGCCTTGGTAAAGTTCAGGTGCGTCGCGACACTGTAGAAGACGCGCAAACGGAAATCGTGCATAGGGGCAAATTGAAATTATTTTTTTGAGTTTGTAACCAATGCGGGTGCTGGCTGATCCAACCGATAGAAAATCAAAGAATCGTTATGAATATTGCCTACGAGTATCTTCCCTTCATTCTGTTAACCGTCTTCGTCATAGTCCTCATTACTTGCATTTTCTTGGCTTTTTATTTCTATCATCGCGCTAAAGCGAAGGAGCGGCTTGTCCTCTTGGAGAAAGGTGTCGACATGAACTTGTATTTGAATGACAGGCGACCTTTCACGTTTCCTTGGCTTCGTGCCGGCATTGTAACCATCGGGCTGAGCGTAGGTTTTGGGCTACAGGCAATCTTAATCCGCATGGATGTGATTGATGAACCCCCTTACCTGTTTGTCTTGTTTGCCTGTGTCGGGGCTTCCATGATTGTGGCCCATTATGTGGATAGAGAGAAAAACCATAGCTGAGGTATGGATGACCTCTATCTTGACAAAGTACTGGAGGGAGATACCCATGCCTTTCGCTATTTCATCACGCAGTACAAAGACATGGCCTTTTCCATTGCCATGTCGGTTGTCAAAGATGAATTTGAGGCAGAAGAAGTGGTGCAAGAGTCTTTTATAAAGGCGTTTAAAGGCATCCGGTCGTTTCATCGCCGGTCAAAATTCAGCACCTGGTTGTACCGGATTGTTACCAATGAAGCCTTCAAGCGATTGAAACAGATTCAAAAGTGGGAAAGCATCTCGTTTGTAGATGACTCTAAAGCGGAATGGGTCGACGAAAGCATTTTGCTGTCACCTCAGGAAGAGGAGCAAACCCATTTGATCAACGAAGCCCTTCGGAAACTTTCACCCAACGAGAGCCTGGTGTTAAGGCTCTTCTACCTGGAAGAAGAAAGTGTCAAAGAAGTAAGCGCCATCACCGGATGGACCGAAGCCAAAGTAAAAGTGACTTTATTCCGAGCGCGTAAGAGCATGCTGGTCGCTTGCAAAGAACTACTGAACGCAACCTAATCTAATTTCCGATGTCCTCATCTTCCCCTCCTGACGAAACGCTAGCCACCCTGTTGCGAAAGAGCAAACTGCAACTCCCCTTCTCTGATTTCGAAGACCGGGTCCTGCAGCGAATCGCAATTGAGACCGAATTGAAGAAAGGCGTCCGCCGGAATATCCATCTATCTATGCTGTTTTTTGCTCTGGGAACGGTCCTCGGGGTTTTCCTGAGCCTGACACTTCCGGAGATGCTTACGAAAGTAGGAAACCTTCCGATAGATCAACTGGTACGTTGGTTTCAAGTTGTTTTTGTGCTTCTGACGATCTCCCTTTTGGAGCGCGTACTTACTCTATGGAAACGATACCGTTCTTTTTGACAGGTGTCTCCTAATCTACCGGGTTGATTCAGGCTTGGGCAGGCTCATGTAGTAACCCACTGCTTACCGACACGTTCTGTCATACGAAAGAATTAATCTGATACAGATCGTCTATGCTACAGCGTCAGGTATACCGTATGCCCAAAGCGGGTTCGCTCCGGCAGTTGGACCAACGAACCGAAGCGTTGGCACCTCCGCAACCCGACGAAGTGCAGGTGGAGGTGAAGGCGATCGGCCTCAACTTCGCCGATATTTTTGCCATTCAGGGACTGTACAAGGCCACCCCGAAAGGCTCGTTCATCCCCGGCCTGGAATTTTCCGGCGTGGTGACGTCCGTCGGCGAGGCCGTATCGGAGTGGCACGTGGGCGACCGGGTGATGGGCGCGACGAAATTCGGGGGCTACGCGTCGCACCTCAACAGCCATCGGCGGTACGTGACCCCGCTGCCGGACGCCTGGAGTTTTGAAGAAGGGGCGGGGTTTCTGGTGCAGGGCCTCACCGCGTTTTACGCCCTGACCGAACTGGGCAATTTGCAGCGGGGCATGGCGGTGCTGATCCACAGTGCGGCGGGCGGGGTTGGCATCCTCGCCAACCGGATCTGCAAACAATACGATGCCTACACGATCGGCACCGTCGGGCAACCGCACAAAGTGGATTTTCTGCGGGAACAGGAACGGTACGACGCGATCATCCTGCGGGGCAGTGACTTCCGGGAACGACTGGTCGAGGCGCTGGACGGACGTCCGTTGCTGCTGATCATGGAGTGCATCGGCGGGACGATTCTCCGGCAGGGCTGGGACGTCCTGGCCCCGATGGGCCGCATGGTGGCCTACGGATCGGCCAGTTTCACGTCGCATAGCGACCGGCCCAATTACCCGCAACTGCTCTGGAAATTCCTGCGCCGTCCCAAGATCGATCCTCTGCGTTTGCCTTCGCAGAACAAGTCGCTGATGGGCTTCAACCTCATTTTTCTCTACGAACAAACGGACCTGATGCACCAGATGCTCGACGGCCTGCAGGCGCTCCAGCTCGCGCCGCCGCATGTCGGACAAGTTTTTCCGTTTGCCGAATTACCGGACGCCCTCCGCCGTTTTCAGCGCGGTAACACCGTCGGCAAAGTGGTCGTGACGTTGAACCAGTAGCCTCTCCACTAAACGCGTACAACAAGGAGGATTAGCCACGCATGCGCTTGAGGATAAAATCACTGACTGTTTGGTTCATGATCAGATCAAAAAGTGATAAAGCGAAAAAATTAAAATGGGGCCTCGGTGGGCCGTTTTCAGAAGAGACTCACCCGGCCGAAAAAAGTGTATAGCGCGCCACGGCGTAGCCAGACGCCGTCGGCGGGGTTACTGTGTTTGTTGCGTAATCTCGAACAGGAACCAGATGCGCCGTTCGGTGGCATCGAGTACTTCCTGCAACAAGTTGCTGGTCGGGTGATCGCGCTTGGCATCACACAACTCCATCGCCTCGCGCATCTGCCGTGCGATGTGCCGGTTGCCGCTCAGCAGCTCTTTCACCATGTCGAGCGGTTTGACAAATGCTTCATTGTTGTCGGTGATGGTCTGGAGCTGATGCACGTGCGAAATGCTCCGCAGCGTGGTTCCCCCGATGCGGCGGATGCGCTCGGCCAGCGGATCGATGGAGTCCAGGATGGCCTCGGCCTGCTCGTCGAACAGCAGGTGGTAGTCGCGGAAGTGCGGCCCGGACAGGTGCCAGTGGAAATTCTTGGTTTTAAGGTAAAGTGCGAAAGCATCGGCAATGATCGGATTGACCGCTTGGACCACGGCCTGCACTTCGTCGTCGTGCAGGTCGGTGGGTGTTGCCAGCGCCGCGGGAGTCGGATAGCCTTCGGCATGGGCGATGGACTGGCCGTTTTGTGCCGCAGCAGATTTTGTTTTCGTAGCTATACGTGGGAATCTAAGGGTGGAAGAAGGGGAGCCAACGGTCGGCTGAGGGAAAAAGACACATTCCAGGAAGTCAGGCCGCTAAACTCCTCACCAAAAAGAAGTTACGTTAGTAGAGGTTACGAGGGCGCTGCTGGGGGAGTTAATTAAAAACAGCTTAAAATTTTTGAAACGGCGTATCTCTGAAGTTTCCTCTCTACTTTAGGTGGTAGCGTTTGCCAGCACTGCCTATGCCTCAGACCCCTCATGTAGAAAAGCATTTCACGGCCTCCGGAACGGTGCGCGATGTGGTGATCGGTATGTCCGACGGGCTGACGGTGCCGTTTGCGCTGGCGGCCGGACTGGCCGGAGCAGTAGCGCAGACCGACCTGATACTGACGGCGGGTCTGGCCGAAATTGCAGCCGGCTCCATCGCGATGGGGCTGGGCGGTTACCTGGCGGCCAACAGCGACCGGGAGCACTTCTTCAGTGAGCGTCGCCGTGAACAGAGCGAAGTAGAGCGCATGCCCGAACGCGAAGAGCAGGAAGTCGTAGACGTCTTGAAAAACTACGGCCTTGCAGAACCGGAGGGGAGGGCGATAGCGAAGGCGCTGCGTCAACGGCCGGAGGCCTGGATTGACTTTATGATGCGTTTTGAGTTGGGACTGGAAGAACCTGATCCGCGTCGTGCTTTAAAAAGCGCCTTGACCATTGCAGGGGCGTACATTGCCGGAGGCCTGATTCCGCTCAGCCCTTATTTTTTTGCGATTCCCATTCTGGAGGCGCTGGTCTGGTCGGTGGTCGCAACGCTGCTGGCCCTCGGGGTCTTTGGGTACATCAAAGGCCTCTTTACGGGGACCCGGGCGTGGCGTAGTGCGCTGCAAACCGTCGTGGTGGGGGGACTGGCCGCCGCCGCTGCGTTTGGGATTGCTCGCTTCATTGCCTGATATCATCTTATTTTATGCTACAACATCCGCTTTTTCAACGCCGAAAATCCGTGGACATGCTGCCTTCGACCGACGAACTGGTGGAAGGAACCGAACCGCCGGCCCCGCAACTGCGCCGGGTGCTCACCGTGCGCGACCTGACGGCTCTGGGCATCGCCGCCATCGTCGGTGCCGGCATTTTCAGTACGATCGGCAACGCTGCCGCCGACGGCGGGCCGGCCGTGTCGCTTTTGTTCGTGTTCACAGCCGTGGCGTGTGGCTTCTCCGCCCTGTGTTACGCCGAATTTGCATCGTCCGTACCCATTTCAGGCAGCGCCTATACATACGCCTACGTATCGTTCGGCGAACTCCTGGCCTGGATCATCGGCTGGGACCTGCTGCTGGAATACGCCATCGGCAACATTGCGGTCGCCATCTCGTGGTCCGACTACTTCACGGCGTTTCTGCGGGGACTGAACATTCACCTGCCCGCGTACCTGACGATGGATTTTTTCAGCGCGTTCCGGGGCTACGAAGCGGTGCAACGCGGGGGTGAGGCGACGACACCTTTGTTGCAGGAAGCAGCGGCCGCCTGGTCGACCGCCCCCCAGCTGGGAAGCCTGCGGCTGATCGTCGACCTGCCAGCGCTGGTCATTGTGGCCTTGATTACGGCGGTGGTGTACATCGGCGTGCGGGAGTCGAAAACCATCAACAACGTGATGGTGGGCATCAAAGTGCTGGTTGTGCTGGCGGTGATTCTGATCGGGGCGTTTTACGTCCATCCGGCCAACTGGAATCCGTTCGATCCGGAAGGATTCGGGGGCGTGATGAAAGGCGTCTCGGCTGTGTTTTTTGCCTACATCGGGTTCGATGCCCTGTCGACCACAGCCGAAGAGGCCCGCAATCCGCGGCGCGATTTGCCCCGCGCCATCATCTATTCGCTCATCATCTGTACCATCCTCTACGTGCTGATTACGCTGGTGCTGACCGGCATGGTATCGTACAAAAGCCTGCGCGTCGGCGATCCGCTGGCGTTTGTATTTCAGCGCGTTGGTCTGCACTGGATCGGTGGCATCGTCGCGTTTACGGCCCTCATCGCGATGGCCAGCGTGCTGCTGGTGTTTCAGATGGGACAGCCCCGCATCTGGATGAACATGAGCCGCGACGGCCTGCTGCCCCCGGCGTTTTCGCGCATCCATCCCCGGTTCCAGACGCCTTCGTTCGCGACCGTGGTGACGGGCTTTGTGGTGGCCATTCCGGCGCTGTTCATGAACCTGACGGAAGTGACCGACCTGACGAGCATCGGTACGTTGTTCGCGTTTGTGCTGGTCTGCGGCGGCCTGCTGGTGCAACAGCAGGGCCAGCCCGCCGAACCGCTCCCGGCCGACGGTCGTTTTCGCGTACCGTACGTCAACGGCAAGTATTGGGTGCCAGTGCTACTGGCGGTGATGCTGATTGGCAGTTTCGTCCTGAGCCCTGAATCCTGGACGATTACCGCCCTCCGGCACGAGGACGAATGGCCGTTCCTACTGTTTCTGGGGGTGGCGATTTGGGTGGCCGTGCTCGCGTACCGGCTCAACCTCTCGCTGATTCCGGTACTGGGGCTCCTGAGTTGCCTGTACCTGATGTCTGAACTGGGCGCGACCAACTGGATCCGGTTCCTGATCTGGCTGGTGTTGGGCCTCGTTGTGTACTTCACCTACAGCCGCTCCCACAGCAAACTGAAAGAGTAACGAGGTAACTTAGGTAGTTCGACCATCGGGAGAAATACAAGAAGAGTTTATTTTGCCGATGCATGAACACGTATCAATTGTTGCGCATTGGCGAGCACCACGTTAACCACTGTGAGGATTATGTACTGACAGCACCGTTGAGCACGCACCGGTTGGTAGGGGCGGTGATGGACGGTTGCACGATGGGAACCGACAGCTACTTTGCAGCGACGCTGGTGGGCAAGCTGTTGCGGAAAATTGTGTTGGAACGAAGCTATCAAGCGTTGTACGCACCCTTGGTGTCCGGCTCGGTTGAGGTGGATCTGCGGGAAATTCTCCGGCAGCTTCTGGCGGAGTTCAGGGCGCTTACGAATCAACTCGTGCTGCGCGATGATGAACTGCTAACGACGTTGCTGCTCATGGTGCTGGACGAGCAGCAGGAAGAGGACATAGTGCTTACAGTGGGGGATGGGCTGGTGTGCATCGACGGACAACTGACGGAGTACGATCACCAGAACCGGCCGGATTACTTGGGCTACCATCTGGGAACCGATTTCAACACCTGGTACCGGCAACAAACGCAGGTAATCTCCTTCCGGCATTTTTCAGATGTCAGCCTGAGCACCGACGGCATTTTTACGTTTGCACCGTACACCAAAGCGGCCTCCAACCCGCAAGTCGATCCGGTGGCGTACTTACTCTCCAACCGGGACGACATGCACCTACCCAGCATGTTCACCAAGAAGTGGGCTTATCTGGAACAGCAGTGCGGCTTACGACCCACCGACGACTTGGGAATTGTCCGAGTTGTACGCTAACGATTTTTCTTGACGCCTCGTGCTGTCAACTTTCTCTGCTAAGTCTTAAAAATCAGGGGCGGGTTGGGTTGTTGCGATGGGGTAGGCTGCTCTTTACCAGCGATAACCCATTTTTCAACGAACCCCACCACCCATGAAAACACCCTGCCGATTTTCGTTTTTTCTTCTGCTGAGCTGGCTCACGCTGGCAAGCGCCTGGGCGCAGCAGGTGCCGTCGTCGGCCACCTGGCCGCTGACCAATCCGGATGCGGACGGTACAGGCTTTGCACCGGTCACCACGGGCCTGGTAGCAGCCACCGACGAGCGGCTGAGTAACCTGGAACTGAATCAGTACACCGGCCTGGAAGAAAGCCAGCGTCTGCGCATTCAGGGTAACGAATGGCCTGCCAATCAGACCGATACCATCGCCGGTACGTACGTAGAGTTTGCCGTGGCCCCTAACGAAGGGACCACCTTCATGGTCGATACGCTTTCGCTGCGACTGGCGGCGCGGTCGATCAGCTCCATGCGGGCACGCATTTTTTACGCCGCCTCGCCCGATTTTTCGGAGGCGATGGAGTTGATGTACGACACCGGGCTGGAGAATAATTACCTCTCGGTCGACACGCTGATGACTTTTAGCGGCGCACCCGAGGTGCAACTGGCCGAAGGCGATACGTTTTACCTGCGGATTTACCCGTGGGTAGACCAGGACCCCGACGTGCGGACCGGGAAATACCTCCTGCCCAACAACGTGATGATCGGGGGCCAAAGCAAAGCCCTTCCGGCTTCTTCGACGGCCTTGTGGTCGTTCAACGATACGCAGGAACCCGTCACGACCGGCGGTATGGTCGCCGAATTGCCCGCGTTCGAAGGGCTGGAGTTCTACAACTTTACGGAGCTGCCGATCGACGGCACGTCCGAGCAGGTCAAGGTGATCTCGCTCAAAACACCCGGCGAAGGCGAATGGATAGCCGAGCCTGATTCGGTCGGCGGCATGTATGCCCAGTTTGCGGCCGCCCCCAAATCGGGCGGGACGCTGGCGGTAGAAGAAGTTTCGTTTTACATCGGCGGGTGGTTTACCTCCACGCTCCGCGCCACGGTCTACGCGTCGACCGACCCCACGTTTGCCACCAGCACGCTGCTCGTAGCCGACTCGGCACTGGTGGGCAATGCGGTGGCCTCCTGGACGTTCCCGGTCGAGGCCATGGTCGAAAGCGGCGGGCAGTTTTACCTACGCATCTACCCTTACAACACCGAAGCGCAAGGGTGGGCCAAGCTGGTTGCCCTGAAAGACGTGACCATCAGCGGGACCGTCAGCGGCGTGACGGCCGATCCGGCCGCGATTTCCTCGCAACCGGTTTCTGCCATCTCGACCACCTTCGCCACCAGCGGGGGCAACATTTATACCGACGGCGGCGCACCCGTTACGGCCCGGGGCGTGGTCTGGAACACCACCGGCAGCCCGACCGTTGACGACAGCAAAACCGAAGACGGCACCGGCCCGGGCACCTTCTCCAGCCAGTTGACCGGCCTGACGCCCGGCACCCAATATTACGTGCGGGCGTATGCGACCAACAGCGCCGGAACCAGCTACGGCGGGGAAGTGAGCTTCACGACCCTGACCGAACGTTCGGTGCCCACGGTCACCACGGGACAGATTTCCAACATTCTGGCCGAAGAGGCGGTGGGCAGTGGCGAAGTAACCGACTGGGGTGGCGACACCATCACCGCGCGCGGGCTGGTCTGGAACACCACCGGTGCCCCGACCCTGGCCGATGCATACAGCGAAGCGGGGGCGGGCCTGGGAGCGTTTCAGAGCGCGCTGATGCCGCTGGAAGAAAATACCGACTACTATGTGCGGGCGTATGCGACCAACGGCGTGGGAACGGCTTATGGCGATGAAGTAACCTTTACGACGGAAGCCAAAGCGCCGGATGTGATGGTGACGGTTGCGCAGGACGGCAGCGGCGACTACGAAACCGTGCAGGCGGCCTTCGATGCGGTTCCCGACAACTATACCGGCACCTACACGATCTACGTAAAGCCCGGCACCTACAAGGAAAAGCTGATCCTGGAGCGGAATAAAGTGAATGTCGTGTTGAAAGGCGACGATCCGCTGACGACCATCCTGACGTACGACGACTACGCGGGAATTGCCGGGGGCACTTCGAATTCCTACAGCGTGGCCATCGAGCCCGACGATTTCACGGCCATGAACATCACGTTCCAGAACACCGTCGTCAACGACGGCTCGGGAGGAGGGCAGCAAGCCGTGGCGCTGCGCGTCAATGGCGACCGCCAGGCGTATTACAACTGCCGTCTGTTGGGGTATCAGGATACGTTCTACACGTGGGGCGGGCGCGGTACCGGCCGGATCTACCTGAAAGATTGTTACGTGGAAGGATCGGTCGACTTCATTTTCGGGCGCGACATTGTGGTGTTCGATCACTGCGAACTTCACGTGAACCGGAACGGTGGGGCACTGACCGCCGCCGCGACGGAAGCCGTCAGCAAGTTCGGGTACGTGTTTCTGAACAACACCATCACCGCCGACTCGGTCGGGTTCGACGGAACGCCGATTACCTCTTTTATTCTGGGACGCCCCTGGCAGGACGCCCCGCGCACGGTCTTCGTGCAGTGTGAAGAGCCGGCGTCGCTGTCGCCCGCCGGATGGTCGACCTGGAACGTGAAGCCCGCCCTGTACGCAGAGTATCAGTGCTTTGGACCCGGTTCGGACGTGTCGCAGCGCATCTCTATTTCCCAGCAACTGACGGACGAGGAAGCGGCGCAGTACACCATCGCCAACATCTTCGCGCAGGGCTCGCACCCGCGCTTCGACCGCGACTGGCTGCCGGCCGATACGACCGTCACGTCGTCGAAAGGGTGGACGCAGCCCGTCTCTTCCCGCTTGGAGCAGAACTATCCCAATCCGTTGCGGGACCTGACTTCCATCGGGTACGAACTGCTGACGCCGACGCCGGTACGGCTGGTGTTGTACAACACGCTAGGGCAGCCGGTGCGCACGCTGGTCGATCGTCGGCAGACGCCCGGTACGTACCGCGTTGCGTTCGACGGCCAGGGACTTTCGAACGGCGTGTATTTCTATACCTTGTTCACGAACGAGGGAAGCCAGACGCGTCGCATGCTTCTGCAACGGTAAGCGGTTTCTCGACTCACTAGAAAAACGTCTCCCGTGTACTACGGCCTTGCTGCGGTATCCGGGAGACGTTCTTGTTTCCGTTGGGGTTACTGCTTCTGCTGTGCTTCTTCTTGGGCCTGTTCCCGGGCTTTTGCTTCCTGCTTGCGTTGCCGCCGGAACACGCCCCGCAACAGAAAAGTCTTTTGCAGCGCTTCGGCATCTTCGGCGAGGGCTTCGGTGCCCCGCGCGGTGTTGGTGAGCGTACGTTGCAGGTCGTTGGCGAAAGCCGTGTCGGCCAGCAGTACGTTGAGCGAGCCTTCCTCGTTGTTCAGCTTGTCGGTAAAGCGACTGAAGTCGCCGGTGGCTTCGGCGGTGTTCTCGCCGGTAACGCGGATGTTGGTGAGGGTCTGATCGTAAACGCGCGAGAAACTGGTATCGGTCAGTAGGGTGCTGACGAGGCCTTCCCGGTTGCGTTGCAGTTGGTTCACCATGCTGCGGATGTCGCCCGTGATGGTGGCCGAATTGCGTCCCGTCACCTGAATGTTGAGGGCGGCCTGTTGGAGCGACGCGGCCATCTGGTCGTCTTTCAGCAGCATGCCGAAGGTTCCCCGGCCTTCTTCGAGGCCCTGCGCGATGCGTTTCAGTTGGCCCGTTACTTCCATCACGTTCTGTCCCGAGGCGGTCAGGGTGTTGATCAGTTCCTGAGCGCCGGCTTCGGTTTTTGCCACGATAAAATCTTCGTCGTCGACGGGACCGGAAGCGGCGTCGCCTGGCTCAATGACCACAATTTTGTTGCCCACCAGGCCGTCGGTCGTGATGGTGGCGGTCGAATTTTTCTTGATGAACGGCCGCACCCGTTCCTTGATTTTCATCTGCACCCGAATCACGGTGTCCTGCACAATTTCTACGTCGGTGACGTTGCCGATGCCCACGCCCGAAAACAGGACGCGGTCGCCGCCCTGCAATCCCTGCACGTTGCGAAACTCTACCTGCAGCGGGAACGTGGGGGCAAACAAATTATTCTGACCGCCGATGGTGAACAGGGCCAGCAGCACCAGTAGAATGGCAACTGCCACAAAAATGCCCAGTCGGATGTTCCGGCGTATTTCGATGGCTTTCATGAGGATACTTTGAAATAATTGAAAAAGGTCTGGAGAAGCGGGTCGTCTTCGCGGCTCATCTGGGCGAACGACCCTTCGTTGTAACAGAGGCCATCCTTCAGAAAGATGATCCGGTCGGCCGTGGTTTTGGCGCAGGCAATGTCGTGCGTGATGATGATCGACGACGTATGGTACACCTTGCGCACTTCGTTGATCAGGTCGTTGATGTCGGTCGAAGTTTCCGGGTCCAGGCCCGCCGTCGGCTCGTCGTAGAGCATAATTTCGGGCCTGAGGATCAACGTGCGGGCAATGCCGATGCGCTTGCGCATGCCTCCCGACAATTCGGAGGGCTGCTGATCGATGGCGTGCGACAGGCCCACGGCCTCCAGGGCTTCTTCCACGCGGGGTTTCAGTTCGCGCGGATCGTCGATGCCCAGGTTGCGGCGCAACGGAAATTCCAGGTTTTCGCGGACCGTCATCGAATCGTACAGGGCACTTCCCTGAAACGAAAAGCCGACCCGACGGCGCAGTTCCATCAACTCGCGCGACGAGAGGGTATCGATCCGGCGTCCCAGCACTTCCACGGTGCCTTCGTCGGGCATAATCAGGCCGATGATGCACTTCAGCAAGACGGATTTCCCTGTCCCGGAGCGGCCCAGAATCACCAGATTTTCGCCCTGAAACAGGCACAGCGTCACGTCCTGCAGCACCACACGCTCCTCGAACGCTTTGCGCAGGTGCTCGATGTGGAGCACGCACTTCAGGTCGTCAGGAGGCAGGAACGCCGAGGCTCCGGTATGTTTTCGTTGGTCTTTTACGGCAACGTCTTTCACAACTCTTGTCAACAGGTGAGGGGTTCTTACGGAAAAAGGGAGATAAACTGTACGGTCAGGAAGTCGAGGATGAAGATGGAAACCATCGACGCCACAACCGACGAGTTGGCGGCTTTGCCCACGCCAATGGTGGCCCGCGACGAGTAATACCCGTGGTATGTGCTGATGGTCCCGATGGCGAACCCAAATACCAGCGGTTTGATGATGGTCAGGGCCAGATCGCGAATCGATAGGGAGCTAAACGTCTGGTGGACAAACAGTTCCAGGCTGATGTTGGTGTAGTAGCGGGTCGTCAGAAAAGCGCCGAACAGCCCCAGCATATCGGCGTAAATCACCAGCACGGGAAGCATCAGGGTGATGGCCGTCACGCGCGACACTACCAGGTAGCGGAACGGGTCCGTACCCGAGACTTCCATCGCATCGATTTGTTCGGTCACGTTCATGGCACTCAGCTCCGCGCCCACGTTGGAACCGATTTTGCCGGCACAAATCAGGGCGGTGACCAGCGGGCCGGTCCCGCGCACAATGGCGACGGCCATCAGAAAGGGTAACCAGCTTTCGGCACCGAAACTGATCAGCGACGGGCGCGACTGCCGCGTGAAAACACTGCCCACCAGCAGGGCGGTGAAGCCGATGAGCAGAAACGATTTGTAGCCCATGCGGTAGCACTGCGCCAGAATTTCGCGGCCTTCGTAAGGCGGCGTGATCATCGCCAGAAACAGACGCCACACATAGCGGGCATTAAGGGCCAGCCGAATAAAAAAAGTGCGGAAGCCGGGTGGATAAGGAGTTTTTATTTGCACAGGGAATCCCAAAATTAACGCGAACGTAGGCTGACAGCCGACCCGGACGAACGGTGGCACGGTGATGCCTGTCCCGGAAGTGGGTCGCCAGCGTACCGAGAGAAACGGATTTCTGAAGGGCAGGTTTTACTTTTTGCAGGAAATGCACATTGGGACCGAAGCGCGGCACCAGGGCGGGGAGAGAAGGGCCACCGGAACGGCCAGGAAAAGATGGAGCGCACACAGAAAAGCCTCTGGGGCCACGCTTGAAAACAAGGGCGGCCTCAGAGGCTTGAGTCTCAGGAAGAACGTACTTAAACGCTCAGGATATCGACGATCCGAATCAGGTCCGGGTGAATGGCTTTGTTCTTGGTAATGGTCTCTTTGAAAGGCGTGTACACCAGTTGGTTGTTCACCACACCCGCCATCACGTTCGACATGCCCTTGAGCAGGCCTTCGACCGCGCCGACACCCAGACGGCTCGCCAGAATGCGGTCCATGGCTGTGGGGGCGCCGCCCCGCTGCGTATGGCCCAGGATGCTGACGCGGTAGTCGCCGTGGGGGAGTTGTTTTTTGACTTTCTCGGCAATTTCGGTGGCGTTGCCCAGTTCGTCGCCTTCGGCCACCACAATGATCGACGAGGTTTTGGAGCGGTCCCATCCTTGCCGGAGCGTCTCGATCACGTCGTTGAAGGTCGTGAGGGTTTCCGGAACCATGATCATCTCAGCACCTCCGCCGATGCCCGATTCGATGGCGATGTAACCGGAGTCGCGGCCCATCACTTCGATGAAGAAGATCCGGTCGTGCGAGTCGGCCGTGTCGCGGATTTTATCGATGGCGTCGAGCGCCGTGTTCACCGCCGTATCGAACCCGATAGTGTAGTCTGTCCCGTACAGGTCGTTGTCGATGGTGCCGGGACAACCCACCGTGGGCAGTTGGTACTCGTCGTAGAAAATGCTGGCCCCCGTAAAGGTGCCGTCGCCCCCGATGGCCACCAGGCCGTCGATTTCCAGGCGCTTGAGGTTTTCGTAGGCTTTCTGGCGTCCTTCTTTGGTTTTGAACTCCATGCTGCGGGCCGACTTCAGGACGGTGCCGCCGCGTTGTACGATGTTACTCACGGAGAACGACGTCATCGGGAAGATGTCGCCCTGAATCATGCCGTTGTATCCCCGCTTAATTCCGAAAACTTCTAATTTATGATAAACCGCCGTGCGAACGACGGCGCGAATACACGCATTCATGCCCGGGGCATCCCCCCCCGAGGTAAAAACTGCTATTCTCTTCATGCAAAGTAAATGATCAGATGTGTAGCTGCGTAGTAAGGTCTGAAACGACGCCCAAATCTATCAATATTGATAGAGATTCGAGAATTCTGCTCAAGAAATGAAGGAAAATTAACAAAAGACCCTACAATTTTTTGCGAATTGCCCTGTGGAAAGAAGCCTTCTTCACACAATCGTTGCCGATTTCGGAGCGGAGGCCTCACCCGTCAGGCCTACTCCTGTGTCTTTTCCTGGTCGGCCAGTTTTTTGCTCAACCGCTCGCACAACTCGCGGATGTCGCCGGCCATGGACATGTCGTCGGTTGCGTTTTCCAGCGTGTCGGCCAGGCTGCCGATGGTGCCGATCAGAAAGCGCTTCATCTCTCCCACGGGCATTTCTTTTGTCCAGAGGTCAATCTTCATGGTGCTTTTGTCGTGCTGATCCCACAGGGCCAGCGCAATGGCCGGCGTTTCCTGCTGTCCGCCGCCGGGGGCATCGGCCGCCCGCCAGTGGATTTGTTCGGGCACGTTGTTGTCGTCGAGGGTAATAGTGAAGCGTATTTCGGAGGTTCTCATGGCAACTAGTTTCCGCAAACCTAACAAGTAGGGCGGGAATACGGGCAGATTTCCGTGGATTCGGGGCGTCTACCGATTCTCGACCTGCAGCGAATCCGGGTAAAAGTCGATCGGTTCGTAGTAATCGTATTCGGTCTGGAGGTAGAGCACCAGGTCTTCGCCCTGCCGTTGGTAGTACTTGGTCAGGTCCACGCGGTTCAGGTTGTCGTAATACAAAAATTCCCGGCCGGTCAGTTCGCCGTCGACCGTAATATTTTTTTCGATCACCCGGTCGGTCGAGTCATAAATCAGTTCGATGGTCTCCTGATCGGGTTCTTTCTGGTGATGTTGCAGGTCGATCTGCCCGATTCGCCCCTTGCGGTCGTAGGTAAAGGCGGCAGTCAACACTTTCTCCCCGTTCTGGTAATAGCGCCGTTTGACGAGCTGGTTCGTGCTGGCCGAGAGCTTGAAGCGCCAGTTTTCGATGGCGTTGATCAGGAAATCGGCCGAGTAGTTGCGCACGTAGCGCACGTAATCTTCGTTCGGCTCGCCTTCGCGGGGTGGGCGCTCCTCGCTTCGGTAGTCGAAATGTGCGCGGTAGACCAGCCGGGCGGGTACCTGGGCCGAATCTTCCTGGGCGGAGGTTCCGTCGCGTTCGGGGAGTTTGTAGGTCCACTTATCTTTTACGAACCAACGGACGTAGTCGAGGCTGTCGTAGTAGATAATGCCCAGTCCGTAGAGCATCGACGAGCTATACAGGTAGCGCGTGCTGCCTCGCAGCGGGCGGTTGCTGACGTTGATGACTGCATCGAGCCCGTACGATTGCGCCAGGTATTCGAAGTCTTCCAGCGGCATCGCCCCGGCGTAATCGGGCACGGCCAGCTCGTACATGGGCAGGTACAACGAATCGGCCAGCGTGTCGCCTTTCGCAAAAACTTTGACGTCCTTCTGGTGCGGAATAATCGGGACGGGCGAGAGCGGTTTTTCGGGTGGCGGGTAGAGGCCGTAACAACCCGTCAGCAGGACGGTGAGCACGGCAACAAGCACTGAAACACGAGCGAGGGTGTGGGGCATGGGAGAAACGCTTCAGATCTAATGTTTTTTTAACTTTTTGTGAGCCGCAGGGCAACATACCGCGTATATCTTGCGTCTTAAACTACGATATGCGTCTCGGCCAAAGTTTGTCAATGTTAGCACTTTTTTCGGCAGTAGCTCTGCTGGTGTCGGCTTGTGAAGAGCCGATCAAAACCAGCTGGGTTTACTACGCAGAAACTGGCTGCGACGATCCCTGGCCCGCCGGCACGTCCGACGAAGAAACCAAGGCGAATTTGGTGAAATACCTTAGTCAGTACGAAATTCCCGTCTATAAGATTGCCATTCACGAAGGCGAGGCCTGCGACGACTGTTCGTGCGACACCGGACGCAAGTTCCGGGTGGAGATCAACCGGAAAAGCGAGGAGGAAGCCTTGCAGATCGGTTTCCAGGAATTGCCCGAAGGAGACGCCGTCGTGTACGGATCGATGCTCCAGCGCTGAGTCGCTCTGCCCTTCACCTTCCACGTATTCTCTCATGTGCTACCACATTGCTCTCACGTCTCCGGCCGAAGCGCTGGAAGACCGCTTCCAGGCCCAGTTTCCGGATGGGGTGGAGCCGCCCGTCTACCATCATGTGTCGGCCTTTGCGCATCCCGAGGTGCCCGTCATCACCGGCGACCAACCGCAGGCCATTCAACTGTTTCGGTGGGGGCTGATTCCCGGCTGGGTGAAAAACGAAGATCAGGCGAGCGATCTGGCCCGCATGACGCTTAACGCCCGTGGCGACAGCATGTTTGAAAAGCCTTCGTTCAAGCAGGCGGCCGCCCGGCGGCGGTGTCTTATCCTGGTCGACGGCTTTTACGAGTGGATGCACCAGGGCGGCAAAAAGTACCCTTTCTTTATTCAGGTGCAACAACAGAAGCCGTTTGCCCTGGGGGGCCTTTGGGAAACCTGGACCGACCGCGAAACGGGCGAAGTGGTGAATACCTGTTCGGTGGTGACCCTGGACGCCAATCCGCTGATGGCCCGCATTCACAACACCAAGGAACGCATGCCGTTTGTGTTGCCCCACGAGGTGGAGCGGCAATGGATTCGCGAAGACCTGACTCGCCCCGACGTCGAGCACCTGATGCGTCCCGTCGACGACGGTTATTTGCGCGTCCATACCGTTTCGCCGTTGGTGTCGCAACAGGCCCGCAAAAACACGAACGTGCCGGAAGTCCACGAAGACTATACTTACGCCGAGCTGGCCGAATGGCAGTAGGGCGCAAGGGAGGCCGCCCGGTCATCGGGCTGAACGCCTGACGCTGAGCGCTTATTTTCTGGCCGGCAACTTTGTAAACTCACCAATGTGCCGCTTTGTCCGCACCGGTTTGCCTAGTTTTGTGTTGATCAATCGAAACGATTCGTCAACGTAGTTATGAAAACATCTTTTTGGGCACTGGGCGCAGGCATTCTGCTCTGGTCCGGCTGCCAGTCGACGCCTGAACGGTTGCCCGTGTTAGGCCCCCGCGAAGTGGCCACCCGCATGGTCAATGGCCAGGAAGTCGAAGACACCATCTACAAAACCATTCCCGCTTTTCAGTTTACAGACCAGGAGGGCGAAACCGTCACGACAGACGATTTTGATGACAAGGTGTACGTCGCCGATTTTTTCTTCACGACGTGCCAGTCGATCTGCCCGATCATGAGCAAGCAGATGCTGCGGGTCTACAAAGCGTACGAGGATAACGATCAGGTCAGCTTTATTTCGCATACCGTCGATCCCGGCTACGATTCGGTGGCCGTTTTGCGCGACTATGCCGACAAGCTGGGCGTAGACAACAGCGATAAGTGGCACTTTGTGACGGGCGAAAAAGACGACATTTTCAGCATGAGCCGGGAGGCTTATTTGGTCCCGGTGCAGGACGACCCCGAGCGGGGCGTGGAAAGCCTCGACCACAGCGGAAAATTAATTCTGATCGACAAAGATCGTCGCATTCGGGGGTATTATGACGGGACCGACGCGGCCGACGTCGACCAGCTGATTCACGACATCGACCTGCTGCTGCAGGAGTACGAAACAAATTCGTGAGAGGAGTCGGTTTGATCGGTGCCCTGCTGCTGATGCTAGGCGCCTGCAACCCCAACGACGTGGAGAAGGCGCGCTACTATTCGGAGGGCATGTACCTCTACGAAAAGCACTGCCTGAATTGCCACGGCGACGATGGCCGGGGGCTGGGGGAGTTGTATCCGCCGCTGGTGGGCAACGATTACGTCGCGCAACACAAAGCCGCGGTGGTGTGTGGCATCAAATGGGGTATGGCTGGCGAGATCGTCGTCGACGGAATTACCTACAACCAACCCATGCCGGGGCACGAGGAACTGTATCCGTTGGAAATTGCGGAACTGATCACCTATATTCAGAATTCGTGGGGCAACGAGGCCGATAAAACCTCGATCGAGGAAGTAGAAGCGGCGTTGAAGACCTGCCGAAACCAGCAGTAACGTTTACCTCCCAATCCCCTTGCTATGAGCCTAACGCCCAAACCCTGCGCCCATCTTCAGGCCGTTGGAGACCTGAAGCAGCCCCGCGCCCACGCGTGCGACGAATGCGTCAAAACCGGCAGTCGCTGGGTACATCTGCGCACCTGCCAGACCTGCGGCACCACCTTGTGCTGCGACTCGTCACCCAATCAGCATGCTTCCAAACACGCCCGAACGATGGACCATCCTGTCGTGATCTCGGCCGAGCCCGGTGAGCGCTGGCTGTGGTGCTATCCCGACGAACAATTTGCGCGGTATTAAAGCGTATGAACTCGAAAATCGATCAGGGCTTTGAAGTTTACCTTCAAAGCCCTGATGGTTTATCGTTTGGCCAGAAAACGACTTGACTTGACTAAGTTGATAAATTCGACGCGGTAGCCTTCTTCGTCTTCGCCGCGGGCCGAGTGCGCCCAGGCCAGAACAGCATCGAGCGAGGCGGAGCCTTTGTAATCTGAATCCCGGAGGATCATGCCGAAGGCCGCTACCGCCGAGGCCCAGCGGAAGTTGTCAGAAGCCTTTATGCGGACATCTGGCCGATGCACCACGTGCGTCAGCAACTCACTTTTACGACTCTGCGGTGCCTTGTAGCGGAGTTTGACGGTCATCACCTCCTCCAGAAAGAGGTTGGGTTGCGGGCGGGGCGTCGGGTTGGGCTGGTACTTCAGCGGATCGACGGCGTGCAGGTCCGGATCGTTTTCCGCCCCGGCCGGAATCAGTTCGTACAGGGCCGTCACGGTGTGGCCCGCGCCCAGCTCGCCGGCGTCTTTGCGGTCGTCGTTGAAATCCTCGTCGGACAGGCGGCGGTTCTCGTAGCCGATCAGGCGGTAGGCCTGCACCTGCGTCGGGTTGAACTCCAGTTGCAGCTTCACGTCTTTGGCAATGGTGAACAGCGTGCCGCCAAATTCCTGCACCAGCACCTTCTGCGCCTCTTTCAGGTTGTCGATGTAGGCGTAATTGCCGTTGCCCTTGTCGGCCAGCAGTTCCATTTTCGCGTCTTTGTAGTTGCCCGTGCCGAAGCCCAGCACCGTCAGCGCAATGCCCGACTCCCGCTTCCGTTCGATCAGTTTTTCCAATTCGTGGTTATTCGAAATACCCACGTTAAAATCGCCGTCGGTCGCCAGCACCACGCGGTTGTTGCCTTCAGCCGTAAAATGCTCCTGCACCAGTTGGTAGGCGCGTTCCAGTCCGGCGGCACCGGCCGTAGACCCGCCCGCTTCGAGTTGTTGCAGCGCCATCCGGATTTTTTCCTTTTCTCGACCGGACGTAGGGGGTAGCACCACGCCCGCCGCTCCGGCATAGACCACCATCGCCACCCGGTCCTGCGGACGCAGTTGCTCGATCATCAGCAGAAAGGCCGACTTCAGGAGCGGCAGTTTTTCGGGCGACTGCATCGAACCCGACACGTCGATCAGAAAGACCAGGTTGGCCGGCGGGAGGTTTTCGGTGGGAATGGATTTGCCTTGCAGGCCGATTTGTAGCAATTGATGTCGTTCGTTCCAGGGACAGGCGTGCAGTTCGGTCGTGACGGAAAAAGGCGCTCCGTTTTTCGGTTGCGGATAGTCGTACGTGAAGTAATTGATCATTTCCTCAATGCGCACGGCTTCCTGCGGGGGGCGTTGGCCCTGGTTCAGGAAACGCCGGACATTGCTGTACGAGGCGGCTTCTACGTCGATCGAAAAGGTCGAAAGCGGCTGTTTGTTGACGTGTAGAAACCCCGCCTCTTCAGGCAATTCGTATTCTTCATCGTCGGGATAGACGGGCGCTGGAGCCCAGCTTTGGTCGTATGCAGGCGCAACTTGGCTAGGCTGCTTGCGTCTGGAACGCTGGACGGTCGCGACGGAGCCGGTTATGCTCTGACGTTGGGCAACGGCGTCGCCGACGACTACCACTTCGTTGAGCGCTTTAACGTCTACCGCCAGTTGTACATCAAGGACGGAATCTTTCTGTATGGCTATCTCCTGGGTCATGTAGCCAACCGCACTGAACACCAGGGTCGCGTTAGCGGTTACGCTCAGCGTGTAGTGCCCGTTGACGTCGGTAATTATGCCGTTCGCGGTGCCTTTCTCCAGCACGTTCACACCCGGAATGGCACTTTGCGCGTCTCCGTCGGTTACGTGTCCGGTGATCTGTCGCGTCTGCGCGAAAGCGTGAGGGGCCAGCAGGAGCCAGCCTACAATCAGGTAGGTTCTCATAACGTTGCTTTTCCGGAGGGATGCACGCCCGGCAGAAATTCCATATCTTCCCTCCAAAAAAAATTAGTATCGCTGCGCATGCGCCTGTTCCGTCGTAAACCGCCCGCTACCGATGCCGAGCTTCTGGCGCGCTACCGACGCACGGGCGAGGTGGCGGTGCTGGGCGAGTTGTACGGACGCTATACCGATCTGGTGTTCGGGGTAAGCCTGAAATACCTGAAACACGAGGAGGACAGCAAAGACGCCGTCATGCAGATTTTTGAGCAGTTGGTCACGAGCCTGCAGAAACACGACGTGCGCGAATTTGCCCCCTGGCTTTACGTAACGGCCAAAAATTACTGCCTTGGGCAACTGCGGAAACGCAACGTGCACGAACCCTTTATGGAATCGGACGAGGCGGTGCATCCTGAAGAAGAAGACCCCCGGGAAGCGGCACTGCAACTGCTCGAAAAGGGCCTGGACACCCTGCCGATCGAACAGCAGCGGTGCCTCGATTTGTTTTACCGACAGCAGCGCAGCTACCAGGAAATTGCGGACCTAACGGGCTACGACCTGAAAAAAGTGAAGAGCTACCTGCAAAACGGAAAGCGCAACCTGAAAATTTACGTGGAGAAGTACGATGACCGATCCTGAACTGAACCGACCGACCCCTGAGCAACTGGAACGTTTCCGGAAGGGCGAACTGTCTCCGGCGGCGCAGCAGCGGGTAGAAGCGTGGCTGGCCGAACATCCGTTCCACGCCGATGCCGCCGAAGGATGGGCGCAGCTTCCGCCGGAACGCGTACGGGCTTCGCTCGATGCGTTGAACCAACAGTTGCGTGCCCGAACCCAGGGTGATACCCGCACGTCCTGGGGCTGGATGGTGGCCGCCGCATCGGTGCTGTTGTGTCTGGTGACCGGTTCTGTCTGGTGGATGAGCGGACTGCAACCCGATCCGGCTTCGGTCGCGGTGATGCCGCCCGTTACCAGCGAAGTGCCTTCTCCTGAAACCGATGCAGAAACGAGTCCCCCTGGAACGGAAGTGCAGTCAGCGGAAGCAGAGCGGGCACAAGAAGAAGCCGTAGCGCAGCTCCCTCCGCCCGACAGGGCACAGGCCCAAAAAAAGAGCGCACCCGCAGCAAGGCACGATGCCGCTCCTCCTGCCGCAAAAAGCAAGGCGGCACGCGCATTCGCCGACGACGAGGCCGTTTCTCTCCCGCAGGCGAACAATCTGCCGACACAGGTCACCGCCCGCCCCCCGGTTGCCAGCGAAGCCGATCTGGCCTATGCTCCCCCCGAAGTGACCCCCTTTGTGCTTGATACGGCCGAAAAACCGTTTCCGGGCGATACTTTGTTCGGACTGGGCGAGGTACGGACCGTACGGGCATTGCATGGGCAGGTGGTGCTGGCCGGAAGCGACAAACCCATCCCGGGAGCACGGGTAGCCGTAAAGGGCAAACCAGAAGTGACCACTACCGACATGGCCGGGCGATTTGCCTTGCCCAAAGTCGAGCACGACGATGCGTTGGTGATTTCGTCGTCGGGGTACCGCACCCAGGAAGTCGCGGTGGGGCAACAGGCGTCCGTAGTGGTGCCCATGGCCGAGAATGCTGCGGAAACTGCGCGACTGCGTGCCGCAGAGGCAAACGCCGAAGCGACTCCAGAACTTCCCCAACCCGTGGGGGGCTATCCAGCCCTTTACGCATACATGCGCGTCCACCTGCGCTATCCGGAAGCTGCTCGGCCGCGTGCTGATTCTACCACGCGTGTGCTGGTTGAAGCTACGGTGCAAACAGATGGTACGCTAACCGATTTCCACGTTCCCAAAGATCCGGGGTTCGGTTTTGCCGAGGAAGCGGTGCGTGTACTCCGGGAAGGCCCGAAGTGGATTGCCGCTCCTGAAGGAAGCCAGAAAATACGCGTTTGGGTCGATTTTCCCCGGCCTTAAGTAAATTTTTGAGAGGTATCTTACACGAGCGTATTTTTTGTTATTTTGGGGTTATCTATGTAAGTGACTCATTATCAATGATTTTATTTCTGAGAAAGAGGATAATTACACATTTTCTCCACGTGTAAGCTTAGAAATTTGCAATTTCACCTACTTATGGTATAAATTTGTGAATAATCTGGAGAAAATAGGAATGTTTCGGGTAAGGCGGTTAGAGGCGTAGATGCGGAAGCCTCTTTCAGATAGTCTCTCTTACCAGCATTCGCTTCAGGTCCTAGTTGCACGAATAGCTCCCACAGTTCATTTCCATGAGTAATCCTTTCTTTCTTTTCCGGTACATCATGCTGGTTGCCATTTGGGTTGGCATTTGCGGTGGTTTGGTCATTGCCCAGACACCCCCTGCCGAACCGGTCGAGACGCCTCCCGTGACCTATTCCCAGCAGGAGTTGAAGCAGTTTGCCTTAGCCGTGAACCGTGTCAACGAGATTGAGCAGAACGCCAACAAGCGGTCGCTTCGGGCCATCGAAGAGGAAAATCTCAATCTGGATCGCTTTAACGAAATTGTGGAATTCCAGCAGCAGCAAGCCAGCGGAGAGACGCTGGTTTCGGACAGTACGATGCTACCGACCGAAGAAGAGCTCGCAGCCTTTACCAAAGCCGGCGAACAGATCAACCAGATTCGAACCGAGGTGACCAGCCAGATTGTGCGGGCCATCCGGCGGACCGGCTTGGAACCCGAAAAATTTCAGGAAATTCTGCTGGCGTATCAGCAAAGCCCTGAATTACAGAAGCAGATCGACAAAATGATGGGGCAGGAAAACACCACGGTGGCTCCCTGACCTCCCAACCGACTTTGCACATACGAAACTCCGCCCGCTGCGGAGTTTTTTGCGTTTAGGCCCTGCCAGCCGAGCCGGAGTGCCCCGGAGAATTTTACTTTTGCGGCATGCCTTTGCCGATCGAGACCCTCTTGCCCGACCTGCGCGACGCCTTGCGTGTACACGCCGCTGTGGTACTACAGGCGCCTCCGGGTGCCGGAAAGACGACGCTGGTGCCGCTGGCCCTGTTGCACGAACCTTGGTTGGTGGGGCGCAAAATTCTGGTGCTGGAACCGAGGCGACTGGCGGCCCGGGCCGCGGCCCGGCGAATGGCGCAGTTGCTCGGCGAGAACGTAGGGGAGACGGTAGGCTATCGCGTGCGGTTACAGACCGTGGTCGGACCGAATACCCGCATCGAAGTGGTGACCGAAGGCATTCTGACGCGCCTGTTGCAGGACGATCCGGCCCTGGAAGAGGTAGGCATCATTCTGTTCGACGAATTTCACGAGCGCAGCCTGCAGGCCGACCTAGGATTGGCATTGGCCCGGCAATCCCAACAAGTACTGCGGCCTGACCTGCGCCTCCTGGTGATGTCGGCCACGTTGGACGCCGACCCCATTGCTGTGCTGCTGGCCAACGGATCGGAAAAGGCTCCCCTGTTGACCAGCGAAGGACGAAGCTATCCCGTCGAGACGCTGTACCTGCCTCGCGAAGACCACGACCGGATCGAAAAGCAGGTGGTTCGCGCCGTTGCTGTCGCCCTGCGCGAGCACCCGGGCGACGCACTCGTTTTTCTGCCGGGTGCCGCCGAAATCCGTCGGGTGGCTACGCACCTAGCCGAACTGGGCAATACGTCGTGGGAAGTTTACCCGCTATACGGCGATCTGTCGCCGGAAATGCAGGACCGGGCATTGGCACCCGCCGGGAACGGCAGCCGCAAGGTCGTACTGGCCACGAGCATTGCCGAAACCAGCCTGACCATCGAAGGCATACGGGTGGTCGTTGACAGTGGGCTGAGTCGTGTACCGCGTTTCAATCCCCGTACCGGCCTGAGTCGCCTGGAAACGGTTCGCGTCTCACAGGCCTCGGCCACGCAACGGCAGGGCCGGGCCGGACGAACGGCACCGGGTTGGTGCTACCGCCTGTGGACCGAAGCGGCGCATGCCGGGTTGGCGCCTTTTAATGCGCCGGAAATTCTACAGGCCGACTTGGCACCCCTGGCGCTGGAATTGGCTGTATGGGGCATTCGGGACCCTGGTGAGCTGGCCTGGCTTGACGCGCCACCGGCGGGTACTTTTGCGCAGGCCCGGGCTTTGTTGCACTCGCTGGACACACTCGATGCCGCTGGAAAAGTAACCTCACACGGGCAGCAGATGGCTACGTTGGGACTGCCGCCCCGACTCGCCCACTTGGTATTGCGCGGAAAAGAAATCGGGCAGACGGCGCTGGCATGCCATCTGGCGGGGCTGTTGCTGGAACGAGACCCGCTGCGAGCCCCACAGCCCGAGTTGCTGGACATCGATCTGGGCATACGTCTGGAAGCCCTGGCAGCCACCGCAAAAGGGCGCGCCCCGTCCCAATGGGCGGGCATGCAGGCGGATCGGGGGGCATTGGCGCGGGCCTGGGAGCAAGCGCAACACTTGGCTAGACAGCTGGGCGAACGGCGGCTTGTGCCCGACCCCGATCCTGCGGCGGCAGGGCTGTTGCTGGCGTTTGCGTACCCGGATCGCATCGCTCAGCGGTTGGGGCAACCGACCCAAGCGACGTCAACAGAGCGATACCGGTTGCGGAGTGGCCCCACGGCTCAGCTGACGGGGCATCAGTCGTTGGGGCGTGCTGAATTTCTGGTGGCGGCTCATCTGGACGGGCGGGGCAACGCCGCCCGGATCTTTCTGGCTGCAGAAATTACCAAACAAGAACTATATACTCACTTTAAGGAAGAGATTGAGCGGGCAGAAGCGGTCCGGTGGGATGCCGCCGCCGGCGTGGTGCGCGCCCAGGCCACCGAGCGGTTAGGAGCGTTGGTATTACAAGAAAAACCGTTGGCACAGACCGGAGAGGTAGCTGTGCGGGAGGCGTTGCTGGACGGCATTCGGCAGACAGGTCTCCAGGTGTTACCGTGGGATGACGGCACTGAGCACCTGCGCGCCCGGTTAGGGTTCATGCGACAGGTGGTGGGAGATCCCTGGCCTGACGTAAGCGACGCTGCACTGGCAACGCACTTGGACGACTGGCTGGGGCCGTTTCTAGTGGGGATGCAACGCCTCGATGACCTGCGCCGCCTCGACCTGGCAGAAGCGCTGCTGAGCCCGCTGGCCTGGACGCAACGTCAGGAACTGGATCGGATGGCACCTTCGCATCTTGTGGTCCCTAGCGGCTCGCGACGACCCCTCGACTACAGCAATCCTGCCGCTCCGGTATTGGCCGTGCGCCTGCAGGAAGTATTTGGCATGTTGGAAACCCCGCGCATTGCCGACGGCCGTGTGCCATTGATGATGCATCTGCTCTCGCCCGCCGGCCGCCCGGTGCAGGTTACGCAAGACCTCCACAGTTTCTGGCGCACCACGTATTTCGACGTGCGGAAAGACCTGCGCGGGCGGTATCCCAAGCACCATTGGCCCGACGATCCGCTGGCCGCTACTCCCACCGCGCGTGCCAAACGTCGGGGCACCTAAGCGTTTCAGACGACTTTGTTGTGCGAACTTACGTTGCCCTCCAGCACCGCCAGCATCTGGTTATAGACCTGCATTTTTAAATCGGGCACGTCGGCCAGCGTCATGTTCCTGGTTTCGATCGGCGGCAGGAAATAGGTGGTGATCACCCCCGGATGGAAATCCTTGTTGAAATAGGGCATGATGTAACCCGTGTTCAGAATGACAATCGGGGCAATGGGCGTTTGCGTTTCGATCGCAATCCGGAAGGCTCCGTCGTAGAAAGGCGTAAGCAGGGAAGAGGTCCGGTTCATCCGCCCTTCCGGAAACACAAACACCGAAATGCCTTTCGTCAGTACCGCTTTTAACTCCTTTAAACTTTTGCGACGACTCTCGGCACTCGTGCGGTCTACCATTACGGTAGCACCCCGGTAAATCCATCCGAAAATCGGCGTATTGCGCAAATCCGACTTCGCCAGGGGACGGAACTGCCCCGGAACTTCACGTACCGACATCACCACGTCCATGAATGAATTGTGATTGGACGTAAAGATGTAAGGCTGACCTTTTTGCAGGTGCTCCCGTCCGTACGTACGGTAGCGCACGCCAACCAGCAGCGAGAAGAAAAACGACCACACCCCTAAAAAGAAATAGGCAACTCTTCCCCCGTATTTGTCACCAAACAAAAAGGGTAATGTTAAGAGGGGAAGTAAGATTAACATCAGTCCCACGAAGGTCGCCAGGACATATATTACGTAGAATTTGTGGAGCCACTTGCGGATCATACGAAAATAAAGTTCTTGACAATCAAGAAGTAATAAAAAAACTAAGCAATTATGTGATAATTTTTTGTTAAAATATTCACATTCTATTACATTTGTAAACGAATCCAATCGAAACGACGTAAATCTACCTGTTGCCCGATTTTTTTAATTAATCTTACTTCATTCCCAAACTGGCTACCCGTATGAACTCGAACCATATGAAAGATCTGATCAAGAGCCTGGCTGCCATCAATAACGATCTTAAAAAAATGATTGCCGCAGCGCACAGCAACCTGGAGCAAATGAACAAACGGATGCCTGCGCCCGCTGCCCCGAGTCGGAAAGTAGTGGTTGACCATCGGCTGAACCGTACGGCGCTTGTTCAACATATCCTGACTTCTCAAAACTAGTAGTTCCGTTATCCGCTCTCCCTATCTTTGACGGTCGCGGTCTATTCGACGGGCTTTACGAACGTAAACGCTTCTCCGTCGAACAGACCGCGATCGCTCATTTTCAGCCGGGGTATAACCAGAAGTGCCATAAATGACAGGGTCATGAACGGCGCCCCCAGCCGACTTCCCAATTCTTTGGCCTGCCGGTCGAGCGTAGCATACTGCCTGGCCACCTCGTAGCCGTTTTCTGTACTCATCAGCCCCGCCACCGGCAACGAAAGCACCGCTACCGCTTCTTGATGCACGACTGCAATGCCGCCTTTCTCCCGGATCACCGCGTTGACGGCCCGGCAAAGCGACGCGTCGTCTGCCCCGACCGCCACAATGTTGTGCGAATCGTGTGCTACTGATGAAGCGAGCGCACCCTGCGTTAATCCAAAGCCTTTTATAAACCCGACCGCGGGCGGTGCATCAGGTTGATAGCGATTCACGACCGCAATCTTGAGCAGATCATCGGGCACCGAGGCCTCGATCCACGCGCCCGTCTGCCGATGTGGCAGTTCCAATACGTTCGTAATCAGCTGCCCGTCCAGCGCTTCGATCACCCGCAGGGTAGGGCCTTCGTTCGCCACCCGAAAAGCGGTGGGTTGTTTGGGATGAGCTTCAAAGGAATTGAGCGGCTCGCACGGTTGCGAGGCCAGAGCCGTCAGGCCCTGCTCTGCCACCAGCTCACCATCAATCCAGGTTTTCAATACACGAAACGTTGTTGGATCGTCCACCAGGATGAAATCGGCCGGATCGCCTTCGCGCAACAGCCCGACCGGCATACGATAGTGCACCACCGGGTTGACACACGCCGCCCGCAGCACGTCGTACAGGTCAAATCCCTTGGCCAGCGCACGCTTGACCAGTTGATCGATGTGGCCTTCTACCAGCGCATCGGGGTGTTTGTCGTCCGAACAGAACATCAGGCGCTCCGGCGCTTCGCCCATCAGGTCGATCAGAGCGTCGAAATTGCGGGCCGCACTCCCTTCCCGAATCAGAATGTGCATGCCGCAGGCAAGTTTGTCGCGGGCCTCGTCGGCCGTGAAGCACTCGTGGTCGGTAGAAATCCCAGCCGCGGCGTACTGCCGGGCCTGTTCGCCGCGCAGGCCGGGGGCGTGGCCATCGACCGGCTTGCCGTGCTGGTGGGCCAGGTTGATCTTCGCCATCACGTCGGCATCGCGCTGCAAAACGCCCGGCCAGTTCATCATCTCCGACAGGTAACGCACTTCTTCGCGCGCCAGCAGGTGCGCAACGTCGTCGACCGTCAGGGTCGCACCGGCGGTTTCGAAGGGAGTGGCGGGGACACACGGCGACGCGCCGAAACTGAACTTGAAGGGTACCTTGTTGCCATCTTCGATCATAAATTCCAAGCCCGGTACGCCCAGCACATTGCCGATCTCGTGTGGGTCGGAAACGGTCGCGACCGTGCCGTGCACCACCGCCAGCCGCGCAAACTCGCTGGGCGTCAGCATGGAACTTTCGATGTGTACGTGGGCGTCGACAAAGCCAGGCAGGGCATAATGGGTAACGGGCTGATCGGTCGGAGCAATGCGCCGGATGCGTCCGTCCTGCACGGTAATCTCGGCCGGATAGGTCCGGCGCTGATGCAGGTCGATCAGATGGGTAAAGAGGGTAAACGAGGCAGCCATGGGAGAAAGCTGAGAAAATGGAGCGCCAAGTTATTCATTTTGAAGCGGGTAGGCAGCAAAAGTTACGACTGGGGAGGTTGCGTCGGCATTCTGGTTCAGAGGCGGCGGGGGTAATTGGAACAGGAGGGGGCAGGCGGGAGAGTTGGGGAAACACCGCGGCGTTAATCGCTCTGTATCAACCAGATGCTTACAGCACCTTGTAGGAAAGAATGGTGTTTCTGGTTTGAAAAGTGCACGGTAAGGTACAATTTTGCGGCCTGAAACGCGTAGTCAGTACACGTTCTATTGATGACCTGGATTTCAACACGATGAGAAGACGATTGGTGTATTGGGGACTGATGCTCGCGGTGAGCATGACTGCGCTCGATTCTTGCAAAACCCACAAAAAAGGACGCCAGCAACCGCGCAAGGGCCCGATTCCCTGTCCGGTAAAAGACTGCTGAGCCGCTGTTATGCATAAAATTACCGTAGCCATCGACGGATACTCCGGTTGTGGCAAAAGCACCACCGCCCGCCTCGTGGCTGATGCGTTGCAGTATACCTACCTCGATACCGGTGCCATGTACCGGGCCGTTACCCATTACTTTCTGGAAAATCATGTCGATTGGAACGATGCTGATGCCGTGGCTGCGGCGTTGCCGCGCATTCGGGTCTCGTTCGGCGAACGGCGAGCGGACGGCGGACGCGACACGCTCCTGAACGGCGCCAACGTAGAAGACGCCATCCGGAGCATGGCCGTCTCGTCGAAAGTGAGCGAAGTCAGTGCCGTGCCGGCCGTGCGGCGGTTTCTGGTGGCACAGCAGCAGCAGATCGGCCAGGCAAAAGGCGTGGTGGCCGAAGGGCGCGACATGGGTACCCACGTATTTCCCGAGGCCGAACTGAAAGTATTCGTCACGGCCGACATGGACGTGCGCGCCGAACGCCGGCAGGCCGAGTTGCAGGCCAAAGGGCAGGACGTTTCGTTGCAGGAAATTCGGGATAATCTGACGCATCGCGACCGAATTGATACATCGCGCGACGATACGCCCCTGCGGCAGGCCGACGATGCAGAAGTGCTGGATACCACGCATTTGACCATTCCGCAGCAGGTTGCGTGGGTCGTAGAACGCGCCCGCACACGCATGCACGACGGAAAAGAATGAATTCGTGTATGTGCACCAATTTTCTCGAATTTATGTTGCGAGAGTCGCCATGCGCTGCTAACTAGCGCACGCATCCGTCGTCTGTCTGTCGGAAAGGCTTGAGGGAAACGTATATTATGGAAGTAATCATCGATCAGAATTCCGGATACTGTTTTGGCGTGGAATACGCCATCCAAATGGCCGAAGAGGCCATGAAAGACATTGAGGTACTGTACTGCCTGGGCGACATCGTCCACAACAGCATGGAAGTACAACGCCTGCACGCCAAAGGCCTGCGGGTAATCAGCCGCGAAGAGCTGCAAGCCCTGCACGATTGCAAAGTGCTGATCCGCGCCCACGGCGAACCCCCCGAAACCTACGAACTGGCCCTGCGGAACAACATTGAGCTGATCGACGCGTCGTGTCCGGTGGTGCTGAAACTTCAGAACCGCGTAAAAGCCGCTTACGACAAAACTGCCGACGTAAAAGGGCAGATCGTCATTTACGGGCAGCCCGGCCACGCCGAAGTTGTAGGACTGGCCGGCCAGACCCACGACGAAGCGGTGGTGGTCAAGACCGAAGAAGACCTAAGCCAGATCGACTTCAGCCGTCCCGTGACCCTTTTTAGCCAGACGACCAAAAGCACCGAGGGCTTTTATCACATGAAGGCCATGATCGAGGAACGAATCGCGCAGGCGGGGGGCGAAGCGGGCCTGAAAAACTTCGACGCGAACGACAGCATTTGCCGGCAAGTGTCGAACCGCGAACCCCAACTACGTAAGTTTGCCGCCGAAAACGATGTGATCGTCTTTGTAAGCGGTCGCAAAAGCTCCAACGGCAAAGCCCTGTTTGCGGTGTGCAAAGCCCACAACGAGCAAAGCTACTTTATCGAGAACGAGACGGAACTTCGTCCCGAATGGTTTCGTCCTGAGGACCGTGTAGGGGTCTGCGGAGCCACCTCCACGCCCATGTGGCTGATGGAGCGCGTACGCGACAATTTGCTCAGCAATCCTGAGTTTGAACCTGCACTCTAACTTGAGTCGATTGATACTGAGCGGATTAACCATGTAGGTTCCTAACAATATTTCATGGGATCTTTAGTAGTAAAATTCAGGAGTGGTTACTACTTTTGCCCCGTTTTTTAGTACCCAAAACCTCATCTATTCGCAATCCGGACCATGTCCAAAACCATTAAGCTGAAGAGAGGATTAGACCTTAATCTCGCTGGCAAGGCCGAAAAAAAAATCGTCGATTCTACACCGTCAGAATTGTACGCTGTAAAACCCTCCGACTTTCAGGGCATTGGTCGTCAGAAACTGCTCGTGCAGGAAGGCGATAATGTAAAGGCAGGCACCCCGCTGTTTCGCTCCAAAACGATGGACCGCGTGAACATTACCTCGCCGGTAAGCGGCGAAGTGGTGGAAGTCAAGCGTGGCGAGAAACGCCGGTTGTTGGAGATTCACGTCCTGGCCGACAAACAGATCGAGTACGAATCCTTCCAAAAGTATACGCCCTCGGATCTGATCAACCTCTCGCGCGAAGAAGCCGAAGAGCAGATGCTGGCCAGCGGCGTATGGCCGCACATCATCCAGCGTCCGTTCGGGGTGGTGGCGAATCCGGCCGATACGCCGCAAGCCATCTTCATGTCGGGATTCGATTCCAGCCCCCTGGCGCCCGATTTCGGGTTTGCGTACCGGGGTGAGGAGAAATACCTGCAAGCCGGAATTCAGGTGCTGAAAAAGTTCACCAGCGGAATTTTTCACGTAAACCTGAACGCCGACGCGGAAGTGTCGTCGCTGTTTTCGCAGCTAGAAGGTGTGCAGGTCAATAAATTCAGCGGACCGCATCCTGCCGGAAACGTGGGGGTGCAGATTCACCACTTGGCGCCGATTCACAAGAGCGACCTGGTGTGGACCATTACGCCCGTGGGGGCTATCCAGATCGGTAAACTGTTCCTGGAAGGGAAGTACGACGCCAGCAAAGTGGTGGCCGTGGCCGGCTCGGAAGTAAAGCAGCCTCAGTACTACCGCGTGCTGAACGGCATGCGCATCGACAAGCTGACGCAGGGCAACGTGCACAGCGATAACGTGCGTTTCATTTCCGGAAATGTCCTGAATGGCGAACGCATTGCAGGCAACGGGTTCCTGGGCTTCTACCACAGCATGCTGACGATCATTCCGGAAGGCAATCACCATCGGTTCCTGGGTTGGATCACGCCGATCAAAGAAAAATACAGCTTCCAGCGTGCGTTCGGTCTTCTGTCGTACTTCAATCCGAAAACGAAAGAGTACGTGATGGATACCAACGTGAACGGGGAAGAACGGGCATTTGTACAGACCGGCCTTATGGAAAAAGTGCTGCCGATGGACGTGTACGTCGAGTATCTGCTGAAAGCCATCATGGCGCAGGACTACGATAACATGGAGGCGCTGGGCATCTACGAAATCGTAGAGGAAGATCTGGCACTTTGTGAGTACATCGATGTCTCGAAGATGGAAGTACAGGCCATCGTGCGGGAAGGCATAGAGTTAATGCGCAACAGTTAATTATACCGGATATACAACTTTATGAATGCCATAAGGAAAGCACTTGACGACCTGAAGCCTAACTTTGCGAAGGGCGGAAAGTGGGAGAAGCTCTACTACGGTTTCGAAGCCTTCGAAACGTTTTTATTTACTCCTGATCATACGACTGGAGCGCGCGGCACGCAGATTCGCGACCTGATGGACATGAAGCGGTTGATGATGACCGTGGTTATTGCCATGCTGCCTACGCTGTTTTTCGGCATCTGGAACGCCGGACATCAGCACTACATCGCTGTGGGCGAAGACGCCTCGTTCCTGGAGAAAATCCTGCTGGGTTCCGAACTGGTCCTGCCCATCGTCATCGTTTCGTACGTGGCGGGTCTAACGGTCGAGTTTATCTTCTCGGCCATGCGTCGTCACCCGGTGAACGAAGGATACCTCGTGACCGGGATGCTCATCGCGCTCGTTATGCCGGTGACCATTCCGCTGTGGCAGGTAGCCCTGGCTTGTATCTTCTCTGTCGTCATTGCGAAAGAAGTTTTTGGCGGCACCGGCATGAACGTCCTGAACGTGGCGCTGACCGCGCGTGCGTTTCTCTACTTTGCGTACCCGACCTACATTTCCGGTTCGGAAGTGTGGACTTACCTGGGCGATGCGCAGGCGGTAGAAGGTTTCAGCGGCGCAACGGCGCTGGGCATCATCGCCGAGAACAACGTGACGGCCAACGGGCAAACCGCCCTGGAAGCCCTGGCGAGTATCGGTAGCTGGGCGCCTTACGACCTGTATTCGATCAAGAGTCTGTTCCTCGGTTCCATTCCCGGTTCCATCGGGGAGACCTCTAAACTGATGATCATCATCGGAGCGCTTATTTTATTCATTACGGGCACGGGAAGTTGGAAAATCGTGTTGAGCGTATTGGTAGGGGCGTTGGCAACCGGTTTTCTGGTAAATGCGCTGGCCGTGAACTCTTACATGGCTATGCCGGCCTATTATCACCTGCTGATCGGGAGTTTGATGTTTGGTGCGGTATACATGGCAACCGATCCGGTATCGGCGGCCCATACCGAGACCGGGAAGTGGATCTACGGATTCCTGATCGGGTTCTTTACCATCATCATTCGGGTGTTCAACCCCGTTTATCCGGAAGGCATCATGATGGCCATTCTGCTGATGAACGTGTTTGCCCCCCTGATCGACCATTTTGTAGTAGAAGCGAACAAAAAACGGAGAGTGAAACGTGCAACAGTCTAACGGATACGTCATTGGATTTTCTGCCGGGTTGACCATCATCCTCGGCGGACTACTGGCTCTGGCGGCTACCAGCCTCAAGCCAGCACAACGCAAAGCCCTCGATCTGGATACGAAAACCCAGATTTTGAGTGCGGTAATGGACATCGACAAAAGTAAGGACGATGTGCTGGGCCTTTATGAGCGGCGCATCAAGAGCACCGTGGTCGACATCAACGGCAATGAAGTAACGACCGGTCCCGATGGAAGCCCCATCGTGGCAGAGAAGGTAGAAATTGGCGGCGAATACAAAAAAGCTCCGGAGCAGCGTCTGTATCCGGTCTTCATGCTGACCGAAGAAGGCGATTCCAGCAAGGTAGAGTCTTACATTCTGCCGATGTACGGCAACGGCCTGTGGGATAAGATCTGGGGCTTTGTGGCTTTGGAAAAAGACCTGAACACCATTCGTGGGGTCGTTTTCGATCATAAATCGGAAACACCGGGTCTGGGCGCTCGTATCGCCGAACGCTATTTGCAGGCCCGCTACAAGGGCAAGCACATCTACGATGAAAGTGGCGACCTGGTGTCGGTCACGATGGTGAAAGGCGAATCTGGCAACGATACCAACTACGACGATTTCCACGTAGACGGCATGTCGGGGGCAACGCTGACCGGCAAAGGTGTCAACAACATGTTGCAGGCGTATCTGTCGTACTACGAGCCCTTTATCAAAAAAGTGCAGGGTGGCGATCAGCCGACTTCACCGGGCAAAGAAGTGCCTGCACCGCCGTCAGAGCCCGTTCATAATGTGGACAGCACCTCGCTCTCCCTGAATAATTAATCGAATTACGACGCTTAAATAGCTTGCCTCATGGCTACAGAAACCGCTGAAAAGCCACTAGTAAAGGAAAAACCTTCGGAACCTCTTTTCTCCCCCAAGCGGAGAAAGCTCTTAAAAGATCCGCTTGACGAGTCGAACCCCATCACCGTACAGGTATTGGGCATTTGTTCGGCACTGGCGGTCACGACGCAGATGCAACCGACGTTTGTGATGTCGGTGTCGGTAATTGCCGTAATGGTGCTGTCGAGCTTCACCATTTCGCTGATTCGGAACATCATCCCGAACCGTGTGCGGATCATCGTACAGCTGGCTGTTATCGCGACGCTGGTGGCGTTGGTCGACCAGGTGCTGAAAGCCTACTTCTTCGACATTTCGAAAATGCTGTCGGTCTTTGTAGGGCTGATCATTACCAACTGCATCGTGATGGGCCGCCTTGAAGCCTATGCGATGGGAAACAAGCCTTTCGACTCGATCCTCGATGCGTTGGGGAACGGCATGGGGTACGCCTGGATCATCCTGGCGGTGGCCTTTTTTCGCGAACTGCTCGGCAGCGGCGCGATCTTCGGCTTCAAAGTATTCGAAGCCATCGGCTGGACTACTTACCCGGCCAACAACCTGATGGTTACGCCGATCGGGGCGTTCATGATCCTCGGTCTGATCATCTGGGTACAGCGCTCGATCAGCGGTTACGTAGAGTCTCATTAATTCCAATCCTTTCGCTTCATCATGGAACTTATTAACCTGGGGATCAAATCGATCTTCATCGAAAACATGATCTTCGCCTACTTCCTGGGCATGTGTTCTTACCTGGCCGTTTCCAAAAAGGTCTCTACGGCATTAGGTCTGGGAGCGGCGGTGGTATTCGTACTGGCCATCACTGCGCCTTTGAACTGGCTGTTGCAGGAATTCGTGCTGAAAGAAGGGGCGCTGGCCTGGCTGAGCGCGAGCTTCGCCGACGTGAACCTGGAGTTTCTGCAGTTCATCATGTTCATTGCCACCATTGCGGCGCTGGTACAGCTCGTAGAAATGGTCATTGAAAAAGTATCGCCTTCGCTGTACGGTTCGTTGGGGATCTTCCTGCCGCTGATCGCGGTGAACTGCGCCATCCTGGGTGGCTCGCTGTTCATGATCCAGAAAGAACTCACGTTTGTAGAATCGACCGTCTACGGATTTTCGTCGGGGATTGGCTGGTTGCTGGCCATTGTGGCTCTGGCCGCCATCCGCGAGCGACTGAAGTATTCGAACGTGCCTGATCCGTTGAAGGGCATCGGCATCACGATGCTGATCACCGGACTGATGGGCCTGGCGTTTCTGTCGTTCAGCGGAATCGCCCTCTAGTAGAACTTATCATTCTTTTGATAAAAAGGCTCCGTCATCACGGGGCCTTTTTTGTATGCGTATGAACCGTCTGCTCCGCTATTTTTTTCAAGGACTTTTGCTGGTGGTGCCGCTGGGCGTTACCCTGTACGTCGTCATCGCCTTTGTGCGCGGGGTCGACGTGATTGTTTACCGCTTGATCGAACAGTATGCCGGAGTGCACATCACCGTACCCGGCCTGGGGTTAGTGTTGGCCGCAGCGCTGATCACGCTGTTCGGCTGGCTGGGTTCTACATTTTTGGCCAATTGGTTGTTCCGGTGGACGGATGCCTTGCTCAATCGCCTGCCGCTGGTCAAAATCATCTATACCTCGCTGAAAGATCTGCTCTCGGCGTTTGTGGGGGATAAAAAGAAGTTTGAGCATCCCGTGGTGATCCGCTTGAGCGAGACGTCCGAATTGCGGCGCGTGGGATTTATTACGCAGCCCGATCTGGCGGCGTGGCACCTGCCGGGACAAGTCGCGGTCTATGTGCCTCATTCTTACAACTTTTCGGGCAATGTGTACCTGGTGCCGAAGGGGTGGGTCACGCCCCTGACCATTTCGGGAGCCGAGGCCATGAAGTTTGTGGTGTCGGGGGGCGTGGTGGAACTGCCCCTGCCCGAGCAACCCTAAGCTTTTTGCACTACTTGGGCGCAGACTTGGCAGTTTGTGCAGGAAAATGATACTTTGCTGCCCCGTGCGTCAGCAGGGCCTCTGCTTTTCCGACGGGTGCGATCCGTGACACGCTGCGTACGCACACTTCGGAACCAAGCGGTTCGGGTTTCCCGACTCCAGGCAAAGGCGGCTGGTGCCAAAACAAGTTCTATTCAATCTTCCATTTACTGTACACGTTTCATGCAAAAAACAAAAGTAGGTGTCGCCGGACTGGGCTTTATCGGGCCTGCGCACATCGAAGCCCTCCGCCGCCTCCCCGACGTCGAAGTGGTCGCCGTAAACGACTTCGGCGACGAGATTGCCAAAGCCAAAGCACAAACCCTGGGTATTGAAAAAGCCTACGGCAAGTTTGACGACATGCTGGCCGACCCGGAGATCGAGTGTGTACACATCTGTACGCCCAATTTCCTCCATTTTCCGATGGCCAAAGCGGCCCTGGAAGCCGGAAAGCACGTGGTGTGTGAGAAACCGCTGGCCAACACCGTCAAAGAAGCGGAAGAGTTGGTCGCGCTGGCCGCCAAAACCGGGAAGGTAAATGCCGTGCACTTCAACCTGCGCTACTACCCGCTGATCCGCCACATGCGGACCATGCGCGAAAAGGGCGAGCTGGGGAACATCCATTCGGTAATCGGTACCTATCTGCAAGACTGGCTGTTCTACGCGACGGATTACAACTGGCGCCTGGAGCCGGACAAATCGGGCGATTCGCGGGCCATTGCCGACATCGGCTCGCACCTGATGGACCTGATCGAATACATCACCGGGCTGGAAGTAGTCCAGGTCATGGCCGATTTCGCGACGGTGCACCCCAACCGCAAGAAACCGCTGAAAGAAGTAGAAACCTATTCGGGCAAAATGCTGCAGCCGGAAGACTACGCGGACGTGCCGATCAATACGGAAGATTACGCCACCGTGATGCTCCGTTTCAACGACGGCAGCAAAGGAGTCATTACGGTAAGCCAAGTGTCGGCCGGGCGGAAAAACCGCATCAACCTGGAAATTTCCGGCTCGAAGCAAACCGTGCATTGGTGCTCGGAATCGCCGAACGATGTCTGGATCGGCAAGCGCGATTCGGCCAACGAAGTGCTGATGCGCGATCCGGCCCTGGTTCATCGCGAAAGCGCGGCGCTGATCTCGTTCCCCGGTGGGCATAACGAGGGCTTCCCCGACACGTCGAAGCAATTGTTCAAAGAAGTGTACAAAGCGGTGCGGGAGGGCAAACAGCCCGACAATCCTTCATTCCCGACCTTCGCCGACGGCCTGCGCGAGCTGTTGATCTGCGAGCGCATCATCGAAAGCAACAAGAAACAAGCCTGGGTGAACGTCTAACCCGTTTCCCGGACTGCCTTGCAAAAAGGACCGGCTCCTGTCGAGAAGCCGGTCCTTTTGTTGGTTGCCTGACCCAAAAAACGCTAGAGCGAAACCACCGCCTTGATGACCTGCGATTCGGGCTTGAGCCAGCGCTCAAATTCGTCGACCATGTTTTCGAAACTGCTACGGTGGGTGATCCAGGCGCGCGTATCGATTTTACCTTCTTCCATCATGCGGATGATCTGTTTGAAGTCGCTCGGCAGGGCGTTCCGGCTCGCCATCAGCGTCAGCTCTTTTTTGTGGAAGTAGGGGTCGTGAAACGAAAAATCGCCCTGAAAAAGACCGATGAACACAATACGCCCGGCAGGCGCGGCATACTCCAGCGCTTTGCTCATAGAATGGCGATTGCCCGTGGCGTCGAATACCACCGTGGGGAGATCACCGTCGAACTGGGCACGTAATTGCGCCAGCGTCTCGTCGCGCGCCGCCACCACGGTGCCGTCGATCGGCAATACGGTTTTCGCAAACTTCAGGCGGTCTTCGTTTACATCCATCACCACCGTACGCGCTCCGGTGGCCGTTGCGAACTGAACCGTCGCCAGCCCAATGGGCCCGGCCCCCACCACCAGCACCGTGTCGTCGGCCTGGACGCGCGCCCGGTTCACCGCGTGGCAGCCAATGCCCAGCGGTTCCACCAATGCCAGTGCATCGTAGTCGAGCGTGGCGGACTTGTGGAGGTATTTCGCCGGCATTTTGATGTATTCGCGCATGCCGCCGTCCTGGTGCACGCCGAATACCGAAATGTTTTCGCCACAGTTGGTGAAGCCCCGCCGCACCGCATGGTCCAACTGGGCATTCTGATACGGCTCGACCGAGCATTTATCGCCCACCTTGACGTGATCGACCGCGCTTCCTACTTCCAGCACTTCGACCCCGAGCTCGTGGCCCAGGATGCGGGGATACGAGAAAAAGGGCTGATTGCCGCTGTACGCGTGGTAGTCAGTGCCGCAGATGCCGATTCGGTGCACCTTCAACAGGGCTTCGTCGGGTTGCAGGGTCGTGTCAAAAGGGGTATCGGTATAGTTAAATTTGCCGGGTTCTTCCAGCACAAGTGTTTTCATAACAAGAGATTTTGTGGCAGAGAGGCGCAAAACGGAGGTTTATACCCGTCCGCCTTAAGACCGTTGCTGTACAATGGCGGCCGTCACCGCGTCGAAAAGGTCGCGGGGCAGTACGCCCGCCTGCCAGTCGCGGATGGTGGCTTCAATTTGCGAAATGGTGCGGGCTCCCATCACAATCCGGTCGGCTTCTTTGATGGAGAAGAGGTAACGCTGCGCCAGCGATGCCAGCGGAAGGTTGTGTTGCTGCGCGATGGCGTTTACGGCTTGGGCCGTAGCAACGTCGTCGGTGGTGATCCACGCTGTGTTGGGCGGCTCGGCCACGTAGGCCTCGAACCGGTTGCCCAGCAGCGCCATGTGCAGTGCCGAGGCGGCGTAGTAGGCGATGCCGTGTTTCTGGAAATGGGGCAGATCCTGTTGAAAAGCCGAGAGGTTGCAGGCGTCCAGTTTCAGGAAGCCCGACACTACCTGGAAATTCTCCTGCGTGACGAACGGCCGGAAGCCGTCGGTCGGATTGCCCCCTACGCCCAGCATCCGCGTGTAGCCTTCGGCCTGGAAAGAACGCAGCGTATCCAGAATCTCCTCCATACGATCGAGCGGAACCAGGTGCGGCTCGTGCAGAAACAGCAGGTCCACCTGATCGACGCCCAGTTTCTCCAGGCTGGTCAGCACGCTGCGCCGCATGCTTTCCGGGGAGTAATCAACGTAACACTCATCGGCTTTTTCGGCGGGCAGCCGTCCTACTTTGGTGCTGAGAAACGGGCGCTCGCCGCGCCAGCGTTGCAGGGCTTTGCCCAGAAACTCTTCCGCACGGCTGTACGACGGCGACGTATCGACCGAACCGATGCCTTGCTCGAAGGCATACAACAGGCAAGCGATGCTTTCTTCCGGATCGACGTTTCCCCAGACGCCTCCAAGGCCCGACGTGCCGTACACCAGCCGACTGCCCTTCTGAAAGGCAGGATGGCGGTGGTTCAGGTCGGGCTGATAGGTAGGAGCGATGAGCGAGGTAGAGGTGTTCATAAGCGGTGTTGCAGGTTTGGATAATCAATAGTAGTTGATCTGCACGGGATTCGCCACTCAAAGCTTTGCGCTATATTTGTTTGCGAAACACCTACCGGAACCGGTTTCCATGAAGAAGAAAAGAGTCAGCATCATCGACATTGCCCGCGAACTCAACGTAACGCCTTCCACGGTTTCGCGCGCGTTGAACGGCAGTTCCCGCATCGGGGAGGAGACGCGTCGGGCGGTGATGGACCTGGCAGAAAAGTGGGGGTATCGCCCCAATCCATTCGCCAAAAGTCTGTTGCTCAACAAAACGTTCAACGTCGGGTTGATCATCCCGGAGTTTACACACCATTTTTTTAACTCGGTGCTGAGCGGGATCGAGAGCGTGATGTCGGCCAAAAATTACCACCTCATCATCTGCACGTCGGACGATCGGTACGAGAAAGAAAAGAAGTCGTGTCAGACGCTGATGGACATGCGCGTTGACGGGATTCTGGCCGCCATGGGGGACAGCACCCAGCAGTTCGACCATTTCCATCAGGTCGTGGAAAACGGCGTGCCGCTGGTATTCATCGATCGGTTCTGCGAAGATCTGCCCGCTTCCTACGTCACCACCGACGATTTCAACGGCGCACAGCAGGCCGTGACGCATCTACTGGAGATCGGTTGCCGCCGCATTGCGCACCTGCGCGGGCCGGCTAACGTGTCGACGTCGTTCAACCGTTACATGGGCTATCAGGAGGCGTTGCGCCGGGCCGAGGTTCCACTGGAGCCTGCCTGGGTGATCGACGGGTTTGAACCCGAAGTTTTCGGACCGCGCCTGAAGCCGCTGGTTGAGCAGGGAGAGATCGATGCGATTTTTGCCTTCAACGATTATTTAGCCTACGACGCTCTGAAGCTGATCGAACAGTGGGGCAAACGCGTGCCCGACGACCTGTGCCTGATGGGATACGCCGACGAACCGGTAGCCGAATACGTGACGCCTTCGCTATCGACCGTACGCCAGCCTGCCTATCAGGTCGGGCAACAGGCCGCCCGGTTTTTGTTGTCCCAAATGGAAGCCAAAGAAGCAAACACCCCGGCCACCGAACAGGTACACACCGAAAGCTTAACTACCGAACTGGTGCTGCGCGAATCGACACGGCGCACCCGCGGTTGAAGTGCAGGACGGTAAGAAAAAACCGAGAGAAACGAGTTTCTCCAGATACAGTGCCCCGCTCTTCTAATACTTCTCCGCTTCGGCGTAAGCGGTGGGCACCGGCTGTTGGCGGCGGGTACGGCTTCCGTAATAGGCCACGAGACCGAAGCAGATCAGAGGGATGATAAAGGCCACGCTGATGCTGCCTGCCATGTCCGACACCTGCCCCTGTACCAGCGGCAACAGCGCCCCGCCCAGAATGGCCATGATCAGCCCCGAGCCGCCGATTTTAGTATCGGTGCCCAATCCCTGTAGCCCCAGGCCGTAGATGGTCGGGAACATCAGGGACATGCAGCCGGAAATCATCACGAGGGCGATAACACTCACCAGCCCGCTGAACAAAATGACCATGCCCGTGCAGACCATCGCCAGGATCGCCAGGCTCATCAACATCGCGCCGGGCGAGAAGAATTTCATCAGTGCCGTGCAGATGAAGCGAGAGACGATGAACAGCAGCAACGCGGCCAGGTAGTAATTTGCGGCGGCATCTTCGTCGACACCCAGTTCCTGCATCACGTACCGGATCGTAAACGACCAGACGCAGATCTGCGCGCCAACGTAAAAAAACTGTGCCACGACGGCCCACACATAATTCGAATTTTTAAGCAGTCGGCGGATCGTCGCACCGAAATCCAGCACGTGTGTTTCGTCCGTCGCCTTCGGCATCTTCGTGAACGCGATGACGGCCCAGAGCGCCAGCAGTACCACCGCTACGCCCACATACGGCCCCATGACCGCCGCCAGCTCTTTCGCCTGAATGGCGTTTAACTGCTCGGGCGTCATGGAAGCACGGGCCAGGGCATCGGAGCGGTCCAGTTGCGACAAAATGAAAAACTTGCTGAGCAGCACGCCAATCACCGAACCGATGGGGTTGAACGACTGCGCCAGGTTGAGCCGCCGGGTACCCGATTCTTCCGGTCCCATCGCGATGATGTAGGGGTTGGCCGTCGTCTCCAGGATGGAAAGCCCGCCTGCCAGAATGAACAGCGCCGTCAGGAAGTGGCCGTAGACCATCGTCTGGCTAGCCGGATAAAACAGCAGCGATCCCGCAATGAACAGCCCCAGGCCCACCAGCACGCCGGTTTTGTACGTGTAGCGTTTGATGAGCAGAGCGGCGGGCAGGGCCAGGCAAAAGTACGATCCGTAGAACGCCACCTGAATCCAGGCCGTCTGGAAATCGCTCATGCTCATGATACGCTTAAACGCGGCCAACAAGGTGTCGGTCATGTTGTTGGCCAGCCCCCACATCAGGAACAGGCTGGTAATGAGAACAAAGGGCAGGAGCGGGGTCGACGTGCGAGACGAGTTCATGCGAGGTGGTAGGTTAACGGGGTGTCGTGTGCAGAAAGCACCAATGTACAATTCTACACGAAACCCCACATACTTCCCAGGCAAACCTTTGTATTGACGCCACCCCAGCGGGACGCTCTTAATCGCGCTGGATCAGGATGTAGTAAAGGCCCAGCTCGGCCGGGCGTGTGCCGTAGCCGGGACCGGCCAGCGTGACCTGATCGAGTTGCGACACGACCGAGCCGGGCGTGTAGGCCAGCAGCAGAGAGGGCACCGGCGCCGGCGACTTGAGCACTTCGTCGAGGTAGCCCGTCAGGCTCAATTCGTAGTAATACCGTCCGGAGTTTTCTTCTTGACGCAGATACGCCTGCAGCACCCCGCTGTCGGTGGTCACCGTGCCCCGAATTTTGTTGGTGGCGCTCGCCAGGTAACAGGCCAGGGTTGCCGAGGGGACCGACGACGTGGGCGCTACGACGGGCAGCCGCAACACCGCTTTCTGCACCACCACACCGCCGTCGTCCTGCAACGTGTGTAGCGTGGGAAAATCGACGCGCAACGCCAGGCCGCCTGCCGCCTGGAGGAAGGTCGTGTTGCCCGTCTGTGCGGACGAAACCGAGTCGCCCGGTTGCAATCCTTCCAGGAAAGAGCCGTCGCGATTGGCCGCAAGGCGGTAGTAATACGTCCCGTCGCTGGACAGCGAGAACGAAAGCTGTGCGGTTTCGCGCTCCTGCCACGACCGGTGGCAGTGCAGCTGCATCACCGCCGAGGTGTCGGCAAACCCGATGATGGCACGATTGGCGTCGGTGGGCACCAGGGCCAGCCCCGGCAGGTAATCGGTAAACTCCTCGTTGTCGGTCACTTCTTTCTGAACAATGGCAGCAAAAAGGGCCTGTCCGAAAGCGTCGTCCAGCCGCATCGAGCGCAGGTTTCCCAGCTTCGGTCGCCCGTACACTTCGCCAATTTGCGTGCCCAAAGCCGCGGAATCGGGGGTATAGTGCGTCTCCTCCGAAATGGCTTCCGACAGGGTATAAATCCCCAGCGACTGCGGCTGAACCGTATCGCCCCAGGCATACGTCGCCATTAACGAAAACGTGAGCGAATCGAAGTACCAGGTGCCTTCGGTGAGGTTGGACAGCTCGCTGGTGCTGGCGGTGAGCTGAAAGTAGCTCCACACTTTGGAAGCGCCGATCTGTTCATCGAGGTACTGTCCGGCCAGCAGCCGCCCGCTTTGGTCGGTCGGTTGCGAATCGAGCATGACGGTCGACGTGTAAAAGGAGATGGAGTCGGTATGGAAGATTTCGTACCAGTCCTGCGCAAACTCATCTTCGTCGACGGCCAGCGTGTCGGCTTCCTGGCAGGCGCTCGCCCACAGCAGGACGCCGCTCAGTAACAAAAGAGAAAACTGTTTCATAACAATGATGACGAAAATAGCCGTACCCCGCTTTCCCCGTGCGCCCGATATACCGGGCGGTTTCCTTTCTCGACCAATCTGTTAATCATCCCGACTTTCTTTCCCCGCTATGCACTTGAAAACCCTCCTGCTGGATACCGACGCGACTGCGCTGCACGTACTCCAGCGCTTTGCCCGCCGAACGACGCTCCTCGATGCGGTGTCGGCGACGCAACCCGACGCACCGACCGAAGCCTACGACCTCATTTTTTATGGCATTGCCGAACCGGAGACGACCTTGATACGGCTTCCGTCGTGGGCGGAACAGACGCCCGTGATCCTGATGTCGGAACAGGAGCAGCATGCATTGCTCGGGTACCGCATCGGGGCGCTCGATTTTCTGTTGAAGCCGCTGCAATACGCCGACTTCGAGCGGGCACTTCAGCGCTTTCTGCACCGGCCCGTTACCCACGAGCGAACCCCCTGGCTGCAGAAGTCGCTGTTTGTACGGTCGGGGCACCGCCTCGTGCGCTTGCTGCTGGACGACATCCTCTACGTCGAAGGCCTGAAAGATTACCTGAAGATCTACGTGCGTTCCCTGCCGCATCCGGTCCTGACGCTCATGAGCTTCCGGGAGTTGAGCAGCCGTTTGCCTGCGCAGGATTTTGCCCGGATTCATCGCTCGTACCTTGTAGCGCTTCCCCACGTCGAGGCCATTAGCCGCCAGCACGTGCAGGTGGCTGGACAGGAGTTGCCCATCGGTCCGTTGTACCGCGAATCCCTGTTGCGCGGCTTCGGCGTAGCGGTCTGAGGCTTCGTAGAGAAAAAATCGACCCGGGGCGGCACGAATGCGCCTTCTGTCGATTGAGGCGCGTACAAAGCCCGCGTTCTGCGCGTATACGCCGTTCTTTGAGGGAATATTGAACCAAAGAATCTATGAGTTTACGCGTATGGATGTGCGGTTGTCTGCCGCTTTTAGTTTTGTTGGGAGCCTGTAACGACGACGACGATGATGACATCCTCGGCAACTGGACACGGCAGGCGTATTTCGAAGGCGTGGCGCGGAGTTCGGCGGTGAGTTTCGTGATGGGCGAAAAGGCGTATGTCGGAACCGGTTACGACGGCGACGAACGCCTGAAGGATTTCTGGTCGTACGACCCGGCACGCGATACCTGGACCCAGGTCGCCGATTTTGAGGGCGTCGCACGAAATGCGGCGGTGGCGTTTGCGGTCGGGAACTATGGCTTTATCGGGACCGGCTACAGTGATGCCGACCCCAATGGCTATCTGGCAGATTTCTGGCGTTACGACGCGGTCGCCAATACCTGGACGCCTGTTGCCGAATTTGCCGGCGGTGCGCGGCAATACGCCGTAGCCTTTGCCGCCAACGGTTTCGGGTACGTCGGGACGGGCTACGCCAGCAACCACTTTAACGATTTCTATCGCTACGATCCGTCTGCCGATACCTGGACCAAAGTCGCGAGCATCAAAGGGGAGAAACGCCAGGGCGCCAGCGCCTTCGTGGCCGGCAGCCGTGCCTACGTGGGCTTGGGTGTGAGCAACGGCGCTTACCTGAGCGATTTCTGGGCCTATGATCCGGAAGGCGACGCCTGGACCGAAGCCGCCGACCTGTCCGATTACGACGGAAGTGCCCGCGGCTACGCACTGTCGTTTGCCATTGCCGACCGGGGGTACATCGGTGCCGGGACCAGTTCCGGTTCGTTACGCGATTTCTGGGAGTACAATCCCGTTGACGATAGCTGGACGCAGCGCACTTCGTTCGAAGGCACCGGGCGCAACTATGGGGTCGCGTTCAGCATCGGCTCCTACGGCTACATGGGGTTGGGCACCAGCAGCGGCGGTTACTACGATGATTTCTGGCGATTTGCACCGCTGGACGAATACGACGATGAAGATTAAGCAGCGCTGGCCAGTGGGAGTCCTGTTGGTGGTGTGTATGGTGGGAGGGATCGTGTGGTTTACGCCCACCACCCCGCCTTACCGCGTTGAGGCCTATGCGGTAGAAGGCGGTTGGGGCTACCGGATCCTGCAAGATCAGAAAACGGTGATCGACCAACCCTTTGTGCCGGTTCGTGCTGCACGCCAGCCGTTTCATAGCGAAACACAGGCCCTACAGACGGCCAGATTGGTAGTTGCCAAACTGGAATCACATCAGTTTCCGCCCCGACTGAGCGCCGCCGAACTGGACAGCCTGGAGGGGAAACGCTGATCTGTTACGATGCAGTGATATAGGAAGGAAGGGTGTCGGGCCATGACGGAAGTCCGGCACCCATTTTTTTATACGAACGCTTACTTGAATCGGCGGTTTGAGAGATCGACTTGCTCTTGATACCCCCGCATATGAATGAGATCAGGCGTATTTTCGGGCGTTAGGATCACAGGTTGATCCAGTAGTGTTGAAAGGCGGATCATGTAGTCGAGAAGCCGCTGATGATCCTCTAGGCTGCGAACTTCACGAGGGTCAACGTCATTTTCAATCTCGTCGTCCGTAAAGAAATGACATTTGATCAGCATGGCTCCTATCAAAAGGGTAGCACTGTTAATTAGATCTGTTTTTCCGGTCCAGTAAGCAAGGAGGGCGTCTTGTTGAATGATGGAGCTGGTTGTTTCGGTTTGCCCGTTATAGAATTCGACCTCATACGTAGCATTGACGAACTTTACCCACTTGAGCCAGTCCGCTTGCGTAGCGTTCAGAACGTAGAGATCGCGCAGGGAGCCATCGCTCTAATAGATTTTCCTTTTCAGAAACGGCCAGTCTACCTGTTGCATCACGTACCCTTCTTTTCTTTCTACAAATTGAACCGGTAGGCCTTTTTCTGGGCGTTGAGTGCCAGTTCCGTTGCCAGGAAACAGTGCGCCTGCGTCATGGCCGTTTCGGTCCGATGCACCACGTCGTGCACCAGTTGTTCGCCGTAAGGCATGTGCACGTCGCTGCAATCAATGTACTTCACTTCTTTCTGATCAACCAGAAACAGATGGTCGCCCCCTTCGCGTCCTGCGATGTCCACGTACTTGCGGAGCTCGATGTAGCCGTCCGTACCCAGGATGGTCAGGCGGCCGTCGCCCCAGGTGGGCAGTCCGTCGGGTGTGAACCAGTCGATGCGGATGTAGCCAGTGCCCTGGTTGCCGCGCACGTGCATGTCCCCGAAATCCTCGAACTGGGGATACTTCGGGTTGTTGAAGTTGCCGACCTGCGACGAGATGACTTCGCCGGTTGTGGAGCCGGTGAAGAACAGAAACTGGTCGCTCTGGTGGGAGCCGATGTCACACAAAATTCCACCGAACTTGGCTGGATCGAAAAACCAGTCGGGGCGCGTTTCGGGGCGCATACGGTGCGGCCCCATACCAAGGGTCTGGACCACCTGCCCGATGGCGCCGGCCTGCACCAGTTCGCCGGCGTGAACCGTAGCGGGATTGCGCATGCGCTCGCTGTACATGATCGAGTAGATGCGCTGCGTTTCGCGTTGGACGCGCTTCACCGCTTCCAGTTGTTCGAGGGTGATGATGCCGGGTTTGTCGACCATGTAGTCTTTGCCGTGTTGCATCACCCGGATGCCGAGCGGCGCGCGCTCCACCGGAATGGCCGCGCTGGCCACCAGCTGAATGGACTTGTCTTCCAGGATCTCTTTCTCGCTCTGGGCCACTTTGGCGTTCGGGTACCGCTTGGTGAAATCCTTCAGCAGATCGGCCTCTTTCGCGTAGACCGACACCAACTGACCGCCTCCTTCCAGCAACGATTCAACCTGCCCGTAAATGTGGCCGTGGTTCAGTCCGATCACCGAAAAGCGTATCGACTCCTTCGGCTGGACAGGACGGCGGCGAGGCGCGCGCAGTTCCCGGTAGCGGGAAGTCGGGGCGCCGAACAGGTCGTGCGGCAGGGCGGTGGCGGCCACACCAGCGGCGGCCGTAGTCAACGAGTGCTTGAGGAAGTGGCGGCGGTTCGGGTGCATAGGAGGGGAGGTTGCAGTCGGGATAGACGTGGTGAATTTCCTATGTAGAGACAACCACCTGTCGGCGTCTACTCAGTCGGAGCAACAGATTTTCCCAGCAGCAGCGTGTTCGTTCCGTTGACCCGCTCGTGGCGTTGCAACTGAATTCGGGGGTGCATGCCTTCGATCAGCGCTTCCAGGCGCAGGGCATGGCGGCGGTGGAGCCCCGCGTTGAAAAGGACGCTTCCGCCGGGGCGCAGAAGTGACGCCAGCCGTTCCCAGAAGGTCAGCGCGTAGAAAACCGGCGGTACCTGATCGTCCACAAACACATCCACGATGACGAGCCCGAATCGCTGGGTGCATTGCGTCACGTAAGCCACCGCATCGGCCTGCACAATGGTCAGGTCTGGAACGTCGCCCACCTGAAATTCGCGGTGCGCCAGGTCGATCACGACCGGATCTACTTCTACCGCTGTAATCGGTCCGGTGCAGCGGAACGCTTCCCGTAAGGGACGCAAAATGCTGCCCCCGCCCAGGCCGAGCAACAGAACAGGAGCCTCCGCCGAAAAATCCAGGTGCGCCAGTCCGTAGGTTAGAATCGTTTGAAGCGATCCGTACGAGTAGTTGGCGTTCCGGCTGTCGAGGACTTTCCGGCCGTTGACCCAGCTCACTTCGAGCGTGCCGCTGAGGTCGGACTGCACGTGGTGCGTCAGGGGCCACACGTAGCTGAGCCACTTTTTGAGGGGGCTGGTTTCATCTTCTCCGGGCGGGAAGGCAAGAGGTTTCATACGAGTTTAACGATACAACTTGTCGCGAATTTCACGCCAGGTGATCAACCGAATGTTTTGTTCTTTTAGCAGTTGCCGACACTTCGCCCCGGTGAAGAAATCGAAATCGGCTTGCCGCCAAGCGGCTCCGTAGTCCGGATGATCGACCGTCACGGCCTGCATTTCGGCGTTGTCGTACGCCACATGAATCAGCAGACAACTCAAGCCGGGTTGTACTTCCTTCAGCACGCGGGTATAGTACGCTTCCATGCCGGCCGCGTAATCGGCGGGTTCGGCCATGAACAACTGATCCAGTACTACATCCTGATCTGTTACGTAATTATTTTGATTTATGTTAAGTCTGGTGAAGATCTCTTTCACGATCAACACCGGAACCCGGTATTCGTGACTGAGGTCGAGGTAGAGTTTGAAAAACTCGGGCCGGACAAACATGCCCGCCATGTGCGCATCGAAGTGCGTCGGATCGACCCCAAATTGCTTGGCCCGTTCGATCTGCGCTCGGATTTCCCGCTCTACTTCGTCGGGCGAAGCCTTTGTCGCGACCGAGGTCGTATTGTCAAAGAAGTATCCCTGGGCATCGACCAGCCCGGCGGTTTGTTCTCCGGCGACCACCGGTCCCCATTTGTACTGTTTCCACTCGCTGGTGAGTGTCAGGTGCAGTCCCAGGTCGGCCTCGGGGTGCGCGCGGGCGTAAGCGGCAATTTCCGGAAACCAGGGGCAGGGCACCATGATACTCCCGGAATTGACCAGCCCCCGCTCGAAGGCGGCGATGCTGGCGGCATTCTCCGCGTGGGAGACGCCCAGGTCGTCGGCGTGGATGATCAGAAGTTTGGTGTCTTTCGGATAGCCCAGTCGCTCGGGCAGCGATTGGGCGCGTGAACCCTCGATGCAAAAGGGGCAAATCAGGAGCAGGAAGAGTAGGTGTTTCATAGGGCGGGCAAGGTGGAAAAGAACCAAGGTGGCACGAAGAATTCACGAAAACAAGCCGGCGGCAGGAGCGGCGACGCAAAAAAATTTCAACGCCGCGTAGGGGTAAGCGCGCCTTCAGGTTTCATCAGAGCAAACCAACATCAACCACGAACCATGAAAACGATTTATACCTTCTTTGCGCTCTTCCTTCTTTTGACCACGGCCGTACGAGCCCAGGATTCTACCAGCGTGCACATCGCCCAGGTTTCGCTGGCGTATCCGGTCGGCACCGCCGGAACCCGCTCGGGCGATTACGCCAATCACTTCTCGCTAAACGCGATCTACGGCGTCAATGGTGGGGTGAAGGGCCTTGAACTCGGCGGCGTTGCCAACGTGAACCGAGGACGGGTGGACGGGTTGCAACTCGGGGGCGTCGCCAATGTTACCACGGGCAGCTCCCGCGGGTTGGTCGCGGGCGGGGTCCTCAACCAAAGCCAACGCCAGGAGGGACTTCACCTGGCTGGCGTAGCCAACCTGACTGCCGACGACATGCGGGGCCTACAGGTCGGGGGTGTGGTCAACACCGCGCGCGACGTGACCGGCTTTCAACTGTCCGGCGTAGTCAACGTCGCCAAAACGGTAAAAGGATTGCAAATCGGGGTGATCAACCTCGCCGACTCGAGCGACTACGCCATTGGTGTCCTGAACCTGATCAAAACCGGCGAGAAGAGCATCGGCGTGGCGGTGGACGAAACCCGGACCACCCTGGTTTCCTTTCGTTCGGGGGGGCGGGTACTCTACAGCATTTTAGGGATCGGCTATAATCTCAAAAACGAAGAAGCGGTGTATGCGATGGAGGGTGGTATCGGCGCGCACCTACTGACGCAACGTTTCTTTCATCTTCGGGCCGAGGCTGCGGCCATCAACCTGTTCGACTTTGGGAAAGGCGACTACCTGCGCGCCTCGCTTCGGTTATTGCCCTCCGTTCGGTTCGCCAACTTTCTGGAACTCTACGCCGGACCTACGCTCAATTACGCCAATACCAATCAGGCGGAAAGCAAAGAACTGGTCGATCACTTCATCTGGCAAAAAGATTCTTCCCGGGAGTTGCAGGGCGTCTACCTGGGCTTGTCGGGCGGCGTGAATATCCTGTTTTGAGACAAGATTGAGTCCATTTTAGCGGGTTTCCTTCTTTAAGGGAGCTCGCTTTTTTTATTTTGAGCGGGGTTGGAAGTTTTTTTAGTCAATGCGTAGGGGTAGCGTCGACTTTGATTTTCATACGGATAGATCACATCAATCAAACGTATGAAACGCAAACCCTTTCTGCTTCTCCTATTGCTGTTACTCGTGCACGTCGGGTATGCGCAGCACGCTACGCAAACCATTCGCGGGACGCTCAAAGACCAGGACTCACAAACCCCATTGGTAGGCGCAACCGTCCGTATCCTCCAGTCCGATCCGGTCCAAGGGGCGGTGACCGACCTGGACGGAAATTTCAGAATCGAAAACGTGCCGGTGGGGCGCGTCTCGCTCTGGATCACCTACACCGGCTACGAGGAGCGCGTCGTGTCCAACCTGCTGGTGACGGCCGCCAAAGAGGTGATTCTCAACGTTCCCATGCAGGAGTCGGTCGCCAGCCTCGACGAGGTGGTGGTGACCTCGGAAACCAATCAGGGCGACGTCCTGAACGACATGGCGTTGGTCAGCGCGCGGAGCTTTTCGGTGGAAGAGACGCAGCGGTACGCGGGTTCCATCAACGATCCGGCCCGGATGGTGGCTTCCTTCGCCGGGGTGACGGGCAACGCGGAAGGCAACAACGACATTGTGGTGCGCGGCAACTCGCCGAAGGGCATCCTGTGGCGGCTGGAGGGCGTGGAAACTCCCAATCCGAACCACTTCGCGAGCGAAGGCGCCACGGGTGGACCGATCAACGCGCTCAACAGCAACATGCTCGACAACTCCGACTTTTTCTCCGGTGCGTTTCCCGCCGAATACGGCAATGCCCTTTCGGGAGTATTCGACATGCGGTTCAAAAAGGGCAATAACGAGCAACGTGAGTTTACGCTGGGGGCCAGCATGATTGGCCTCGACGTGACGGCGGAAGGCCCCTTCAGCAAGCAGTACGGCGGCTCCTACATCGCCAATTATCGCTACTCAGCACTGCAACTCTTTTCGGAGATCGGGATTCTGGATTACGGCGGCGTGCCGAAATACCAGGATGCCTCGTTCAACGTAGAACTGCCCGTCGGCAAGAAAAATGTAGTGACGGTGTACGGCCTGGGCGGCTTGAGTTCGATTCACCTGGTAGAGGAAAATGACGAAGAGAAGCCGCTGAACCGCTACGAACAAAGCGCTGACCTGGGCGTGCTGGGCCTCACGCACACGTGGTTTCTCAACGAGAAATCATTTTTGAGTAACGCGCTGACCGCTTCCGGTACCCGCATGGGTTCTGTCGACGATCTGCCGGCGGAAGCGGGCGGGTTTTACAACGTCTCAAAAGCCTCCATCAACAAAAGCACATACCGGCTGTCGAGTACCTACGATTACAAGTGGAGTGCGAAACATAAATTTCAGGTCGGCGCGATTTATTCGCAACGCTACTACAATGCCCTGGCGACGGAGTACAATTTTGAGACGGATCAGACCGACGAGGTGTTGAGCGACAAAGGGAGCACCTACACGTGGCAGGCGTTCGGCAACTGGAAATTCCGCATGAACGAACAGTGGACCCTGACCAGCGGACTCCATTACCTCTATTTCGGATTGAACGGAAGCGGATCGGTAGAACCCCGGGTGGGTCTGCGCTGGGATGCCACGCCGAAACACAGCTTCACCGCCGGCTTCGGCCTGCACAGCCGCCTGGAAAGCATCTCGATCTACCTGGCAAAAGCACCGCAAGCCGACGGCGCGCTCACGACACCGAACCGCTCGCTCCAACCCACCAAGGCGGCCCACCTGGTGTTGGGCTACAACTACCAACTCAATCCGCTGACGCACTTCAAGGTGGAGGCATACTACCAGCATCTGTACCAGGTGCCCATCGACCCGACGTCCGGCAGCACGTTCTCGCTCCTCAACGAAACGGAAGATTTCGTGACCCGGCGGCTGGTCAACGAAGGCACCGGACGGAACTACGGCCTGGAGTTTACGCTGGAGCGTTCGTTTCAGAAAGGGTTTTACTACATGACCACGCTGTCCCTCTACCGGTCGCTGTACACGCCGCAGGATGGCGTGGAGCGGAACACGGCCTTTGCCGGAAACTACGTGGCGAACCTGTTAGGCGGTAAAGAGTTTACGCTGGGCAAACCCGCCAAAAACCGGGTGCTGTTCATCAACACGAAAATCGGTCTGATCGGAGGCGCGCGTTACACGCCGATCAATTTGTCGGCCTCGCAGGCATTGGGCACGGAAGTGCGCGACGAGCTACGACCCTACGGCAATAAAGGAGACGATGTATTCTTCCTGAACCTGGCGGTGGGCATCCGGCGTAACCGGAAAAACACGACGCACGAATGGAAGCTCGATGTCACGAACCTGACCAACAACCAGGCGCTGGTCAACGAATACTACCAGCCCGTCACCGGCCAGATTGAGGGCTCGCCGCAACTCTCCATCCTGCCTAATATCATTTATACGTTTAAGTTTTAGGGGACTTTTATTCATAGCGACGAAACGAGATGCCGCAGGGCCGCTTGGCGGGCGTAAAATTCCGTAGCGACGGGGGGGGGCCGCCCCCGCGGTTAAACCCGTTGCTACGAATAAACGAATGAAATGATAGGCTTCCTTGTGTCTCTTCAGAATACGCGTTCTGACTACAAGTTAAAGCCAGAAAATAGAAGAAGCAGTGCCCTTTCTTACCGGCGCAGGCGGAACTGCAACGCGAACTGATATCCGATCCACCATTTCCGCACTACCCCATCGCTGCTCGTATCAAAAACGGGGGAGGTCCCAACCTGATCCGAAAGACGGAAATCTTCGGGCGTGCTGGATTTGTGGTAGAGAAAATGAAAGACGGGGCCGCCGTGGAGCGAGACGCGCGGAGCAAACTGATAGGCCAGTGACGTGAACAGGCGCGAATCCCACGGTTGCTGCCGGATCGGAGGGCCGGACGTGGCAAACAACGTGTGCGAGGACAATTCCAGATGCGTATAAAAGCGATTGCTCCAGCGGAACTGATGACCCAGCCCGTAGCCGTACGTCCACAGAGCATGGCGGGGACTGATGCCGGCCGATAAGAGCGTGTAGAGCAACGGCGTGCCCGACCGAAATGTCAGGGCGATTTCCGTCACATCATTGGCTTCCAGCGCCAGGTCCAGAAGCCCGTTTTTCGTCCAGTTGATCAGGCCGAGCATCGCCCCGGTCTGTACCGTATCGGCGACGTTGATCACGCCCAGCTGGAACCCGCGTAGGACCGGCGTGTAGTTGATCGTGCCCACCTGTGCGCCCCGCAACGAATCCCGCGCGAGGTTGTATGCCCCGGCGAGTTGCAGCCCCCGTCCCGAGTGAGCCACGTTGACCGCCCCGCCAACCTGGATGCCGTCCAATTCCTTGGCGAGGTTCGCCGCGCCACCGATTTGCAGGCCGTGCACATCATCCGACTGGTTGTAGGCGCCGCCAATCTGTACGCCCTCCACCGGACCAACGCTCACGTTGGCCGCCCCGGCCACTTGTATACCCTGGGTTTGTGCGCCCGAGAGGTTGAATGCCCCACCGATTTGCACGCCGGTCACGCCCATCCGTTCCAGGTTGAACGCGCCTCCCAGTTCTACGCCGTTGAGGCGGTAGGCGTACCCCCCGACCATATTGAGCGAGAACGTGTTGCTGATTTTGCTGTTGAACAGTTTGTTCGTACTGAGGCCGGGGATCAGCGACAGCTGGACGCCCCGCTTGCCGCTCAGCGACACGTTTTCCGTAGTGGCGCTGACTTTCTCACCGACCAGAAAACGCACGAGGCCCCAACGGTCGGTGGGAGAGGTGGTTTGCGCAGGAGCTTCCGGTGTGGGCTGGAGTGCTACTTCGACGAACGTCGGTTGGGAGAGGTCGACCTGAATCAACGTATCCTGGTAATTTGCTTTGCTGATGGCCAGCACCGTGACGTCGCGCGCCGTGCTGGCGCTCAAATTAAAACTTCCGTCCTCGGACGAAAGCGTGGCGGAGAGCCGGTCGACTTCGTATACGGTGGTATTGGCCAGCGTTTCGCCGGTGGCGGCATCCCGCACTTCGCCGGTGAACTGGACGCGCTTTTTGGGTTGGGCCGGGGCTGCCGCCAGGATGATCACGTAACTGCCCCGCACTTTGTACTGGTACTGCGTGCCCAGCAGGTCGCGCAGAATGTGTTCGAGCGATTGGTGTTCGTATTGACCGGAGATGGACTTCTTCGGCAGGACGTCCGGGTTGAACGACAGTTGTACCGGTGCCTGTGCTGACAGACGGGTCAGGGCCTGCGCGACGGGCTCGTTCGCAAACGAAATGGTCAGGGGCGTTTGCAAGGCATCCTGCGCGAAAACACTCGCCAGGGGCAGCCAGCCGATGCACAGCAGCACTAATCGGCAGAGCATCCCTCCCCGGTTAAGGTGAATCCCGCATCCGTTTGCGTTACCTCCAGGTCCAGCGTCAGGGCAATGACCGCCAGCACATTTTCCAGGGAGTCGTTTTGGAACGTGACGTTCAGGCTACAGTTCGCCAGGTCGTCGCCTTGCAACTGAATCGTCTGCCCGTACGCCTGTTCGAGCGCGGCGACGACGTCCGGCAGCCGCTGGCCGGTGAAGCGCAGGGTCTGGGTGCGCCAGAACTGATCTGCCCCGGTGGCGGACGACAGGTCTTGTTGCTGAAAGGCATTCGTGGAAAGCGAGAATACACCGCCCTGGTTCGCTTCCAGTACCAGCGACTGGTCCCCGTGCGAAAAACGGACCTGCCCCGTCTCGACCGCCACCGAAATCTGACTCGCCCCCATATCGACCGTAAACGACGTGCCCAGCACTTGCACGTCGGTGGGACCGGCGTGGATCGTGAACGGCCGGGCCGGATCGGGTTCCACCTCAAAAAACGCCTTTCCTTCCAGCGTCACCTCGCGCGAATCGTCGCTAAATTCCTCTGGATAGCTTAGCGAACTGGACTCACTCAACGTGACCGACGAGCCATCGGCCAGTTGCAGGTGGGCGGTGGGTTGCATCGCCGTGTAGGTAATCGATTCGGGGGCGAAGAAGTAGGTGCGGGCCAGGAAGCCGAGGGCTACGATCAGCGCCACGCTGGCCGCTACTTTCCACACCCAGTCGAATGCGCGCGTGCGGGTTTCCGGTGTCGTTTCTACTTGTGGTTCGGCGGCGCGCTTTCGGGCTTTCACGTTCTGCCAGGCGGCTTCCACGTCGTAGGTTTTTGCGGGCGCGGCCGGTTCGAAGCGCACGAGTCCGGTATCCAGCCAGACCAACTGTAGCTCGAACAGCGTATCCTGATTTTCCGGCGACGCCTCGGCCCACGACTTCACCGCCGCCGCTTCCTGCGCGGACGCTTCCCCCGCAAAGTAGCGGGTCAGTTGCTCAGTGGTGATCTCCGGACGCTCGTCTTCCATGTCTGTACGCCTATGACAACTAACTTACCAAATACCCCCATCCGCCAGCAGCCACACCAGCAGCGGCAGGTAGTCTTTCAACGCCTCGCGCAGGATGCGAAGGGCCTTGCCCATCTGATTTTCCACGGTTTTGACCGACAGTTGCAATGCGTCGGCAATTTCCTGGTACTTCTTGCCCTCGTAGCGACTCATCTCAAAAATGGCGCGGCACTTCTCCGGCAACTGGTCCATCGCCTGCTCGATCTTCTCTTTCAACTCTTCCAGTTCCAGAAAATCAAGCTCCGGCGCATGGGTCGGGCCATGCTGTACGTGCAGCGTGTATGCCTGCTTTACCTTCTCGTGTTTCAGGTGATTGAGGCACGCATTGCGCACCGCCCCAAACAGGTACGACTTGAGCGACGTGCGGATTTCCAGCGCCTCGGCCTTGATCCAGAGCGTGCTGAACAGCTCCTGCACCAGTTCCTCAGCCGTTTCGTCTTTCCCCACGTACTTCGTCGCAAACTGCACGAGTGGTCCGTAGTGCTCCCGAAAGAGCGCCTCGAACGTTTTTTCGTCGCGCAGGTCGAAGGAAGTAGTACCGGTAGGAGGCAAGGCAGCGGAATTGAGGTGCGTATGCCGTGAAGGCGAGGCAAATATATCACGAAGCAGCTATTGAACTTAGCAGAATCTGATGAAAGGGCGTTTCCTGTTTGCGTTAAAAAGCGTGGACGAAAACACTTGGACAAAAGCTGTCACCCTTGATTGTGATGCCTGATAAGCTTAGCTTGTACGGATATGCTATGGAGATCTACGATGAACCGGGTGCTGTTTCTGATTCCGATGCTAGGATTCGCTTGTGCGGGAATGGCCCAGACCACGCGCTATTTTATCTACGAATTTTTGGATTCATCGCCGGTCGAGACCCGCTACCGTCGAACTTACTTTCTGGATGAGGAGCCCGTCCGGGTAGAAAGTTATGCGTCGGATCGGCTGAGGATGGTGGCTTACGTGACGGGCACACGTAACCTGGACACGTTGGATGCTATCATCGGCTACCATGACAAGCATCACTATGCTCTTGAAATTGAACCGCATCTGGAGAACTGGCGGGTAGAATTTAAGTCCTACTACGAAGATGGTGCATTGAAAAGCCATTCGTACAGTGACCAGCAAAAGCAATGCTTTTTTCAAGTGTGGGATCAAGAGGGGCATGCTATTTTATCGAAAGGAAATGGAATCCTGACGTACGCTGATCAAAAGTCGAAAACTCAATTTTTTGAAGTATACCAGGATTCGGTGCTGGTCGAAAGCAGCTCAACTCACCGCCGTGACACCATGTATTATCTTACTGATAAGCTGGCCTACCCTGCACGAGGTAGGATACGATACCAAGAATGGCTAAGGCAAAACATATATTTTCATGAAAGCAGGGGAGAAGGGTACGCGTATGTTGAGTTTGTGATCGATGAGAGAGGCTACCCCACCGATTTTCGAACGCTCTATTCCTCAGTTGACGGCCTTGGAAAAGCGGTGATCAAAGCGTTGAAACAATCGCCCAAATGGGAGCCTTGCCAACGGAAAGGGAAGCCTGTCAAAAGCAAATTTATCTTTCCGATCAAGGTCCAGGACTGGAAAAAGGCCTTTGGTACAAGCCAGTAATAAATCTATTTTCTGGCTAGTCAAGTTGTCAATTCTTTTCTGAAGTCGTGATTCCGTTTCTAGGTGAATTTCCGCATCTTCCGGGTGTAAATCCTTGATCCCCTTGGCGTTCCCTTTTACGATTCAGGTCGGTTCCGTAGCGCTCAGTTTGCATTTGCTGTGCGAAACGCTCGCCTTTTTTCTGGGCTACCGCTACTTCCGATTCCTGCGCGGCCGACAGCCCGACCGGATCTCGGACGACAACCGCGTCTGGATTCTGATCGGGGCAGCGGGTGGAGCCTTGCTTGGCTCCCGGTTGCTCGGTGCGCTAGAAAATCCGCAACTGTTCTTCTCCGGCGCGGGCGGCTGGCTCTACTACTATTCCGCGAAAACCATCGTCGGGGGACTGTTGGGCGGCCTGTTCGGCGTGGAGGCGATCAAAAAGGCGATTGGCGAACGGCACTCGTCGGGCGATCTGTTCACGTACCCACTCCTCCTGGCGATGATCATTGGGCGGATCGGGTGCCTGACGGCGGGGGTAAGTGAACCGACCTACGGCCTGCCGACCGACCTGCCGTGGGCGATGGACCTGGGCGATATGATTCCGCGCCATCCGACGGCGCTCTACGAAATCATTTTTCTGATCGGACTATGGGGCTGGCTCCGCTGGATCGAACAACGGGTGCGGTTGCGGTCGGGGGCCCGCTTTCAACTGTTCATGGTCGCCTACCTGATCTACCGTTTCGCCATCGAATTTCTTAGACCGGGCATCGCCATGCCCGGCTTGCCCATCGGATTAGGACTCACCGCCATTCAGTGGGCCTGTCTGCTTGGCTTGGGCTACTACTACCGCGTGTTGCTCTTTCCGCAAAAGCTGACTTTGCCGCTAGGGGCGTTGAAAGAGATTGGGTAAGGAAACGGTAAATCAGAGCTAGGGTGCATTCACAACCGACCAGGCTAGCCATCATACCGGGCCTTATGGACGATTTTATTTCAACTTATCAATTTTCGTGCTTGGAGCACCCAAACGATCATGCTATCATTTCCGCCCGGTTGGGGCTAGGTGATGTTGTGTGCAGTGTTTTACAGTTTTTCAACGTCGATTTTTAAATTGCGATAAGCGATGTATTCCACCTCAATCTTTTTTAATTTTCCATTCAGTTCAGCTTGGTAAATTCCGTTTTCGTTTGAAATTAACGCTATTTTTTTAGTCGAACCGTTTTGTTCAACAGACAAAGTAAGTTTTGCATTTATCAGAGGTTCTTTTGTTTTCGAATTAAATATTTTTCCACTTATTGATTTTTTACTCAAATCGATAATGTCCATTGAGATTTCCCACATTACCACGCAGCCGTCACGTCCATCAATTCCATAATCCGGTTTTCTGTCCAAGATTAATTTATTTACAGGTCGGTTCTCAATTGTTAATTGTGAGAGTTCAGCCAAGTTTTTTGTTCCGCTACAACTCAAAATTAAAAGACTCAATATGACGATTATTTGTATTTGCATTCGGTTTCTCGACATTGCACACAACGTCCATCTATGATGAGTAGCCATTAAAAAGCACTAGCCTTTCGTCTCGCACATAGCCACGCCTTGATTTAAAATTATTATGGCGTACTTTCCAACGCCTACGACACTATGATAACCTACCCAAACCCCATTCATCATAACATTTGTTAGCCGATTCCTCTTTAGTTACAATTTCTTTAGGATTAAAAACTGCCTCATGCTATAAAAGCTATTTGATTTGAACCAGTTCAACTTTTCTGAAAGCTGGATTTGTTCCATTTCCTGCTTTATGTTGTTGATCATAAACTCTGTCACCAACGATTCTCCCTGGTTATGAGCATAAAAGAATCTAATGAAATAGTATCTTTCTTCTAGATCTTTCTCGGTGATAATTCTTTGAATCTCATCTAGCAAATTTTTTGGAAATTCAATTACTCGATCATTAACAGATTTAATAAGCAACTTACCTATATACGCTTTAAAGCTATTCCTCCCAATTTCCCATGTTTCACATTCCACATACTCCTGCGTATCATTTAATGCATCAATGATTACATGTAAAGAAGATCGACTGAAATTTTGGAGATTATTGTTTATTGACTCTTCAATGCTTTTTCCAATATCTCCAAAGCTTTCATAATACTCATTACCATCTTCCAACTTTACCTTTAAATCAAATCTTGTCTGAATGCCATTTAGATACTCGCTAACATAAACGCGCGTTTCAAATTCAACCGTCTCTCTTAAGTTGATTACTATTTTATTATTGTCATTTTTTGTGGAAACACCATGCGCCACCAACATTTCTGATACATGAGTATTGATGTTTATATACCCACGCTCATCGTTAATTTCACTAGTCTTTTGTTTCCTTTTGAAATACTTTCTTAGCATATACTGTTGTGGCTAACGGTTTGTGTGGTGCGTATCCCGCAGGGTCTGCACCATACACCTTGTTATGAGGTCGTTTTTTCTATTTTTTTATGAATCGTTTTAATCTGAACTCTCCCTTCATGATTGAGCATTGTTTCTTCGGTCAATAATCCATCGGAATCATATTTATAAGTCCTTGTATTATTTCCTGCACTGAAGCTGGTTTTTGGAGTCACAGGGTTTTTAGTGCTTATAATTTCCTTTTCAATTAACAATCCAGTTTTGTTGTATCTAAAAAGTTCAGTTTCATAAAGACCATCTCTAACTCTGTGAATCTTTATTAAGTTATTATTTGAATCATAGAAATATTCACCAACCCAAAGAGTATCTTTATTTCTAAGTATTGTTTCTGTTTTTATCAAACTGTCTGCGTATGTGTAGAAATTCCAAATCTCAAATTCTACACCTTGCATGTCTTTTCTTTTATCAGTTCTTTCTTTAACTAATCTACTGTTGGAATCATAAAACAGGGTTTGTTCGAATTTAACAGTATCTAAATCGAAAATAGAGTCCATCGTGCTGAAACAGCCAATATGATTGTTAAGTGAATCGTATATAAAAAATGTTCTTCTGCCATACTCACAATTGCGCCCCCAAGTAGTTTCAATTAACCTTCCTCTTGAATCATGGCGGAATGCCTCGCAGCCACCTTCATGAGCTATTCTTCTTATCAATTTGCCATTCTTGAAAAACTTAGCACTTTTATAATTTTCCAAATCATCAGAATAATAGCTTCTTAACTCGTAATCATAGTCGAAGTCGTAAAAACTATCCATGCGATTTCTTTCGGAGTTACATGAAATCAGAAGAAGTATTATTGATGATATTAAAATTGTCGGTCTCATTTTAATGCCCCATACGCTCTGGCTATGCACCGTGGAGTGTTTAAGCTTTTATTCTGTTTCGGTTTTCAAAGTAGCGAATTCTTCGAACTCGTGGGATAGGTAAGTAACCACAAACCTATCGTAACCCGCTGACACGAAATGGTGTCATAGGTGTCGTTAGCGATGTTTTTCACTCGTTATTCATACAAGTGTTTAGGAATATATTCTGAAATAACAGAAATAGTAATTCCTTTCTTATTTGCATAAGAACATACTCCAAGAGCTAAGAAATCGACCCAATAAGAGGAATTATCCTTCTCGCTATTTTTGATAATCCATTCGGATTTGTTGATTAAGTATTGTTCCAAGGTTTCGTTGAATGATACTTCATCTTTGGATAAAGCAAAATACCATAGTTCAATAATTGGCAGGAATTTAATTCTCTTTATTTCAGAAGCTTCTTTTGATTGGATTAATTTCGTTCCCTCGAGTGAATGAAATGCAACTAAATTGCTATTTAGAATACTATTTATATCATCAAGGATTGTTTGTTCGAAATCTTTCTTTTGAAAACACATAAGAAGTAAATCCAAGGATCGATTCCAGAATGGGTCTTTCGACTCATTTCTTACTGTAGGTATTAGTTCAAGGAGTTCATTGAAAGTGTCTTCATTCTCAATGATTAACGAAATACTTATCAATTCAAATAGATCGTTAGGAGATATAGGGCGATCATTATTGATTGATTCAACACTATATTCAATATCTGATATAAAGATTTTTATTCGATCTTCCTTGGAGTATAGTTGTTTTAGGTAGCTAGTTCCAGACTCAACGAAAGTGGATAGCGAACTTTTAATATAGTCATTTTGGTCAGAAAGAATAGAGTAGATCGAAAGTCTGAGAGCAATGTCTTTAAACCACCATAGTCCACCACTCTTTCCTTCTTTGAGTTTAGAGGTGACAAGACTTGTAAACTTGTTGAATTTCGGTAAAGCTGAATTAAATTCATTTAAAGGATTACGGTCAATTTTATGCCTCTTTATCATCGGTTGATTTTTAAAAATATTACCGCTAATTTATGTGCAACGCACAGGTGTGTTATTTCCTTATTGGCCTTCCGTCTCGCCAGAATCGGTATGCGTCGCAGTAGAGGTGTAGTTACGCATACACAGATCCTAATGCCTCTCGTTAGGCAAAGTGCGGTCCGTCAGGGGTTGAATATAACTTGAATTTGCCCTATCTCCCAACAAGTAGGGAGCTTGGCCCATCCGGCTCTACGGAAAAGGGCTTACCCTACGAAGGATAAGCCCCGAAACTAGGCTAAGTTGGTCCGCCAGGGATCATTTACTTGCGGTTGTTTACCACAAGCAAGGGCGAATCAATTCTCCGACTGCGCCTGAGCGGTGAGGAAGCGGTTGACTTCCAGCCAGTGCATGAACGCCTCAAACCAGCGATTGCTGGTGCGGTCGGGATTGCCGAGGCCGAACCCGTGGCCGCCGTTCTGGTACAGGTGAAACTCGACCGGGATGCCCGCCTGGTACCAGGACTCGATGACGCCGAACTGACCACGGAACAGGAAATCGTCGGTGGCGATCGCACTGAACATGGGCGGCGCGTCCTTCGGCACGTCGACCGGACCCATCCCGCCGTAGATCGGCCCGATGAAGGCCAGCTTCATGGTTTTGGAGTTGAGCGTCGAATGCATCGTGAGGCCCGCTCCGGCCGAGAAGCCGATCATGCCGATGCGGTCGGTGTCGACGCCCCACTCTTTAGCCCGTTTGATGATCATCGCGTAGGCAGCTTCGGCGTCTTCAAGCTGGTTAGACAGGTCCAGGGGCGGTGGGCTCGGCGGCGTTTCCGGTTTCGACGCGTCGGTAGAGGCGGTGGGGGCCGGGCGGGGGCGATTCATCCAGGCCGAGAAGTCTTCGAGCGATTCGTCAGTTGGGTGGAGGCGGTACTTGAGCACAAAGGCGGCGATGCCTTGCTTGGCCAGGGCCTCCGCCACTTCCCAGCCTTCGTTGCCCATCGAGAGCCACCGGAACCCACCGCCGGGGGCCACGATCACGGCCGCGCCGTTCGCTTTGCCCGGTTCGGGCAGAAACGGCGTCAGGGTTGCCTGGGTGATGTTCCGCGCCATCGGGTCGCCCCACTGGCGGAACCAGGTTTCAGAAGAGGGCTGGTCGTCGACGCCGCCCGTGTTGAGGGGAATGGCGTTCGGCTCGGCCGGAGCTTCGAGCGGATAAATGGTGCCGTCTTGCGCCATAGCGGCGGTCGCGAAGAGGAGAGAGGCGGCCAGCAGGGCCGTTGTCGCCAGGTTTGGTAGGGGAGTAGGCATGATGGATGAGGTGATGGACAGGTAAGAGACTACATTCAAGAAAACCTGATACCAGTAAGAGAGATCCCTCCTTCATTAGTTACTATTGTATTCCAAAATAAAGTGCTCCTCACTCCGCGATGCTGTTAAACCGTACCATCGCGATGCTGTTAAACCGTACCATTATGTATGGTCGCGTGTTACTCTTTCAGTAAAGTTAGCTCTATAGCAAGAGGCGTTGAAGGAGATATTATCTTATATGGGATAAAAGAGAAGCGCGTGCAGATTTATCAATGGAACATCCAAATCCAAATAGAACAACAGTACGATTACAAGGTATAATTGTTCTTTACTTCCTGCTTCACTTGGCGCTGACACTTTTCAGACCCTTTGTTGAGATATCTTCTTTTTATCAGTTCCTCTTAATGGGTGTGAGTGTATTAATAGGTTTGATCTTGTTAATAACGGTAGCGGTCGCATATCATAAAAAGCGAATGACTTTGAAGCAGTTTTTGATTTTTGAGTTGATGTTACTGGTGATAATTGCCTTTCCATACCTATTATTAATTCTAATGGTAAGTAATTTGCATTAGTCTTTAACTCATAAAGCCTAGAGCACTTTTACAATCGCCGGTGCCCTCTTCTTCCTCTTTCGTTATGGCCGTTAAACCGTATACCTACTTTGACTTTACGCTGAGCCTGTGTCCGACGTGCCTGCGGCGGGTCGATGCCAAGATCGTCATTCAGGACGGGAAAGTTTTTCTGCGAAAGACCTGCGCCGACCACGGCTACTTCAACGTGTTGATCGCTTCCGACGCGGAGTACTACCGGAAGCAGCGGCTCTACAACAAGCCGTCGGAAAGCGGGCTGCGCCACAACACGGAGGTGCACTACGGCTGTCCGTACGACTGTGGCCTCTGTGCCGACCACGAACAGCACTCGTGCCTGACGCTGCTGGAGGTAACCGACCGCTGCAACCTGACCTGCCCGACCTGTTATGCGGAGTCATCGCCGACGTTCGGGCGGCACCGGACGCTGGCCGAGATCGAAGCGATGCTGGATGCCATTGTGGCGAACGAGGGCGAACCCGACGTGGTGCAGATCAGCGGTGGCGAGCCGACCATCCATCCGCAATTCTGGGAGATTATGGATCTGGTGAAAACGAAGCCGATCCGCCACGTGATGCTGAACACGAACGGCGTCCGCATCGCGCGGGATTTCGCCTTTGCCGAGCGGCTGGCCACCTACACACCGAAGTTCGAAATTTACCTCCAGTTCGATTCGTTCCGCCCCGAGGTGCTGCGGACCCTGCGCGGGAAGGATCTGTTGGATGTGCGGATGAAAGCGCTGGAGCACCTCAACCGCCTGAACCTGTCGACGACGCTGGTCGTCACGCTGCGGAAAGGGCTGAACGACGACGAGATCGGTGCCATCGTGGACTTTGCGCTGAAGCAAAAATGTGTGCGGGGCGTGACCCTCCAACCGACGCAATACGCCGGGCGCGTGGAAGATTCGGACCCGACGGTAGATCGCCTGACGCTGACGGAAGTGCGGCAACAGCTGATCGACCAGACGGGGCTGTTTACGCCGAACGACGTGGTGCCCGTGCCCTGCAACCCGGATGCACTGGCGATGGCCTACGCGCTGAAACTCGACGATCAGGTCTTTCCGCTGACGCGCTACGTCGATCCGCAGCTTCTGCTGGAAAGTGGCCGCAACACCATCGTCTACGAACAGGACCCCGAGCTGCACGCGCGCGTCCTCCGCATCTTCAGCACGGGCAGCCCGGTCGACGGCCTCGCCGACGATTTCGAGTCGCTGCTGTGCTGCCTCCCGCTGGTGCAGGCGCCGGGCCTGAGTTACAGCAACTTGTTCCGCGTCATCATCATGCAGTTCATGGACGCGTGGGATTTCGACGTGCGGGCCATCAAAAAGTCGTGCGTCCACATCGCCCATCCCGATGGGCGGATTATCCCCTTCGAAACGATGAACCTCTTCTACCGCAACGACCGCGCGCAAGTCCTGGCCACCTCCCGCCAACCGGTGATGCGGGTATGAAGATGCGTAATGCGGGCGAATCGGCGGGCTGGGGATTGATTCTGGTCGTGGTGTATGCGCTTGTCAGCGGAGGAATGTCATTCCTGAAAAGAGAAGGGATGCGGGGAGCGATAATTTGGTTCACGAACCTCTTGATCCTGCATACGCTTATTTGTGTCGTGGTGAGCGTCATCAGCTTTGCCATTGGAAAGAACCAAATTGGAAAAGACTGGCTCCTGCATACGCTTGTGGGTGGCTCGGTTTGTCTGGGAAGCACACAACTATAACCGCAAGGCTACTTTTGCGATGCTGAAGAGTAGTTTCAAGATCTCTCCCGGTGGTCGAGATGACAAAATAGAGGCTGTCATCTCGAACGCTCGTGAGAGATCTTTTTTCATCATTCCATAAAAGAGTCTTAGGTGATGAAGAAAGCGGGTCGGTATACCGGATACAGTCTGCTGATGCTGTTGGGGTACATGTTTGTCGGCTTCGCACTGACGGGCGGCTCACCAACGGGAGCCGTGTTGGTAGGAGGGGCGCTGACGATCGTGCATGCCGTCTTCGGATTCCTGACTTCGCTCGGCTACTTTGCGCAGAAGAAGCCTGACCAAGGAAAAGCGATGTTGCTCAGCACGTTGGTGATGCTTGTGATCGGCGTTTCTTTGTGCCTGGGTGGCGGCACGTTAGGGTAGCGTATTCCAACTCCTCTCACAACGTTGTGCGGGGCAAAGCGTCAAAAGAACATATCTCCAAACAACCGCTTGCTTTTTTGCGTTACCGGAATGGATCTTGTAGCTCATTTGATTGGTTCGACCTTGTATGAAAAGAGCGGCCCGTTTTAGTGGCATCAGCCTGTTGGCCATGTTCCTGTGGGGGGGCATCGTGTACCTGAGTTCGGGCAGCATTCCCGATGCGGCGGCGGGCATCGGCATCTTCGTGGTACTTTTTACGTTGGGCGGGCTGATTGCCTCGCTGATTTTGTTCAGCCTGAAACGCCGGGAGTCGGCCCGGGCCATGCTGCTCAGCATGCTGGTGGTGCTGATCGTGGGCTTTTCCGTGTGCCTGGGCGGCCTCAGTTTGTGACCGGCGTCGGTCCTATTTTTTCGGGCCGTGCGGGATGCGTATGTTTGCCCGTTCAAATGACCCCGCTTGCCCATGATCCTCTCCGGTAAGGAAATTCAGAAACGCCTCGATCGCGACATTTTCATCGATCCCTACAGCCCGGCCCAGCTCAACCCCAACAGCTACAACCTGCGGCTGCATCATAAAATGCTGGTGTACGAACGCGGTGTGCTCGACATGAAAAAGCCCAACCGGGCGCAGGAAATCACCATTCCCGAAGAAGGCCTCGAACTGGAGATGAACCGGTTGTACCTGGGGCGCACCATCGAACACACCCGGACCGAAGGGCTGGTGCCCATGTTGGAAGGGCGTTCGTCGGTCGGGCGGCTGGGGCTGTTTGTGCACGTCACGGCCGGCTTCGGCGACGTGGGCTTCTCCGGGTTCTGGACCCTCGAAATCTTCTGTGTGCAGCCGATTCGCATCTACGCGGGCATCGAAATCTGCCAGATCTATTACCACACCCTGGAGGGCGACTGGGATAGTTACAAAAGCGGAAAATACCAGAACAACGAGGGTATTCAACCCAGCCTGCTCTACAAAGACTTCGAAGGGAAGTAGACCGGTAGAATGGGTTGTGAGATAAATCGTATCTTACGGTCGATGCAACGGCATCGGAGTGCGTCGACGTAGCTCCGAATAGGTTTCGACGCGCCGGAACCCCGGTGACCCCGGCGGTTCTTCGCGGGCTGGCAGAATAATGATCGTTTGTTGCAGCGCAGGGTTCGTATCGCGCCGCCAAATCGCTATCTTTCTGACTAGGGTGCACACGCCATCGGGGCGTTGCCATGCTACCGGCATGCCGGGATCAGGTCGGATTTGTTTCTGTCTGTGCGGTTTTGCATCAAGCCACCAAACCCAAGTTCTGCTTCTCATGGATTCGTTGGAAAAAAAGTCAGAGACCGATCCCAATGCATTAGCGCAGAAAGTGCAGGCACTCACCGAAGCGCTGGCACAGGCCGAAGAGCAGCGCCTGCTGCTGGCGAAAGTTACCAACGACGTGCTGTGGGAGTGGGACCTGGACACCGATCTGGTGACGTGGAACGAGCACATCCGTACGCATTTCGGCTATCCGTGGGAGGTGGTGGGCACACGCCTGGATGCCTGGGCCGATTGCATCCATCCGGACGATCACGAACGCCTGGTGGGCAGCATCTATGCCGCGCTGGAACGCGGCGAAGAGCGCTGGGAAGGCAGCTACCGCTTTCGCCGTGCCGATGGTGCCTACGTGTTTGTGCAGGACCGGGGCTATATCGTTCGGAATGCGGCGGGAAAAGCCGTTCGGATGCTGGGTTCCATGCGCGACGTCAGCCAGGAACAAAAGTCGCGCCTGACGATTACGGCCGTGCTGGAAGAATACCAGTTTATGGCCGATCACATGCCACAGATGGTCTGGCGTACCTTGCCGAATGGCGACCACGATTATTTCAACCAGCGCTGGTACGAATACACGGGCCTGACTTACGAGCAATCGATGAAGGAAGGCTGGTCGCTCGTGCTCCATCCCGACGACTACGAGCGGACCCTGCACGTCTGGCACCATTCGCTACGCACCGGCGACCTGTATCAGATCGAGTACCGTTTTAAGCGTGCCGACGGCACCTACCGTTGGTTTCTGGGGCGGGCACTTCCTTTACGCGACCACGCGGGGCGCATTGTGAAGTGGTTTGGGACCTGCACCGACATCGAAGACCAGCGGCGCGCCAGCGAAGCGCTGCAACTGAGCCAGCAGCGGGAACGCGAAGCCCTCGCCGTCGCCGAAGCCGAAAAGCAGAAGCTACACAACCTGATTGCCGTCGCCCCGGTCGGCATGGCCCTGTTGCGTGGCAAGGAGCTGGTCTTCGACATGGCGAACGATTCGTTCCTGCAGATCTTCGGGCGCTCGCGCGACATCCTGGGGCAGCCGGGGCGGGACGCTTTTCCCGAAATCAGCGGGCAGGGCATCTTGCAGACGCTCGAACGGGTTTTTGTCAGCGGGCGGGCGCAAACGGGGCGCGAGTTCAAAGCCCTGATCGACACCAAAGGCACCGGCGAACCGGAAGAGAGTTACTACGATTTTGTGTTTCAGCCCTTGCGCAACGCCGCCGGTGCGGTCGAAACGGTCCTCATTACCGCGTTGAACGTTTCGCAGCAGGTCCGGGCGCGTAAGGCCATCGAGTCGAGCGAGCAGCACCTCCGTAGCGTATTCAATTCCATGTCGCAGATCGCCTGGACCGCCTCTGCCGGGCAGGACGGCATCACGTTTTTCAACGAGCGCTGGTATCAGTACACCGGCCTGAGCGAAGCCGAGAGCCTGGGCATGGGGTGGATGAGCGTACTGCATCCCGAAGATGTTTCCATGATTCAGGTGCGCCGGACGAGCGGACGCCTGGACGGTACGCCCTACGAGATGGAAAACCGCTACCGTCGCCACGACGGCGCATACCGCTGGCATTTGTCGCGGGTAGTGCCCAACCGCAACGACGAAGGCAAGGTCGAGTTCTGGGTAGGTACGGCCACCGACATCCACGAGCAGAAAATGCTGGCGCGGGCGCTGGCCGAAAACGAAGCCCGCCTGAAAGCCATGTTCGAACAGACCGTCACGGGCATCCTCCTGCTGGACTTCAACATGCGCATCCTTGACGCCAACGAACGGTTCTGTCAGATTGCGGCCCGCCCGCTGGACGAGCTGCGGACCTGTTCCTGGCAAGACATTTCGCACCGGAGCGACCTGATTCGTAACATGGACCTTTTCCGGAAGCTCTCGCAAACCGGAGAAGCCTTTATTGCTGAGCAACGCTGCATACGCCCCGGGGGCGAGGAGGTCTGGATTTCGAACAACGTCTCCATCCTGAAGAAGAAGGACGGTGTGCCCAGAAGCTTTATGTGTGTGTGTCAGGACATTACGGCGCAAAAACGGCTCGAACAGGCCCGGCAGCAGCTTTCGCAGGAACTGGCCTCCGCCACCGAAGAAGTTTACGAAAGTAACCGCGAGCTGAGCCAGACCAACGCGCAACTGGTGCGCATCAACGCCGATCTGGACAATTTTATTTATGCCGCCTCGCACGACCTGAAAGCGCCGATCAACAACATCGAGGGGCTGATGCGCTCGCTGATCCACCGGCTGTCGCCAGAGATTCTGGGTACGGCGCGCGTGGCGCAGATCCTCAGTGCCATTGGTTTGTCGATCGAACGCTTCAAACGTACCGTGACCGACCTGACGGAAGTCGCCAAGCTGCAAAAGAACGAGGAAGTCAACAGCCAGATCGACCTGGCGTCGCTGATCGAAGAGGTGCGCCTCGACCTGGCCCATGCCCTCGAAGACGCACCAGGGACACTGGAGGTGGACGTAGCCGCGTGCGAGGCTCTTTACTTTTCTCGGAAAAACCTGAAGAGCATTGTCTACAACCTGCTGTCGAATGCCATCAAGTACCGTTCACCGGAACGCCCAGTGCACATTCTGGTGAAGAGCTGGCAGGAAGAGAAGCACGCCGTTTTGTCGGTTACCGACAACGGGTTGGGCATGGACGATACGCAGGAACAGAAAATCTTCGGGATGTTCAAGCGGCTGCACAGCCACGTCGAAGGCTCGGGCGTCGGGCTGTACATCGTGAAAAAAATTATGGAAAACGCCGAGGGGTGGATCGAAGTGTCCAGCGAAGTCGGGGTAGGCACCACCTTCCGGGTGTATTTTAAGCAATGACCGGCGTCCTCGTGCCGTTCCCTGCAAAATCCATTACTTTTAGCGGAACGGTTTAGTCAAGCATACGCGCAAATGATGTCGCTCTTTCGGAGGAGGCGTACCGCCCGTCCCACTTTTTTCTACGGTGCAACCCTAACGCTGCTGGTGCTGGCGGGGTGCCAGTCGGCTGAGGAGTCGGCGGCCGCCCGGTCGCAACGGGTCGCGGCCGATACCATCACCTGCACGAGCAACCTGCCCAGCCGTTTTGCTACGACCCCCGTCGCGAGTCCTATCGGTACCGACGCCCAAGTGGCCGCTTCTGCCGAAGGCATGGTGCTGATTCCGGGCGGAACGTTTGCCATGGGAGCCGACAACAACCAGGCCCGTCCCGACGAATTTCCTAAGCATTCGGTGGCCGTAGATTCGTTTTGGATGGACGTGACCGAAGTCACCAACGCCCAGTTCCGTGCTTTTGTGGAAGCCACCGACTACGTCACCACCGCCGAACGCAAACCCGACTGGGAGGAGCTCCGGAAGCAGTTGCCGCCCGGCACGCCCAAGCCGCCCGATAGTGTGCTGGTCGCCAGTTCATTGGTCTTCACCGCCCCGACACATCCTGTGAGTCTCAACAACTATGCACAGTGGTGGCAGTGGCAGCCCGGTGCCGACTGGCAACATCCTGAAGGGCCGGGCAGCAGCATCGCAGGCAAAGACGACTACCCGGTCGTACACGTCTCGTGGGACGATGCCCAGGCTTACGCGCGGTGGGCGGGCAAACGTCTGCCGACCGAAGCCGAGTGGGAGTGGGCCGCCCGCGGCGGATTGGAGGGCGCCGTTTATCCCTGGGGAAACGAGCATGTGGAGGCCGGTGTGTCCAAAGCCAACACCTGGCAAGGGCGCTTCCCCGATCAGAATACCGAAAAGGATGGATTCTACACGGCCGCCCCGGTCAGGTCGTTTGCGCCCAATGGGTACGGCCTCTACGATATGGCCGGAAACGTTTGGGAGTGGTGCCAGGATTTTTATCGGCCCGACTATTACCAAACGCTTCAGCAACGGGGCACGGTGCACAATCCGCAGGGGCCCGCCCAGAGTTACGACCCACAGGAGCCGACCGTTCCGAAGCGCGTCCAGCGTGGCGGCTCGTTCCTCTGCCACGACTCCTACTGCAGTTCGTACCGCGCGTCGGCCCGCATGAAATCCAGCCCCGATACCGGGCTGTCGCATGCCGGTTTCCGGTGTGTTCGCGACAACTAAGAGTGCGCCGATTCAGGCGTGGTGCGCCTGCACTAATTGCTTCAACAGCGGCTCGAACAGGTCACGGCCGCGAAGCTGTTGTCGCCAGCGTTCGGGAATGCCCTGCCAGCCGTATTGAATGCCGGCGATGCCCCCGGCTACACATGCCGTGGTGTCGGTGTCTCGTCCCAAGCTGATCGCGTTTTTGACCACCGCTTCGTACGAATGACCGGTTTCAACGGCCCAGCGGGCCGACCGCAGGCAATCGACTACGTAACCGGAACCGGAGCCGTCGGGCGGATCGTGAGGACGGACGTGCCAGGCAAGTTGTTCCCAAGCGAGCGAATCGTCCCCATAATGTTGATGCAGGGTTGCAATGACTTCGTGCCAGGGATCGGTCGCCTCCTGCAACAACCGTCGGGCCCAGAGGCAATACAGAGCACAACATACCTGCGCCCGCAGGTGCCCGTGCGTCACCAGCGACTGGCGCTCTGCCTGCCGAATCAGGTCAAGATCGCTGCCCCGGTGCCAGAGTGCCAGCGGCAACACCCGCATGAGCGATCCGTTGCCGTTGGCCATCTCGTCGCGAGGACCCGCCAGTGCCGGCGGTGTACCGGAACGCAAGGCCTGCAGCGCCCGGCTGGTCTGGATACCAATGTCGAATACTTCTCCATCGACCGCCAGGTAGCCCCAGTCCTGCCAGTTGAGCAGTCGTCGCCCAAAATCGTCCAGGTCCAGCTCGTGGCAGTGGAGGAGGGACGCCAGCAGCGCCAGAGCCTGCGCACCATCGTCCGACCACGTGCCGACGGGAACGCGGGCGTGAGCACGCTGAAAGTCGGCGGGTGGTGTCATGTCCAGTTGCTCCCGTGGCGGTAGCGCCGAAGGCGCGTGAAATTCGTAGGGAACGCCCAGGGCATCGCCCACCAACAGGCCCCAGAGGCCCCCGGCCAGGCGGTCAGGGATAGAAAGAGAAACAAGCATTGTGAAGGAGTTAGCGGAGAAGCGGCGGCACTTTGCGCCGCAGCAGGTGAATCAGATCGGGGTCCATGTACGCGTATCGGTCGGGAATGTCGAGGCAACGCACGCGCTTCCCGCGCAGGTGCGTACGGAATCGCTGCGCAAGTTTGCGGCGGTGCATCGACTCCATCACGATCACGACGTCGGCCCAGGCCAGGTGCTCGGGCGTCAGTTGCTCTTCCGCATCGGGACTCAGGCCGGCCGAAGCCGTTTGTAGGTCCGGTTCTTCTGCGAAAATTCGTTCGGCCGTTGGGCTCCGCAGGCGATTGCGGCTGCACACAAAAAGTACGTTTTTCATCTTGGACATCCGTGCGGCAAAGCAAGTGGCTGCCGCATTTGCGTACAAAGTACGGAAAAGTTCTTTACTTTCGGCACATGCCAGAGAATCAATCCATTCGGGTATCGGTCGATGCGGTCGTGTTCGGCTATACCTCGCGCGAAGGGCTGTCGGTCCTACTCATCAAGCGCAACATTCCGCCTTTTCGCCATGCCTGGGCGTTGCCGGGAGGACTGGTGCACAACGAAGAGTCGCTGGAGGAGGCCGTGACGCGGGAGTTGCAGGAGGAAACGGGCGTCTCGATTCGCTATCTAGAGCAACTGTACACGTTTGGGCAACCCGACCGCGACCCTCGGAACCGTGTGGTATCGGTGGCCTACTTCGGACTGGTACGGCCCGATGCGTTTCGCTTACAGGCCGCGACGGACGCCAGTGAAGCCGCCTGGTTTCCGATGAAGTCGCTGCCCGCCCTGGCGTTTGACCACGCTACGATCGTGGCGACGGCGCTGGAGCGGTTGCGGGGAAAGCTGACTTACGCGCCCGTAGGTTTCGAATTGCTGGATAAGACCTTTCCCTTTTCGGAGCTGGAAAAACTCTATCAGACCGTGCTGGACCGGCCCATCGACCGGCGGAACTTCAAAAAAAAGATCCTGAAACTGGGTTTGCTCGAAAAGACGTCCGAAAAGCAGCGTCACGAAGGCTCCGGCCGGCCGGGCGATTTATACCGCTTTCATGCGGAGCGGTACCAAGCACTTCAGCACCAGGGATTTACGTTCGAAATCTAAATTTATTTGTGTGAAATTGACGCAAAAATTGTGAGATACGAAGAAAAGAACTTTTATTTGTGTTGATAATACGCAAATAAAATGATGAAGTTTACGATGATATGTTGGCTGGGGTGGGGGATGGTGGGTTGGGCCCAAACGGCGGCGGTGGTCACCCCGGCCGATACCCTGAAAGAAGTGACCGTTTCGGCCGATTACAACGCTTCGCGCGAGACACCGATCACGTTCCAGAACCTGAATTCCAACGAAATTAACCAACGCTATTACGGTCAGGAACCCGCCCTGATGCTGACCCAGACGCCTTCTGTAACGGCGTATTCTGATGCGGGAAGTGCGTTGGGCTATGCGTATTTTCGGTTGCGTGGGCTGGACCAGACGCGCCTGAACATCACCCTAGACGGTGTGCCGCTGAACGAACCGGAAGACCAGGGCGCTTATTTTTCCAACTATCCTGACTTGCTCAACTCGGTGCGGCGCATGCAGGTGCAGCGCGGGGTGGGCACGTCGCAAAACGGCGCGGCCAGCTACGCCGGAAGCCTGCAACTGGAGTCGCCTTCGTTGTTCGGAACGGCCGGGGGCGAAGTGGGTGCCGGGTACGGCTCGTTTCAGACCTACCGCGTGTACGGCAAGTACCAGACCGGGGATCGGAACCAGACGGGGGCCTACGTACGGGCTTCGTACCTCCATTCTGACGGTTACAAATACCATGCGGGCAACACATCGGGGTCGGTATTCTACAGTGCAGGTCACTACCGGGGGCGCCACAGCTGGAAGCTGACCGGCTTCACCGGACGGCAGGCCAACCAATTGGCGTGGATCGGCGTGCCGAAAGAAGTCGTTGCACAAGATCCTCGTACCAATGCCAACAGTCGGCAGGAAGACGACGCTTTTCTGCAATCGTTGCTGTACCTGCAACATGGCTATCGGGTTGGCGAGCACGGTACCTGGAAATCGTGCGTTTACTACAATTACCTCGACGGTAACTACGATTTCGACCTGAATAATTTCCTGGGCCTGCCTGCAACCGATGCGCTGTACAACTACGCCTTCCGATCGCACTTCGCCGGGGTGTTCAGCAACTACACGGTCGAGAAAACGAAGTACCAGTGGGTGAGCGGTTTCCACGCCAACACGTACGTGCGGCGGCACCTCGGCTCAGAAACGAACTCCGGCACGTTGTACACCAATCGGGGCTTCCGGCAGGAGGTTAGTGGGTTTAGCAAGTTGGTGTACCGGCTGCCCCACTGGACCCTGTTTGGCGACTTGCAGCTGCGTTATACCGATTTCGTTTACCGGGGCGATGTCGCCGTGGCGCCCCTGCGCTGGACCTTCCTGAATCCGAAGTTTGGGGTAACGCGCAATCTGGGCGCAGCCACGTTGTACTACAGCCTGGGGCGCACGGGCCGCGAGCCGACGCGCAATGACTTACTGAACGGTGAAGACAACTTGCTGGCCGATTCGCTGGGGCAGCCGCTGTTGAACATCGTTTCGGCCGAGTACGTCGTGGATCATGAACTGGGCCTGCGCCTGCCGTATGCCAAGGGGCATCTGCAGACCAACCTGTATTACCTGTCGTTTCGGAACGAAATTGTGCTGAACGGTCAGTTTGGACCCAATGGATTGCCGCTGCACAGCGACGTGGCGCGCAGTTTTCGCAGCGGGCTGGAAGTTGAAGCGACTTATCGCCTCGGACGGGTTTGGGAGCTGGCCCACCAGTCGACGTTTTCGTACAACCAGATCCGGGAAGGAGAAGCACGAGTGGCACCGGTACTGACGCCGCAAGTGCTGGTCAATCAGGAACTTCGCTTTGCTCAAGGGCCCTGGCAGGCCGGGCTGCGCATGCGGTACCAGGGCACTTCCTACCTGGATTTCGCTAACGAAGAGACGTTACCCGCCTTCGTGACTTGGCATGCCGAGGCGGCGTACCGGTGGGGGGCCTGGCAGGTGCGTCTGCGCGTAAACAACCTGACCAATGTTCGGTACTTTAGCCACGGTTACATCGACTGGAGCGGCACCCCACGCTATTTTGTGCAGGCACCGCGCCATTGGTACAGCTCAGTGACATGGAACTTCTGAATACGCTTACGGACGTGCAAGCCCCTCTGGTGGACGTGTGGGGTTATCCCTTGAGCTTTATCGAACTGGTGGGGACAGTTACGGGGCTGGTCTCGGTGGTGTATGCCGCCCGCGCTCAGGTGCTGACGTGGCCGTTCGGGGTGGTCAACGTGCTGGCGTTTATGATTATTTTCTATCAGGTACACCTGTACTCGGATATGCTGTTGCAGGTGTACTTCCTGACGGTGACACTCTATGGATGGCAGCAGTGGCAGAAGAAGAAAGCCGATTCCGTCCGAATCGCCTGGCTTTCGGCAAGGCAACAGGCACTTGCCGGGGCGATGGTGGTGGGGGGAACCCTGCTGTTGGGAGCGGCGATGCAGCGGGTGCACGTGTGGCTGCCGCAGTGGTTCGTGCAGCCGGCTGCTTATCCCTGGGCCGATGCGTTTACAACCAGCGCGAGCGTGGTGGCGACAGTGCTACTGGCTCGCAAACGATTGGAAGCGTGGGTGTTGTGGGTGTTGGTGGATGCCGTCAGCTGCGTGCTCTACTTTCAAAAAGAGATACGCCTGATGGCGCTCGAATACGTAATCTTTCTGCTGATCGCTTTGTACGGCGGTGTGCAGTGGTACCTGATGCTACACGATGAAACACGGGTTCGTTTTCGGTAAGTTTCTGCCTTTGCACCGGGGGCATCTGGCCCTGATGGATTTTGCTCGCGTGCGCTGTGCGCGGCTGACCGTTGTGGTGTGTGCCAGCGACCGGGAGCCGACGGCGGGCGAACTTCGTCGGGACTGGGTGGCGGCGTCGATGGCGGCGCATCCGACGGTCGACGTGAAACTGTTCTCGTATGCCGAAGCGGAATTGCCGAACACGTCGGTGTCGTCATGGGAAGTGTCGCGCCGGTGGGCGGCAGCGTTCCAGGTCCTTTTGCCCGAAGTCGACGGCGTTTTTACGTCTGAGCCTTACGGCGATTACCTGGCCGAATGGATGGGCATCGTGCACGTGCCGTTCGATCCGCCCCGCAATCAGGTACCAGTGTCGGCCTCGCTCATCCGAACCGCTCCAATGCAGTACTGGGAGTTTCTGGCACCTGCCGCCCGACCCTTCTTCGTACGAAAGGTTGCGGTGGTCGGCACCGAATCGACCGGAAAGTCGACGTTGACGGCACAGTTGGCGCATCATTTTCAAACGGTCTTTGTGCCGGAAGCCGGTCGCGACTTGGTGCCGCAGACACGCGAATGTCGGTGGAGTGACCTGGACGCCATTGCGGTGGCGCAGGCGCAACGCATTCAACAAGCGCTGCCCGCAGCGCGGCGGGTTCTTTTCAGCGATACGGAACTGCTCACCACTAAGTCGTACGCCCGGTTCTTGTTCGGGTGTACGCTACGGGTGGCAGGCTGGGTGAAAGAGTCAAACAAGTTTGACATGTACCTCTACCTGAGCCCTGACGTTCCCTTCGTGCAGGACGGCACTCGCCTGAGTGCGTCTGATCGCCTGCGGCTGGATGCTTCGCATCGTGCCCAATTGGCGGAAGAAGGGGTGGACTATCGGGTGATCCAGGGCGCGTGGCCGGATCGGTTCCAACAGGCCGTCGGGTGGGTAGAAAAAAGTTTGCTGCCTAGCAAGGCTCCATAGCGTCGTATTTCATTCACTCAAATAATCTCGTGGGCAACGGCATAGCGTACCAGTTCGCCCATCGTGCGGCTTTGTGTTTTCTCAAAAAGGTGTTGCCGGTGTTTGCTGACCGTGTGAAAGCTGATCGAAAGCCGATCGGCAATCTGTTTGCTGCTGTAGCCTTCCGCAATCAGGGTCAGGATCTCTTTTTCGCGGCGGCTGAGTTTCTCAAGTGCATCCATTTCGTCCTGGGCTGAAAATACTTTATGACACCCGTGCTCGTGCGAGCGTACGGTGGCGGTCAAACTCTTTTTCGGTTTCCAGTGCGTAATGTCCGTGCACACGCCCAACTGGTGCGTGATGTTGCCGTCTCCGTTGATGGCCAACACGGAGTTCTGCTCTAACAGCCGCACGTACGTGCCGTCGGCTTTGCGCAGGCGGTAGTCGTATTGAAAACGATACGCCGCCTGTTGGTGGCTCGGTACGGTGCCGAGTACCGTCGCAATGCGGGCTTTTAAGGCCAGCAGCGGCTGGACATCCTGCGGATGCACCAATTGCCAGGCAAACGAGGCACCGCCCTCCCGGAACTGCTCGTGGCTATACCCCAGAATCGACTCCACGTTGCGACTCAGAAACGCGAACGTTCCTGTTTCGACCTGGAGCACCCAAGCCAAACACGGACTGTCTTTGAGCAGTAACCGCAAGGCTGAAAGAGGAACGGCCTGCGGTTGCTGCCAGAAACGAGTCATGTCTGGAAAACGGGCGAACGAATGGGCCACGGTTTTCATAATGACAATGCACGTAAATTCAAAACGGATCTTCCTTACTCCTTGGCAAAAGTCAACATCTTAGGGGGTTACTTCCAACAATGAAGTACTCTTTTTGCGGGGGGATTTTTCAGGCCAGGTAGCGTAAAACTACGCCCGAGTTAATGGGATTTTCCCGGGCGTGTTGCCGGAAATACGCTCGGAAGCCCGTTTTATCTTCGTAATCGAGGAATAGGACGGAGAAGGGCGGCGGCCCACGAAAGCGGCTGTGGTGCGAAATAGGGAGTCTAGGGAAAATCTAATAATTTAAGGGCAGGCCATTGGGTAACTACTGAGCTGGAAAACCGTAGACGCTACCAACACAGATGGAGTATCTCGGTAGCACAACCGCCGAAAATGTCATGTAACTACTGGTCGGGTTAGGTGGCAGTTTTCAGCGCCGTGTCCAGTGCTATCGATTTTTATCTGAGGCGATCTACTCTCTGACAGGTAGAGGAGCTTGCTATACCTCTCCCGAAAACAATTCGTACGCTCGGTGAGCGGTTGCCGCCGTTTGCCCAATCCGTTCGCTCCACGAGCATTTATATCCTAGCCTGCTTTCCTATCCTTATCGTATGACTCGAACTTCCTCTTTCAACCCAGCTTCCGACAACGAGCATCTTCTTCAGCGCGAGATTCTGAAAACCCACCTGGAGATGCAAGCGCATACGTTCCAGGCCCTGACCAAAGAAATTCACGATAACATCGGTCAGCTTTTGTCGCTTACCCGTCTGCACGTCAGTACCATCAAAGGTGCTACGCCCGAACTGTTCGATCAAAAAGTGGGGACCTGCAAGGCGTTGCTCGACCGCGCCATCGAAGATTTGCGCAGCTTGTCGACGCCCTTGGGAAGCGCGTTCGTGGCAGAGCATACACTGTCGGAATCTGTACAGGCACAACTGGAAACCATCCGCAAAACCGGCGTCTGCGAAACCAGTCTCCGCGTAACGGGCCAAGCGGTTGACGCGCTTGAGGCCTCACGCAAGCTGCTGGCTTTTCGAATTGTGCAGGAGGCCCTCACCAACGTGGTCAGCCACGCACAGGCTACCCACATCGTAGTGACCATACACCATACCGACGATGGCATAACGCTGACGCTGGAAGACGACGGCGAAGGATTTGAAGCCGACCAATTGACTCATCGCACCTCGCCTGCGGACGACACCGGCATTGGAGCGATGCAGTACCGGGCCGCTTTGATTCAGGCTGATTTTTCGCTGCAGAGTCGCCCGGGCGAGGGGACACGGGTCTATTTGCGCATTCCCTACCCTGTTGTGTCATGATCTCGACCACACAGACCACCACCCACGTTGTGCTGGTAGACGACCACCTGTTGTTCCGGAAAGGCATGGTCGAACTGGTGAACGGCTTCGCCGGCTATCAGGTCGTGGGCGAAGCAAGCAACGGCCGGGAGTTTGTGCAGCAGCTTTCTCCCCAGAACTTACCCGACATTCTGCTGCTCGACATCAGCATGCCCATTATGGATGGATTTGAAACCGCCCGTTGGATGGAGCAGCGGTACCCGGAGGTGAAGATTCTGGCCTTGTCGATGCACAACGATGAAGAGACGATCCTGAAGATGCTGAAAGCGGGGGTCAACGGTTATGTGTTAAAAAATGCCGATCCCGAAGAGTTGCAGGCCGCTCTGCAAGCGATAGACCAGGAAGGGACGTACTATTCGTCGCATGTTACGCAAGTGTTGTACAACAACTTGGTGCGGAAGAAAGAGGTGCAGGTGGAACTGAACGAACGCGAAGTCGAATTTTTGAAGCTGGCCTGCACGGAATTGCCGTACAAGTCGTTTTCGCCGCTGTTGCAGGTGCACCCCCGCGTGGTGGAAGGTATCCGGGAAGGGTTGTTCAAAAAACTGAACGTGACTTCGCGCGTAGGGCTGGTGATCTACGCCATCAAACACGGTATTTATACCATCGAGTAACCGCTACGCAAGCCGATCGCGTACCTCCATCAGCGCATAACCCAATAGATTCAATCCTTGCCACTGGTGCGGCTGTGCAGCGCGTGGGTCGTCGCCGGTGAGGCCAATGCCCCAGATGGAATCGACCGGGCTGGCCTCGACCAGAATGCGTTCTTTTGTCGCCACAAGGAACTCACGCAGCGGTGGGTGCTGGCTGAATTTCGCCAGGTTACCGGCGACTACAATGTCGAAACGGTGTTGTTGCCAGACCGTATCGGCATAATTCCGCACCTGTCGGCCTAACTTTTTTACTTGATGAGGATGCGTAGCTTCGAGGATTTGCGCCCGCACGTCTTCGTCGCCGAACAAACGCGCCTTTTCTGCCATCATGTAATGTTCTGCCGTTAGGTAAGTGATGCCTTCGACTTCGAAGGGCGCGGACCACCACTGGCTGAAACACTCTTTCCCGAGGGTGCCGTCTTTGCGCGGTTGATGTCCCCAGAAAAACAGGTACTTGGGTTGGTATCCTTGTGCAAGCGCCTGGAGCAGCTCGGCTTGGCTACGAATGGGGGTTGACATGGCTCGAAAGGTAAAACTACCAGAATTTCCACCAGGGCTTTTTGGCGGCGGGTGGCTCTGGAATTGCGTTGACATTGCCGGAGTCCGTGGATGCTTCCGAAGACGACGCCTCCGAGGAAGCGGTTTGCAACCACTTGCCCGACCGGGCCGGATAAGTTTTCCGGGGACGTTTTTTGAAGTGAGGCGCTACCGTGGCGATGATCCGGGCCACGCGCTCCTGCAGCGCTTTACCTTTCTCAGGATCGACCATCGCGACGAAGTTGGCATACCCGTGGATGGCGGCCACTACGTCGGGCGACGTGCCCCAGCGCTTGCCGGCAATCCCGTCCTTTTCGATCTGGAACAGCAGCGCCCGGAAGCGACGCAGGGTCGCGCGGTCTACGCCCGGTTTTTCGTTCACGACAATGCCAGTGACTTCCTGCTTGCTGCCCTTCCGCATGACGCGGCTTTTATCCGGATGTACCTGAAAGCCTTCTTCTTCCACAATGCGGTGCAGCATCACGCGTAGCGTATTGATGTGCTTCATACCCTCCGCATCGGCCGAGAACGTCAGGTCGTCGGCGTAGCGGGTGTAGGTAAAACCAAGTTTTGTAGCCAAGCCCGTGAGGCGTCGGTCCAGACGGAGGCAGATCAGGTTCGTCAGGGCCGGGCTGGTCGGGGCACCTTGCGGCAGGTAGCGTTCGCCGTTGGCGACGTAGTACGTTTGTCCGTCGAGCGTCACCTCGTCCGTATCGGGTTCGGTGCAGAGCAGCGCGAGCGGCGTAGCGATGGCTTCGGCGTACCCTAACGCGCAAAACAGCCCTTTGATGCGGGTATACGTCAGCGTCGGAAAGAAATCTTTCAAATCAAAGTTGAGTACCACCTGTCGACCGACGTGCGGCCTCGCGTTGCTGACGATCGAACGTCCTGCGCAAAAGCCGTGTACCGCTTCGTGGACCGGCAGCAGTTGCAGGAGGTGGTGTAGCACCCAGTATTGCGCGTCTTTTAGGCGCGGCATGGGGGCCGAAATCAGCCGTTGTCCACCCGTTTTTTTTGGCATGGTAAACCGCTGGTAGTGCGTCAGGGTCGAGACGGGGCGGTTGTAGGCCAGGAATCGTAATGCGTTGACCGTAATGCCCATGTCTTCGGCGAGGGCTTTCGCGTTTTCGAACCGGGGCAGCTGGTAATGCTGGAGCTTTTGCGCATCGTCGTCCGTTTGCGACAGACCGCCTGAAACCCCTTCACCCAGGTAAAGAATTTCGTGCGTTTTGCGCTGCTCCCAGGCGGCCTGCCGGGCCTGCCGTTCCCGTTCGCGTCGTTCTTTGGTTTCTTTCCGCTTCTGGCGCGATTCCGCCATCCGTTTCTTCCGGAGTTCTTTCAGCATCCGCACCCGGTCTTCCATCTTGCGGCTCTGCTCGACGAGCGGTTGCAACTCCTGTTGCAGTGCTTGCTGCTTTTCCAACAGCGCTTGCGGAATCGGGGGAATGCCTTGGCCTTTCGGCCAGAAGCCCATGCGGGCCATTTCGCGGAGCGTTACCGCTTCGCGCGACGACTGACGGACCTGATCGTAAAGTTCCTGACGGGTGCGGGGTTGCGGGGGCGTTTCTTCAGCCATGAGTGGAAAAAGCAGTGACGCGAGCCTACCTTCGAACATTCTGGGGACGGGAGCACTCAACTCAAGGCTGGTACACTACTACCCCTACGCATTGAGTTCCCGGAAATCACACTGCAATCAGGGGTAGTAGTGTACCAGCCACCGTCAAGAGTGTGCCTGTGATGCGAGCGAAAGCTACGTGCATGGACGGCGATCCACCGCCCGGGTTGCAAGGTGTGGAGGCTGCGTCACTGCGGGTTCAAATTGTTTTGATTTTCAGAAGTATACAAGTGGAAAAAGCGCTAATTCATCGACATCGGCGAATACCACCCTTTCCGTTGTTGCGCTAGCCTCAGGGCCAGCATATGGCCACAAGGGCCCTGATACAGCTTATTTTGCTGATAGAAGTTACATGTGCATTCGGCCGAGGTGATGCGCTCGTCCCGGTCGAGGTGCAGTTTCGGATGAAACGTCCGCCGTCTGTCCTCCACCCGCCCGACCAGCTGCAGCCCTTCGTCCGTACGATTTTCGGTGGTAATCAGCACCTTACCTTCCTGCACCAGTCGTGAGGCTTCTTCTTCGCGCGGATTCGAAAACCGCAATTGATCAAGGGCCAGCGGTTCCTGACTCAGTTCCCGCACGCGGTAGACGCCTTTGTTCAGATCGTAGATGACGCGGCCCGCCTGCGTGTAAGCCGCCAGCGCACCTTCCACCACGCGGTTCTCTAACCCAAGACGTTGGCTCAACGCCGTCGAAGTGCCGTACCACTCTTTTTTCAGCGCCTGGAAAATCTTTTCTTTCGTCACCAGATCGACCTGCGTTCGCGGCGCGAGCAGGTCGAAGTTCCCCGCCTGCGACCAGTCGTTGGCCGTCCAGCCCGAAAGTCCCAGCGTGAACTGAAGATCGCCCAGGTCGGCCTGGTAGAACGAAGGCATGCCTGTGCCAAGGAGATGGACGGTAAACTTCCGGGCCACCGGAACTAACCGCTCCAGAATCAGAAGCCGTCGGCGGCCCCACACGCGAATATTGTGCGCCTCGCTGCCGGTATAAATGGAGCGGGGGCATGTGATCTCCAGGTTCCAGGGCTCCAGCAGTAATTTCACTGGCTCACCGGGCGTCAGTAGGTAGCGGAGCGAACGCGGACCTATCTTTTCTTTCTGGCGACGCAGCACAAAGCACAGGTTGTGGACGTCCATCGGGTGCAGGTCGACCTGAATCATGGGCATCGTCATCGCCGAGCTTACTTGCAGAAAGCCACGCACCCAACTGTCGGGCAGGTCGATCTTGACCTCTGTAAAGGCATCTTCGTTCGTGGTTTGCACCACAAACCCGTTCGGGTCGATGTGTAGTTTGGTCTCTTTGTAGTCGCGGATCTTCTGAAACTCGTTGTACAGCGCCGCCGAGTAGTCGATGTTGGTCGTGCCACAGGCAAACTCCTGCATGTCGCGGAACACCTCGAAGTTGCAACTCAGCTTGCCGTAGCTCGATTCGTCCTGGCTGAAACACTCGAAAAAGACTTCGTCGGGATGGACCGTGATGACCGGATCGAGCACGAACCAGAGGTCTTTGTCGCGTTGGTAGATGTACTGGAAAAACTTTTGCCGGGCGTCGTAAAACGGCTTACGGATCTTGTGCATCGCTTCGTGAACCGTGCCCAACTGCTCGCGCAACCCCTGAATTTGTGCGCGCAACTCGCCCCGCCCCGCCATCAACTCTTCCAGCTGAGCGATTTCCTGTTGTGCGGCCCACGCCTTGTAGTCGGACTTGTCTCTCGGATGAAAGCGCAGGTCGGAAACGACCACGTGGTGCAGCGCCGACATGGCCTCCCGAAACGCGATGGGTTGGGCCAGTTTGCCCGAAAAGAACGTCGGCGGACGGTAGAGGTCGGGCGTAAACTGCATGTCGACCGACCGGGCCTGGCTGGTTACGGACGATTGCCCCAGGTATTTATGTTCAAACTGCATGATCAGAGGAATAGGTACGAACAGAACGAATGGAAAGCGGTTGCTCCAGATCGGGATACGCCTGGCGCAGGTCGCGTAAAATTTGCAGGCACGCGGCTTTGTCGGCTACGGCCATCGTGAGGGACTGGCGCGTGATGAGGGGCGCGATGATCTCGGCGGCCGCCCGGCTTTTGAGCGCTTCGGCTTTCAAGAAGGCGAATACGTCGCGCTTGGCCCGGCCGCTGCGGTTGACTTGCGAAAGCACGGTCTGAAAATAGGGCGTGAGTGTTTCCAGCACATCGGGTTTCCCGGCGGCGTAGTCTTCAAGGTACTGTGTTGCCTGCTGTTGCAAGGCCGGGGCGGGGTGCTGACTCAGTTGCACCAGATACGTCTGTCCGTCTTCTTTCTTAAAGTACTGATCGAGCAGCTTCCGACCGAACGCTTGCACGTCGGGCCGAGTGCTATCACAAACGGAAACCAGCAGCTCCGGTGTCCAGGTCGCTTCATCGAAATGCTGCTCGAAGTAGGCAAAGCCGAACTGCCGGGCATCCTCCCACGATGCATCGAGCAGCCGTAACGCTTCGGCCGGTTGTGTTTTCATGCGGTCGGTCTGCGCTTCGAATTGCGCCCCCACCCACTGGCGAACGGACAACATCTCGTGGTTGGCCAGCCGGACCAACTGCCGTACCGAAAGCGCCTCGCCCCGGAGCGTGGTGCCCAGCAACTGTGCACCCAATCGTTGTGACGTCGGGCGGCGGGAGGTGAGAAATTCCCAGGCCGTTTCCGGGCTGAGCTGTCGTAACGCTTCGGGCAGTGCCTCCTGTACCAGCGTCAGCAGGTCGTCGTGCAGTCCTTCATAGGTTTCTTTCCGGCGCAAGAACGGCAGCAGTTGCTCCAGTAGGGTGGTGCCAAAGTCGGGGTGACCGGCTGCCAGCCGTTGGACGATGGGCCGTACGGCTTCGCGTACTTCCGGATAGGGAGCCGTGGCAAAGGCCAGCAGCAGGTTCGGTGCGGCCAGCAGTTCGTCGTCGGTCTGTTTGCCGAACAGCGCCACGCCTACCTGACGTACGGCGGCGTGCGGCGAACCGGTCAGGGTGCCTAACAACTCCGGGGGCAGGTCGCTGACCGGCGTCTGGTGAATCAGTAGAATGCGTCCGGCCAGGGCCTGCACCTCCGGCAGCGGGTGGTGCAACAGTTGATCGATCTGCGCCAGCGGCAGGTTTTGTAGTTTCTTTTCGAAGAGGGTGGGGAGAAACAGTGCCGCACGCTCCAGACAAGGGCGATCCGCTTCCGAAGAACATTGGAGTACCTGCGCCAGCACGTGCGCCACCATCAGTTCGGTCTGTGTTTCCGGTAGCGTAGCCTGCGCGAGTTCCTGATGCGCCCGCTCCTGCACGTCGGCAAACGGACTCAATAACAGATCGGCGAACAAGAGCGTCTCGTGAAGGAAATACGCCGTTTGGGCTTCGACCCACGTCCAGCCCAGGTCGCGCGCTTCCACCAGCGGACTTTGCAACATCGCACGGACCAGCGCCAAATCCGGCGCAGCCGGGTCGTAATGGGCCGCGGCCAGTTCCAGGGCCAGCCGGTTCACAAGAAGCGACGGCTGTTGCAGCATCTTCACCAGATGCGCTACTTTGATGTGTTTACTGAACGAGGGATTGGCCCGAAACACCTTCTCGGCAAACTGCAATACGCGTTCGCTGGTGCTTTCACTTAACAGCAGCAGGATCGGCTCTGGACTCTTGTCCCAAAGCTGAGGGAAGGCCTCTTCGCGCGCGTTGGGGGCAGGTTGGCCGGGTTGGTATTCGCCCTGGCAAGTCCAGGCCCAGCGATTGCGTTTCAGTTCGTAGCGCGGACTGTTGGTGTAGAGAATGTGATTGAACGCCAGGTAGCCGGCGTAGGTGTCGTAATACTTGACTTTTTCGCGCATCATCCGGGCCTTCCAGTCCCACCACGACCGGCGGATCGTCCGGACTTCGCCCTGATCCTGCGCATCAGAAAACTGGAGCAGTACCTGGGCAGCCCAGGCGGTATAATCGGCATCACCTCGCTCTCCCAAACGCCGGAGCGTACGCCAGACCCGTCGACGCAGGTAGTGGCGGGTCCGTTCCGAGTAAGCCAGCCGACTGTTTTCTTGGGTTAGCTCCTGCTGTACAGGCACCCACTCGCCATCGAGGTAGATGCGTTGACGACGGTAGTACGACGACCCTTGCCGAAAGGCGTGCTTAGCTTTCTCAAAACGGTAGGCCAGTTGTGCAAAAACGGCGGCATCGTCCCGGAACTCAGCGATTTTGAAAATATGCCGGAGCGACCGGAAGGTGCCCGCTTCCAGTGGCATTGTACGGAGTTGCCTCGACACTACCTCGCGGGCGGCCGGAAAATCGGGTGCGAGCAGGTAGAGAAGTTCCAACAGGTAGGCATGCTTGGGACGAGCGAGATGGCGCTCAGCGACGGATCGTGCCGTTGCGGTCGAGCCCCGACGAACTTCTTTTGCCAGATCGGCGGGCAATTCGGTCAAGACGGCATCGAGTACGACTCTCCGTGTAGGACCATCCGTCAGGGCCAGGAGTGCCGCGTGGGTAATCCGCCGTACTTTTTCTTTGGTGGCTTTTCCCTGGTAAAGCTGTTCCAGTACCGGCACCGCGTCTTTACTACCGCACCGACCCAGGGCCCAAACGATACAATATTGTTGCAACTCATCGGCGCGGGGAAGCTGCTGCACCAACAGGGGCACGGCTTCGGGCAGGCGCAACTCACCCACCTGCCAAACCAGCCGGGTTAGCGGCCGCTCGGAAGTATCACCTTGCTGTAACGCAGCATGTAGCTGTTGCAACAACCGGGAAGGCGTTTCGGCAGAGACGTGGAGGGGAGGCGCAGTGGTGACGGCCGGCGCGACAGTGGTTTCGCGGTACCCTTCTTTTTTCTTGCTTGCAATGAGCTTGTCAAACACTTGCTGCGCTTCGGCTTCGGAAACGGGCGAGGGGGTTTTGGTGCCGTCGCGTAGCGTTGCTCCGCGGCGGCCGTACCGGAAATTGACCAGAAACCCCTGCGGCGTTTCTACTAGATCGACTTCGTATACTTTATCGGAATGGCCTGCCTGAAACCACAGGGTGACGTTTTGTAAGAGCTTCATCCGAGGCGAGTTACCAAAACCTCGTATGCGATCCAATTGAAAAACAGGAGAAAAATGCCGTGGCGGGAAATCCGGGAAACGAATGGGGCACGGCGGGCGACCAACCCGGTCACGTTGCTTCATGCCGCGCCTGAAACCACAAAAGGCCGGAGCGTTTCCCCGACCTTTTGCAGTTACCTAGATGTTACGAAATGTCAAATCTGAATGGCAGAAGAGGGTTCGTCCACGCGACTTGCCGACGTGCTGGCGACAGGGTGGCCTAAGAACTCCATCAGTGCGTTGTTCAATTCGGTTTTGTGGGTAAAGAACAGGCCATGAGGCGCTCCCTCGAATACCCGATAGTGGTTATCCGGAATCAGTTTCGCCGCCTGGTCACCGCTCGTTTCGATGGGCACCGTCTTATCGCTACTGCCGTGTACGATCAGCGTGGGTACGTTGATTTGTTGCACGTCATGCCGGAAATCCGTCTGGGCAAAGGCTTTGGCGCACTTGCGGGTGGCACGTGGGGACGCCAGGCCTTCCAGAGTTAGGTAAAAGTTCATCGAGGCCTGGCTAATGGGTTTGCTCAGCATGTTGACGCCAAAAAACTGCTTTCCAAAGTCTTCCAGAAACCCGAGGCGGTCTTCTTTCAGGCCCTGCATTATTTCGTCGAATACCTCCTGTTTCACGCCGTTGGGGTTGTCGTCCGTACGGGCCATAAACGGCGTCACGGCGCTGATCAATACCGCTTTTGCGATGCGTTCGCCACCGTAATTCTTAAAATAACGGGCTACTTCGCCGCCGCCCATCGAAAAGCCGACCAGCACGACGTTCTGTAAGTCGAGGTGATCGAGCAGGTCTTTTAAATCGCTTGTGAGCGAATCGTAGTCGTAACCGTTCCAGGGTTTGGACGAGTCGCCGAAGCCGCGGCGGTCGTACGAGATCACGCGGTAACCCGCTTCTACCAATGGAAAGCGTTGGTATTCCCACATGCGCTGGCTTAGCGGCCATCCGTGAATCAGGACCACCGGTTGGCCTTGTCCGTAGTCTTCGTACGCAATATTTATAGTTTCTCCCTGCGGAGATGTTTTCTCAAAGAAATTCATATAAATGAAAATTTATGTGATTGTGTGATGACGAGTTGTCCGTTTATAAAACGGAAAGGATCGATAAAGGTTGAATATTGAATGATAATATCCTGAATACACAAGTTACTATTCGAATTATTATTCAGGCGGCGTGTGAGTTGGAACAGACCGATTCTGGTGAAGAAAAACGCTAAACCTTACACGCGTCCTTTCAGGTACGCTTGCCGGAGTGGCTCAGGAAATCGCTCGATGGCGTAACGGAGCGTGGTGCGGGGGAGGCGCCGGTACTGTGCGCGAAGGAATTCTTCTTCCGCCTCCTGATTGCGTTTTCCGATTTCGCGGAGCACCCAGCCCATCGCCTTATGAATCAGGTCGTGCCGGTCGGTTAGTAGTAATTCGACCAGTTGCAACGAGTCGCGGAACTCTCCCTTTCGCAAAAAGTAGAACGTAGCGACGAGGGCGATGCGTCGTTCCCAGAGGCTGGCCGACCGGGCAAGGGTGTACAGGGGTGCGCGGTCTTTGTCGTACAGATAACCGCCAACGATGGCAGGGGCCGAATTGTCGACCAAATCCCAGTTGTTGATGTGGGCCGTAGCGCGGAGGTAAAGTTGGTACACCGTCGCTTGTGTAGGGGGTGCGCCTTTGGAAAAATGCAGCACCAGCATCAGAAGCGCCAGCATCCGGTCTTCGTGAAACGGCGAACGGAGCAAGCGCTCGACCTCCGGCAGCGGCAACGTCCGAAACTCGCGGGCCAGTGCCCGAAGGGGCGGCATCCGGATGCCCCGAAACCGGTCGCCTTCGCCGTATTCGCCGGGGCCGGTTTTGAAATAGCGTTGCAGAAACAGCGCGTCCGACGGATTACTCGCTTGTTCCAAACGTGCCTGAACAGTTGTAAGCATGGCGTCAGTCCTGAAGGGCGTGAATGTACCGCGCGGCCGATCGGCGTACCGCGGTTTTGGCCTCGCGGGCGACAAGGGCGGGCCACCACGCCCCGTAAATCCGGTCGAAAGCGAACGGTTCTACCGCCGCGACGATGTGTCGTACCGCCGACGCGGGCAGGGGAATCAGGTTGGGGTAACTGCGCATAAAACTCACGAAGCGCCGGTCTTGTACCACCTGGATGATATCGCCGGTCAGCAGTGCGCCTTGTTTGTTGGCGCCGTGGGGCCAATGCAGTACGGTACCGCCTTCGAAGTGGCCCCCACAGCGGATCAGCGTCAGCGTGTCCCACAGTGCCAGGGTTTCGCCTTCCCAGAAACGGATGCTGGGATGCGGGCGCATCACCCACGACCGGTCGGCCGCGTGCAGGTAGATGGGCGCACGGTCGAACGCTTCGCTCCACGCGACCATACTTGCATAGTAATGCGGATGGGAAATGGCAATGGCCTGCACACCGCCGAGCGCCTGTACCGCCCGGATGGTGTTGTCGTCAAGTAGCGAAATGCAGTCCCACAGGAGGTTGCCGGCGGGTGTTTGTACCAGCAGCGCCCGCTGTCCGATGGCAAAGCCGGGTTCCGTACCGATGCCGGTCAGGTGCGGTTCTACTTCTTCCATACGGTTCCGGTGCGTTTGCTGCAGGGCGTCAAGCGTAGTCCACTGTTGCCCCTGGTGACCGACGTACTGGCGTTCGTCTTCGCAGATGAGGCACTGGGCCGGCGGCGCATCGGAGGCGGCGTGTTGCGTGCCGCAGGTAAGGCAGAGGAAGTAAGGCATAAGCATCAGGGCGTGACCGACACGAAGGTAAGGGGTGCCGGCTTGTTGTGCCAGTCTGGGACAGGCCGGCGGGCGTCAACCCGGACTTTCGGGCACCGGACAATGAAAATAGCGGTGTCCACTTTTATCTTTCCGTGGCCGTTTTACGTTCGTTACGGTATGATACGTTCCTTTCTACTTGTTGCGATGCTGCTCCCGCTGACGATCCTGCGGGCGCAGCCCACGTTGACTCACGGACTCCGCACGGATGTGGGGCTTGCTTTTACAGGCTCCGGCGATCTGTACGGGACCAGCGTGTCGGCCGAATACCAGCATCGGTTCATCGACCACCTGTACGGCGGTGTGGGGGGACGTGCGCTCTACTTTCCGGGACGCAGTTCAAGTGCCTATGCCTTCAGTGGCGAGGCCACATTGTATGCCGTGCTGGCCCCGCGTTCGCCGGTGTCGGTACAGTTGGGCGTCGGGACGTACGTGCGGCACTTCACGTTTATGGCACAGCGATTTTTTCAAATAACGCCCTACTATGATGCAGGCGAGACGGAGCGGGAGTGGGGCGTGGGCTACACCGTCAAGCCGGAGCTGGTGATCCGGCCGTTACCGTGGCTCGCGTTTCATACCGGTCCGATGCTGCAAAACGATACCCAGGGCAACATCGTCTGGGTGATGAGCATCGGCAGTACCGCGCGGTTTTGAGGTTATTTCTTTCCAACCAGGGGCGGCAATCGGTCTTTGGTATAGAGGTCGATGGGGATCGTATCGCCTGGTTCGCCGTCGTGGCGCGGCACCACAATTTCCACTTCTCCCTGCAGTTCGTACTCCCAGCGTAAGCCCTCCTTCACCACTTCACCGAGGGTTTTCAACAGGTTGATGTCGAAATCGAACGGGACCGTGACGTCAGTGCTGTCATGCGCCGGAATCGAAAAGTCAACCTCCTTCCGAATGTCGGTTTCGAGGGCGTTGTCCTGCACGCGGATGTGCAGATCCACGCGCTGCACCGTAAAGGCAAACTCGGTGCGGTTCCATACGTTGAGGTGCAAATCGCCTTTCAGCGCCAGAAAACGATCCCACGTTACCTCTTTCACCCGGAACTTGGGCAGGCGGTAGGCCTTGATCTTGGTGGTGACATCTATCGGAATTTCCAGGCTTGTGCCGAGCAAGTGGTAATACAACACGCCCGTGTGGTGCAGGTCGATGGAATCCTGATCGTTCGCTTCCGCCTCCTGAAGGATGTCGAGCAAGTCCTGCTGGTCAATTGTGGCTTCGTAGCTGACCGTGTCGGTGGCCAGTGCCCCCAGCCGGAAATCGCGCTCGCGACGAATGGTGACTACTTTCTGTCCGTCGGCGTACGAATCAACGAAGACACTGTCGAAATGGATCGGCACCATCAGGTGGTTCTCCATAACGAACGTCAAGCGCTCGTACGCCTTGTCATAAACGGCCGTCCCTGAAACGTGCGTAACGTCTTTAATTTCCGGAGCGAGGCTTTGCAGCATGGATTTCCCAAACAGCCCGAGGAGCAGGAGGACGAGCACCAGGCAACCGCCCACAATAATTCCTTTCTTCATAGGAACAGAACAGCCGTGAGCGCTGATGGTTTGGAAAACGAGGGCGGGTTTGTGCCGATGCGAGCGCAGGAAGAGGCGGTGCGGATGCCCGCTTCCGGTTGCCCGGGGTCACCGCCCCCAGTTGCGGATGAACGCCGAGCGGCGGTCTTTCCGGACGGCATGGGGGCCTTTGGAGCGGCGATTCAGACCACGCAGAAACATGCCAATGCCGATGGTCAGCATCCCTACGGCCACCACAAACTGCTTGTAGCCCCGCCGGTAGGTGCCGATGGCCAGTGCCACGCCTGCGACGAGTAGAATCCCGCCGATCACGATCGAAAGAAGCGTCTGCCGCCGCTGCTGTTGCGCCTCAACGTCCTCCAACTCCCACTCGTCGATCAGTTCGATCACGGCTTTCACCACGTCCTCTTCGTGTCCTTGCGCGTACATGCGTTCGCGGATTTCGCGGTAGCTGTGGCCTTGTTGCTTGAGGAGGTAGTAGCGGTCGAGTTCCTCTTCGGTGGGGAGTGGCATGGGAAAGTTAGCGTTTGCGGGCGAGTAAGTAGCGGTCCAGAAGCCGTAAAAGTGGCTCCTTGCGAAGCTATACAAAGATAATTACTCTTGGGCGGATCTCCTCTATCGAGCGGGCGGCAATCGGGTGGATGCCCGCGGCAAACGTTGTCCGGCAAATGAAACTATACCCTGGAAGAGCTAGGGACGTTTGACGCTGGTCAGAACGTGGTGGATTCCGGATTGTACTCGCGAATTTCCTGTCCATTGACTTCGCTGACCATTGGAATGACCTCGAACGGCTTGACGCGCAGTAACTCGATCAGCCCCTGCAGTTCTTCGGGCGTGACGGCGGCCGGGGCGGGCCACTCGAGTTGAAAGAATTTCATGCCTTCGGTCAGGAAGCGGTTCGACTTCAGCTTCCGGAGTTTCGACTGGATGGTTTTCTGATTCACAGGGGTGACGACTTCGTGGGTGAGCGTCAGGCTTTGGCAGTGGGCCAGGTACGCCATCAGGAAAACCACCTCGTCCGACCAGTCTTCTACGTAATGCTTTCCCAGAAACGTAGAGTCGGGGAGGGCGTCGCGGAGTCGCAGAAACGTCGCCAGGGCCTCCTGCCAGGCCGCTTCGACCGAAGGGAACTTCGCCGTTTTGCGTCTTTTGAGGGGCTTATGAATCAGGTAATAGCCTTTTCGCGGCTGGCCGGCAATGTACGGAGAACGGGAATCCAGCTGCCCTTCTGTCTTCAGCATCGCGAACGCTTTCTTGCCCCAGAAGTCGTAGTTCCACCGGATGTAGGCATACGATTTTACTGCTTTATACTCGACGACGACGTGAAACGACGCCCCCGTGATGTCCAGCACCGTGTCCAGTTGCGCGTCGGTTGCATCCGCGGGAAGCGAAAGCTCAAAATACGTTTTATCGCTGTTGTGGTAGGTATGCTCGCGCAAGTGGTCCTCCCATCCCTGGCTGCGGGCAAACAGGACCAACTGCTGTTGCACTTCCTGCCCGTTGCTTTCGAAAAAACCGGCCAGGTCGCGCAGATAGTCCCCACTCCCCATGTTTTTCAGGGCCTGCCGGTCGTAGATGCGTTGCTGCGCCTGGGCTTCGGCCTGCGTAGCGTACTGTCCGACGCATCCGGCCAGGGTGTGGTCGGTTACGTACCATTCGTCGGTATAGAAAAACCAGCGTTTGTGTAGTCCAAAGGTTGCCATATCAGGAAGAAGGGTGAAGTAAAGAGAGGGTTTGCTGAGCGCTGGGCGGCACCCCGTGGCCGTTGTCCATCCACGGTTCGAAGCGCATCCGGCGGAAGAAATCGGCCGGCGAAAGGCTGAACTCCTGAAACCGGGGCGGACGGTTCAGCACGCGTGGGACAATCTCGTTCAGAAACCAGCTGTTGTGGGTGAACCAGAGCGATTTAAGGCGTCCCGTTTGCGAAAGGGGCGACAGCAGCAGATCGCGCAGCGGTTCGTCGTGCTGATACGCGTTGAAGAACGTCTGCAGCCGGTGGGCGTCATCCGGATTGGCTTCTACGGCTTCGGCAAAGTCGGCCAGCGTAGGGATAAAGCGATTGCGGTAGTCGGGCAACACGTGGTCCTGTTCACAAAGGTCTTTGACGTTGATCCGCTTGCCGTCGGCGTTGGTCAGCGTATGCCCGAAAATGGGAATGATCACGCGTTTGATGCCCCACAGCGTGTGCAAAATCCGGTGCCGGTTGTCGCTGCACAACTCCTTGGTACTGTCCATAAAATCGTGCAGCGGATAGTAATCGTCGCGGTGGCCTCCCCGGCGGTGGACAGAAAGTTCGGCGTGTTTAACAGCGTTCATGCAGAGCAAGTGGAATCAGGGTCGCCAAGATGTTACCTCGGTCGGAAAACAAAAAAGGCACTCCGCTCAAAACCTTACGCTGTGTGGAAAGGGGAGGAATGACGTGTGTACGGCAACACGTTGGGGTTTAGGGCTTTACTTTTATCTTTGATGGCATTCATCCAACCGAAACCTGTCAGCGCTTGCGTTCCCTTGCTTATTATCAACACGCATTTCAGAAGCTGAATCGTGGTACGACCCGTTACGGAAAAGCGCCGCACAAGCCGGTGTTGCTCCTCAGTGTGTTGCACGAAGTGGAGGCGGGGCGCATCAGAGATGGCAGGGTGTACATTACGGCGGAACTGGTTTCGACGTTCAAAGATTACTGGCGGCAGCTGGTCGATACGGCGAACACCGCCAACTTTTCACTGCCTTTCTACCATCTCAGTAAAGAAAAACGAGGCTACTGGCGGCTGGTAGAACAACCCGGCATGCGCGTGGCGCTGACAACCTCCCATTCGATTCGCAGCTTTGCTAACCTGCTGGATACCGTCGCTTACGTACAACTGGAACCGGAGCTAGCCCTGTTGATGCAGGATTCGGCGGCGCGGGAGGTGCTCCGCCTGACGTTGCTGGAGGCCTATTTTCCGCAGAAGACCCTGAACGGTACCACCACTTACCTGACCCAACTGGCGCACCACATGGCGGCAGACGATCCGGTCGCGTACCGAACCCAGTTCGAGGCACTGGCCAGAGACCTTGACCCGATTACTTACGAAGAAGAAGTGTTTGTACGAAGTGGTGTCTTTAAGCGGGAGGTGCCCAAACTGTACGGCTATGCCTGTTGTGTGTCGGGTTTACGGGTAGAAGCCACGGCCGATGTTCAACTGGTCGATGCCTGCCACATTGTACCATTCCGTGAGACGCACGACGATACCCTGACCAACGGCTTGACGTTAACGCCTACGCTGCACCGGGCGTTCGACCGAGGGCTGTTCTGGATCGACGATGCGTACCGCGTTCGGCTGGCCGCCGGATTCCGGGAAATCGGTGAGAGTCCTTATTCCATTCGGCAATTCGAAGGGCTACAAATCCGATTGCCCGACAGCACTAGCCACTGGCCTTCCCTGGAAAATTTGCGCTGGCGGCAACCGTCATGATGGAGCTTGTTCTAGTGGGTTAAGTGCAATTATATGTTTAAATGTTTTAAATGGGTCGGGCATTATCCTGCGATTGGGCTTCACTTCTCACATGCTCAGAATAGGAGAGAAGCCCTGTCGATCCTGCTACTTCTCCGCAGCTTTCTTGCGTAACACGTCACATCCTCAGCGCATTGCCACAGCATTTGCCTGGGTAAGAAGCTTCGTCGCTGCGCGGAAGTGAAGTCTGTTCTGACATGGGACAGGTCTATCCCTGAATCCCGGAAGGCCCCTGCAAGAGGTTCGTAACTTTGAAACTTTACTCGGATGTGAGGCCAAGTGACATCGAACCTCTCTTTAGTTAGTATGCATCTTTTACGAAAAACGCTTCGTACCTGGGTACGAATTTTCGCCTTCTTGCTGGTGATCCCTGCCCTAAGTGCCCCCGCCTCGCTCGAAGAGTTCGAGCAACTGCTGACGCGCGCCTTGCAGGACAAAAACCACCAGAAAGCCTCCCTCTACTGTTACGAGCTTGCCAAACTGCACGAAGCCGCGGGACGGACGACCGAAGCCGTCGACTACCTGGAACAGAGTCTTAAATGGGGCGGCAAAGCCGATGACCTGACCTTACTGTACCTGTCGAATCAACGCATGGGCACATTGCTCAGCAAGGAGGGTAATCACAACAAAGCGGTGTCGTACTACCAGAAAGCGCTGAAGTCGGCTCAGGAACTCAAAAAGACGACATGGATCAAACAAAGCTTGGTCGACGTAGGCCTAGGATACGTAGCAATGGGGCGGGCCAAGCGGGCACTAGAGCCGTTCGAAGAAGCCCTTTCGCTGGCGATTCGGGAAGGCGATGCGGCGTTGCAGGAGAAGTGCTATGCCTGGCTGGCCGACGCGTACACCCGAGAAGGCGACGCGACAAAGGCTGCCAAGTACCAGGCGTTGTACGAAGGATTGGCTTCCAACGAAGCGCATCTGAAAACGCTGCAAGCGCAGGCGAAACAAGCCGGACAAGAGCGGATTGCGGCTACCCAACAGCTGCGCCAAACGGAAACCACGCTGCTGGCTACCCAGACGTCATTGCAGGAAACCGCGCTTTCCCTGCGGGAGGCGGAAGCTCTTAGCGAAAACCAGCGACTGGAGATTGACTTGTTGAGTAAGGAAAAGGAGTTGGCGGCTTTGCAGATTCTGGAACAGGACGTTCGTCTGCAAAAGGCGGCCCTTTTTCGTAACGCCATTCTGATCGTAGCACTGATGGCGTCGGCCCTGATCGGCGTGATGGTCTACAGCTACCGAAAACAGGTCACCGCCAACAAAGAAATCGCCCGGCAACACGACGACATCGCCCGCCAGCACAAGGATATTCAGGGCAGTATCAACTACGCTCAGCGCATCCAGGAGGCCATGCTGCACCACAGCAACGTCCGTCGTGAGCAACTGCCCGATTCGTTTGTCCTGTTTAAACCGCGCGATTCGGTGAGTGGTGATTTCTACTGGATCGCCGAAGTGCGTCGCGATACGCACGCCGACGTAGCGTTTGCGGCCGTCGACTGTACGGGACACGGCGTCCCCGGTGCCTTCATGTCGATGATCGGCATCAACACGTTGAATGGGATTGTTGGCCGACAGGTACATGAACCGCACCACATACTCGACCACCTCGACACGGAAATCCGTACGGCGCTGCAGCAAGAGACCACGGGTAATAAAGATGGCATGGACGCTGCCCTGTGCGTTTACCGATCTGCCGAAGGTGTCGTAGAATTTGCCGGAGCCAAGAATCCACTGGTGTACATCCAGAACGGCGAACTTTACCAGATCAAAGGCGACGTCAATCCCATCGGGGGAAGTCTGGAACGTCGAAAAGCAGGAGGATACAAGAAACACATCATCCGGATCGATCAACCCACGACGCTCTACCTCTTTTCCGACGGATTTCAGGATCAGTTCGGAGGGCCGGACAACGGCAAGTTCATGACCAAACGCTTCAAACAGTTGTTGCTCGACATCCACCAGCAACCGATGGAGAAGCAGCAGGAAGTGCTTCATGCTACCATCGAGGCCTGGAAAAATGGGGGCAAGCAAACCGACGACATCCTAGTAATGGGCTTCCGCCTGGGTGCTCCCGCCTGAAACGAGGGTTGGTGAGCCTCTTGGGCGTTGATACAGGGGTAAACGGGCGATGGTAAACCCGAAAGGGGCGCGGTGCGTTGTGTAAGAAGAGTCAACGCTTTTTGTTATGAGTACCGCTTTTCTGAAAGAAGATGCCCCGGATCGCAAGGTGTTTATTCCGCCCCGGGCCCCCCTGCCGCCGGGCGTGACCAACTACGTGACGCCCCGGGGACTGGCTCGGTTGCAGCAGGAGCGGGCCGACCTGGAGGCCGAACGCACACAGGTGCAAACGCACGAGACCGACGAGGCCGAACGCACCCGCAAACTGGCCGAACTCAACGGCCGTTTGGCCGAACTGCAACCGCGCCTGGCCAGCGCCAAAGTCCTGGACCCTCAAAGTCAGCCGCAAGACGAAGTGCGTTTTGGGGCGACCGTGACCCTCCATCCGGTTTCCGGCAAAGGCCAACCACGCCAACTCACGTTTGTCGGCGTCGACGAGGCTGCGGCCTCCGAAGGGCGCATTGCGTTTACCGCCCCGATTGCGCACCAATTTATGGGACGTCACGTCGGCGATCGGGTCACATTACGGAGCCGCACCGGCGAAGAGACCATGCAGATCACCGCCATCGCTTACGACTGACCCAACGGGCTATCTGAAACTGATTAACATCATTCTTTTTCCGGGGGATCGGTCATTGAAGGAGCGCCACTTGGGTGCTTTTTTGCGACCGTTCAACCTGAATCGGAATTTGCATGTTACCTGTTTTGCTCTTCTTTGCTGCCCATTGGTACCTCTCGCTTTTTGCCCAAACGTTTTTTCTGCACCGCTACGCCTCCCACGGCATGTTTACAATGAGCCGGGGCTGGGAGCGTATTTTCTACGTGCTGACGTTCGTGTTCCAGGGTTCGTCGTTTCTGAGCCCGCGGGCCTACGGCATCATGCACCGCCTGCACCACGCCTACGCCGATACGGAACGCGATCCGCACTCGCCTCGGTACTCCAAAAACTTGTTCGAGATGATGTGGCGCACCAAAACCATTTACAACGACATTCTGAACGACCGGGCGGGGCTCGACCCGAAATTTGAAAAGGGAGTGCCCAACTGGCCGTTTATGGAATGGTTGGGCGACCGCTGGCCGGTGCGGCTGGCCTGGGGAATCCTCTACACCCTGTTTTACATTCAGTTCGCGACGACCTGGTGGCTGTTTTTGCTCTTGCCGATCCATTACCTGATGGGGCCGGTGCATGGTGCCATCATCAACTGGTACGCCCATAAAGTCGGATATACCAATTTCAAAGTAGACGATACGGCCAAAAATCTCCTGCCCTTCGATTTTCTGATGATGGGGGAGAGCTACCACAACAACCACCATGCCTTTGGAGGGCGGGCCAACTTTGGCTTCAAGTGGCATGAGTTCGATCCTGCCTACCCGATCATCTTGTTATTCAATGCGCTAGGAATCATTCGGTTGCGCCGCAACCGGGACCGCGCCTACATGTAACCGAAATGCCGATCGCTTCTTTCGAAAGGATCGGCATTTCGCGGGATGTACAAGGGCGTTACTCGACGACGACCATTCGGCCGTGGCCAGTTCGGGTTGCGGTGTGCGTTGTCGCCATTACCTGATAATTGTAGGTGCCCGGGGCCAGACCTGCGGTTGCTACTGCAATTTGTTGTACCCCAGTGGTTTGGATGGCCGTCCGATAAGGTGTCAGCACAAGGCGCCCCAGTGCATCGTAGAGCTGAACCTCCACCTGTGCGGGTTCATCCAATCGGAACGTCAACGTAGTCGCTCCTCGGGCCGGATTGGGGAAGCACGATAACTGTTCTACGCCATGCCAGGACTCCGGTCTTTCTTCAAGAGGGGTGACTTCGCTGTTCACCAGCATGAACGATGCCGTATCGCTCCAGGTATAGTGCGAACCGTCGGTGGAAATGACCCGGTGGAAAACCGTCAGGCCTTCGGCCGGCGGGAGGGGCGCGCCCGGATACAGGGCGATCAGGTCGTTGTAGAGTTCGTACGCCTGCGCCACGGTAAAAGGAAGACGCGTGCTGTCTGTGCCCAGATCATAAATCAAAGATTTGGCGGGCACGTGCCCGAGATGCTCCTGGCGTAGCGTGGCCTCCCAGAAGTAATGCACCGGATGCTGGTCCGGATCGGTAGCTTCAGAAAATTCGACCGCAAACAAAAGGCTATCGTTGTCAGGAGCCGTCGAGGCAGAAAAGACAAAGCGGTCGGCCGGCTCCGGGGCCAGCATCTGAACTTTGCCGGGAGTGTGGTTCGGGAAGGTGTAGACTTGCCCGCGCAAAAGACCCTGGTTGCTCATATCTCGCACGCCAATGTGCAGCTGACCGGCAAGCAGTGCATCGCGTTCCTGCGCACTAAAGGGTACTTTGTGCATAAAGCCACTGGTGTAGTCAGGCGGGGTGGGTAGCGAAAGGCCCAGGTTCACCAGCAGCTCGCCGTCTGAGGGGAAGGTGCCTTTGTACAAATTCACACTGCCCCAGGGCGTTTCGGTCAGAAAGAAACCGAACAGGTACAACGAATCGCTCGCTACGTAGCCCAGTGCGCTGCCGGTGCGGCGCGGGCGTCCCTGCCAGATGGTAGAGAGATGCGTGCCTACCACGGTAGGATTTTGCAGCGGTAGGGGGAGTAGCGCGCCCTCCAGGTAACGGGCCGAGTCGTTCGCAGCCAGGGCAGTGACTTCAATGTGGAAGTCTCCCTCGTGGAGTTTCTGTGCCTGTTCAGCGGTCGGCACAAACGAGTATTCAAAGGTGCCCTTCACCACGCCCGGCATGCCGAGCGAAGAGACGATGTAGATCGGAGCTTCGGCTCCGATGGGCCCCGCATATAGTTTGACACTGCCCCATTCGGTGGTGCCGTGGAAGAATCCGATAAGTTGTGCCGTATCGGCCGTCAGGACGGCCAGCACGTTACCGCGGGGTTCGGCGGTTTGTCGGGTACGCAAAGTAGCTTCCAGCACGGTTGGCGTGGTTTGGGCGGTGGCGTGCAGGCTGGAGAGCCAGCAGAGGAGCATGGCAAACAGCGCAGGTAGGGGCGTCAGCGTGCGCGGACGGAGAGGGGTGGGTTGCATGGGTCTAGGTAATTCGTGGTTAAAAGAAAGGAGTGGAAAGGACAGCGTAAGCCCATCCTTCCTGGCAAAAGGAGTGAAGTATAGAAAATAAGGAGATGGTTTAGTCGGCGGGCTTGTCCTGGTAAGACGGACCGGTAGCATTCGCGACGGGAGAGAGGCTATTCAGGTACCGGTAAATGGCCCGCACGTCGTCGTCGCTCATGCGTCGGAAGGCCATCCAGGGCATGTGCGAGCCTTCGAAGGCTTTTCGGGGTACACGGAACCGGGCCACGAACTGCTCCTCTGTCCAGTGGGCAATGCGTCCTGTCGCTGCGTCGGGAGTCAGGTTGGGTGTCACAAAAATCTTATCCGGGTTCTTCTCGTCTTCCATCACCATGCCCCCGGCAAACGGTTCGCCAATAGCTGAGCCATCCATCGGGCTTCGTTTGGTATGGCATCCGGCGCAGTTTGCCACGCTGTTCGCCAGGTATTTGCCCCGCGCAATCGTCGGGGCCTGGGCCGGGCTGGTCTGCGGAGGCGTTCCTTCGGGGCCTTGCGGCTCGATCAGAAACGCCATGAGGCCTTTGCCCATCATGGTCAGGTCGTGATTCGGCACTTCGTGCCGGACCGGTTCCCGCGAACGCAGGTAAGAGATGATCGCCGTCAGGTCGTCGTCACTCATGTTCTGAAACGGCATAAAGGGCAGCGCAGCCCGTCCGTCGGCACGTACCGAGTGGCGTAGCATCCGGGCCAGCTCTGCGTCGGAGCGCCGTCCGATGCCCGTCTCAACATCGGGAGTCAGGTTGGGCGTAATGAACGTACCGACCGGTAGCACAAAGCGGTTGCCTCCCGTCAGGGGGAGCACCGCCCCGCTGTCGAGTGCCGGCCATTGATCGGTCGTCGTGTGACAATACGAACAGTGAGCCGGGCCGTTCACCAGGTAACTGCCGCGGGCGACCACCGCCGAATCGGAGCTGGCCCGGATTTCCGGATAAGGAGCTTCGAACGTACGGTCCCAACGCAATTGCGCGGTGCCCACAAACCCGGCCAGGGCCAGACAGGGAACCGCCAGGGTGCCCAGAAGAATCTTTTTAACGAGGGGTTTCATACATAGCGGATCGAAAGAGGTTGGAGGCGCGGAGGCGACGACCTGCCGAAAGAGAGAAACTGGTGCGCCGCACAATCCGTAACGCCGGTACAAAAATGCTTTTTCCGTGAGGCGCTACGTTGTAGATTCCCGACGCTTGCGGTCGGTGGCGACGCAGGGCGGGCGCTTACTAACGACAAGACCGAGAGGGGGTAACAATCTGGTGAGCTGTCAGAAGTATTTAGGAAAAGAAAAGCGGCAGGAAACCGAACGGGGAGGGGAAGAACGATGCTGCAAATGCTATAGGAAAACGAATGTCGGTGGTGCTTAGCAATGAAACATCATATGACCTTACAAACGTCGTTTTCCGGTCCAATGCACGAACTAACTCCAACGCAAAAAAATGAAATTGCGTAGCCGATAAATGAATTTCACGTAACTTTCGTTGTAGAAATAGCTGACGGCCACTACGTTTCAAGAACGCAGTGTTATCTAGCTTTGCTTTTTGTTTCAATCGCATGCAGACGCTTCACCAGAACTTTACGGTTTCGTACCACTACCCGGTTTATTTTACCGAGGGCCTCTTTCACCCCGACAATACGATTTTGGCCGATGTCCTGGCCAGTGCCCGTACGCCCAAAGCCTTATTTGTGGTGGACAGTGGCGTCGTGGAACACCACCCGGCGTTGCTCAAACAGATAAAGGCGTACGCCAAGGCCCATGCGCAGAAGTTTACGTTAGCGGGGGAGCCGCTCGTGGTGACGGGCGGTGAAACGGTTAAAAACGATCCCGATTTTGTAGACCAGTTGCTGAAAGCCGTCAACGTCCGGGGCATTGACCGTCACTCGTACCTGATTGCGATCGGGGGCGGTGCGGTGCTCGACATGGCCGGTTTCGCGGCGACAATTTCGCACCGGGGCGTTCGTCACGTACGCATCCCGACCACGGTCCTGTCTCAAAACGATTCCGGCATCGGGGTAAAAAACAGCGTCAACGCTTTCGGCAAGAAAAACTTCCTCGGCACGTTTGCTCCCCCGCAGGCCATCATCAACGACTTTGCGTTTTTGTCGACCCTTGACGACCGCGACTGGCGTGGGGGCATCTCCGAGGCCATCAAAGTAGCGCTGATCAAAGACAAAGTCTTTTTTGACACCATTCAGCGCGATGCGGCCCGTCTGGCAGCCCGCGAGGCAGCACCCATGCACCAGTTGATTCACCGGTGTGCGGCCATGCACCTGGAGCACATTGCCGGCGGCGATCCGTTCGAAATGGGTTCGTCGCGTCCCCTCGATTTTGGCCATTGGTCGGCGCACAAGCTGGAAACGCTCTCTGGCTTTTCGGTACGACACGGCGAAGCGGTGGCCATCGGCATTGCCCTCGACACCGTCTACTCACACCTGAAAGGCATGCTGACCACAGCGGAGCGCGACCAAGTGTTGCAACTGCTGCGTACGCTGGGTTTCACACTTTACGTGCCTGAACTGGGCGGTGACGGCGACGAATGGCCGCTGCTGGCAGGATTGCAGGAATTTCGTGAGCACCTGGGAGGCGAACTGACCATCATGCTGCTCGAACAGCTGGGAAAAGGGGTGGAAGTGCACGAAATCGACGAAACGTTGATGAAAGAAGCGATCCTGTTTCTGGAAGCCTACCAGCGCATTCCCGTTTCCATCCAATCCTGAATTTGTTAACCTTGTGGTTCCGGGCGGTTCATGCGATCGTTCCGCAACTTTTCAACGCCGATGCGGCTCTCTTCCGACTACCACCTGACGTATTGCACCAACATTCACCCCGGCGAATCGTGGGACGACATGGCGCAGACGTTGCGTACGTACGTACCGACCATCAAGGCCAAATTGCACCAGCCCTTTGGCATCGGACTTCGCCTGTCCGACCAGGCCAGCCGTGAGATTCTGGAGCGGGACGAACTTCCGAAGTTCAAGACGTGGCTGGCCGAACAGCACTGTTACGTGTTTACGATGAATGGCTTTCCCTACGGTGGGTTTCACCGGCAGCGCGTCAAAGCCAACGTCCACAAGCCCGACTGGCGCACCCGCGAACGGGTCGAGTATACGCTTCGCCTGTTCCGTATCTTGGCGGAACTTCTTCCGGAAGGCATCGAAGGCGGCATTTCCACGTCGCCGATTTCGTACAAACCGTGGTTGACCGATGCTGACGCGACGGAACATGCCTTTCGTGTGGGAGCAGAGCACTTGGCCGAAGTCGCTGCAGAATTGTACCGCATCCGCCAGCAGACCGGACAGGTGTTGCACCTAGACATCGAACCAGAGCCCGACGGGCTATTGGAAAACACGCAGGAAGTGGTCGACTTTTTTAAAGGCTGGCTGTTGCCGGAAGGAGGCGCCTACCTGCAGAAAGCATTGGGCCTGACATCACAGGAAGCGGAACAGTGCCTGAAAGATCACATTCAGCTGTGCTATGACGTATGCCACTTTGCCCTGGCCTACGAAGCGCCCGCTAACGTTTTTTCTACGCTGCGCAAAGAAGGCATTCGCATCGGAAAAATTCAGATCAGCGCGGCGCTGAAGTGGTTCTTGCCGACCGATCCGGTACAACGGCTAACGGCGGCAGAGTCGCTGCGCCCCTTCGTCGAATCGACGTATTTGCATCAGGTCGTAGAACGAACCACTTCGGGCGCGTTGGTGCAGTATCCCGATTTGCCGGAAGCCCTCGATCAGTTGACTAAATCCGATGCGGTCGAGTGGCGAACCCATTTCCACGTACCCATTTTTTTGAAGAGCTACGGCGCGCTGAGTTCCACACAGGAAGACATTGTCGCGGTGCTGAAACTGCTCAAAACCCAGAAGGTGACCCGCCACCTCGAAGTCGAAACGTATACCTGGGAGGTGCTGCCCCCCGAAATCCGCATGAGCCTGGCCGAATCGATTGTCCGCGAACTGCAGTGGGTCGAAGAAACCTGGCAGGAAACTAGCAGCGCGACCCGGTAAATAACGGCGGGACTGGAAAGCACACAGGCCGTACACTTTTTTAAGACCGACAGGTTAGCCCTTTCGGTCTCAACCAAATTTGCAAAGCGCCGTCAGGCCATTTGAACGAACGTCCATGAAAAAAACCGTTGTACTGAACGTTGTGGGGTTGACGCCCGGCCTCATCGGCGAACACACGCCCTTTCTGAAACAGTGGCGGGAGCAGGGAAAAGAAGTCTCGGTCGGGCCGGTGCTGCCGGCGGTGACCTGCTCCACGCAGGCTACGTACCTGACGGGCAAATGGCCCAGCGAACACGGCATCGTGGCGAACGGGTGGTACTTTCGGGACGAGTGCGAAATAAAACTCTGGCGTCAGTCGAACAAGTTGGTGGAAGCGCCCAAAGTATGGGACCATGCCCGCGAGCGGAACCCCGAGTTTACCTGTGCCAATCTGTTCTGGTGGTATAACATGTACTCTACCGTCGACTATTCGGTGACGCCACGGCCCATGTACCCGGCCGATGGTCGCAAACTGCCCGATTGCTATACGCAGCCGATGGAGTTGCGCGACCGCCTGCAACAGGAACTCGGTCAATTTCCACTGTTTAAATTCTGGGGGCCTAATACCAGCATCGAGTGCAGCGAGTGGATCGCCGAGTCGGCCAAGCGGGTGGAAGAGTGGCATGCCCCGACGCTCACGCTGATTTACCTGCCGCACCTCGACTACAACATGCAGCGTCATGGGTTGGATTGGACGCGCATTACGCCCGATCTGAAAGAAATCGATAGGGTTTGTGCCGATCTCATTCAGTTCTATGAGGCGCGTGGTGCGCAGTGCATCGTGCTGTCAGAGTATGGCATCACCACCGTGTCTCGCCCCATTCACATCAACCGGCTGTTGCGGGAGCACAAGTACATCACCGTCAAGGTGGAGCAAGGCCTGGAGCAGTTGGATGCCGGGGCCAGCCGTGCGTTTGCCATGGCCGACCATCAACTGGCGCACGTCTACGTAAACAATCCTGCCGACCTGCCGGCCGTTCGGGCACTTTTGGAGAAGACTGAAGGCATCGAACTGGTCCTTGACGAAGCCGGGAAGAAAAAGTATCACCTGGACCATGCGCGGGCCGGCGAGTTGGTTGCCGTAGCCGACAAAGATTCGTGGTTCACCTATTATTATTGGCTCGACGACGCCAAGGCTCCCGACTACGCCCGCACGGTCGATATTCACCGGAAGCCGGGCTACGACCCCGTCGAAATGGTGCCCGATCCGGCCATTCGCAATTTGATGTTGACCGTCGGCAGCAAGCTCCTGCGTCGCAAGTTGGGTTTCCGGGTGCTGATGGACGTAACCCCGCTGGACGCTACGCTGATTCACGGCTCGCACGGGCGGCTGGAGGAAGCTCGTGAGCACCGCCCCTTGTTGATCAGCCCTCGCAAGGACTTGCTGACCCAGGATCACGTAGAGCCCACGTCAGTCCATGACCTGATGCTGGCCCACCTATTTGAGTAGGGCAGCGCGCACTTTTTTGGAAGGATACCCGCTTCGTTTCTGTAGGTAAGGGTAAGGAAACGTAGTAAAAATACCGAGGCGAAAGGGCGTAAGGGGAGGGCAGAGTGGCGAAAGACTCTTCGTGAAGCAAAATCAGCTTTTTGAGGGTCAGCGACTTACCAGATTTATCACTTTGCGGATAGACTTCCTTACATGCGTCACTTCGTCGTAATATCAAAATTAATAACAATAATTTTATATTTTATCTTTGATTGCTTTTAGAAATAAGGAGAGTGGCAATGCTTGCTACTCGGCCTAAACAGTAATCAAGCATTACCCAAGTATGAGTGCTACGTCAGTACTAGAGTGGATTCCTCCCGTAAGATCATCAACCGACGAAGAGAAGCGAGTACAAGCCTTACGCAGTTTCCAGATTCTCGACACGCCCGAAGAAACCGACTTTGATCAAATTGTAACGTTACTGGCTCAGACATTTCGAACTCCAGTAGCGATGCTCGCCTTCTTTGACCGCAACCGCAACTGGATCAAAGCCAAAGTCGGGTTACAGTCCGACGAAGCCATTTGCGCCAACGCCTTGAACGCCTACATGATTGGCTCTCAGGAGACCCGAGGCGTGGTTGCCGTGCCGGATATCCAGGCCTGCCAACCTTACCGCGATATTGCCTGCGAGTCTCCCTTCCGGTTTTACGCCGGCGTTCCCCTGATTACTCCGGGGGGGCATCTGATTGGCAGTCTGTGTGTACTCGACCATCACGTGCGCGAGTTGTGCGCAGAACATCAGTTTGCGCTGGAAGTGATGGCCAAGCAGGTGATGAACCTCCTGGAGTTGCGTAGCAAAAACCAGCGCCTCCACCGCACGCTCGATCAGGCCCAGCTCATTGGGAATCTGGGCGTGTACGAGATCGATCTGGTCAACCATCGCTGGTTTGCATCGGAACCGTTCCAAAAGCTTTTCGGGCTGCCACCGGCGACCTCTTATCCGTTGGACGATTTCTGGAAGCTGATTCACCAGGAGGATGTAGGCGCACAACAACTGTGCTTTCGGACCAAACTGGGCGTAGAAAATAAGTTCGATTGCGAATTCCGATGCGTACATCAACAGACGGGTAAGGTATTTTATGTCCGCAACATCTGTGAAGTAATTCGCAACGAGGCTGGGCGGGCCGTTCGGATGGTGGGCATCAAACAAGACGTTTCCGATCAGGTAGCTACGCTGATGGCCCTGCAAGAGAGCGAAGAACGGTGGCAATTTGCCCTCGAAGGTGCGGGAGACGGGGTGTGGGACTGGACGGTAGGCTCCGAAACGGTCTTTACGTCCCGGCAATGCAAACGCATGCTCGGCTTCGAAGAGCACGAGTTAGGCGATGCGCTAACCGATTGGCTGGCGCGCATTCTGCCGAGCACGCCTGTCGAGGTGGAGCGGTTCACCTCGTCGTGGAATCCTAAGCAGGAGAGGGGATTGATGAAAATCCTGCAGGTGCGGGCGAAAGATGGCACCATCCGCTGGATGCTGACACGAGGGAAAGTGGTGGCCTGGAAAAGTAACGGAGAGCCGCTGCGCCTGATCGGAACGCTGAGCGACATTACCGAGCATAAAATGGCCGAAGAAGCCTTGCAGGAACGCAATACCGAACTGACGAAGGCTAACCAGGAACTTGACAATTTTGTCTATCGCGTTTCTCACGATCTGCGTGCCCCGATTTCGTCCATTCTGGGTCTGATTCACCTCATCAAAAACGAAACGGACCTGGATGTCATTCAGCACTATACCCAGCTAGCCGAACAGAGTCTACAGAAACAGGACCATTTTATCCGCGATATTCTCGACTATTCGCGCAACACGCGCCTGTCGCTGCAACCGAAAGAAGTGGATTTTCAGGAGATGTACGAAGAAACGCTGCTGACACTCAACCACACCCCCGAGTTTAAGCTGGTATGTTCCGAAGTCCGCGTAGAAGCCGAAGCGGGCGTGATTTTCCGGACCGACCCGCAGCGGCTGAATGTGGTGCTCAACAATTTGGTAGCGAATGCATTGCGCTACATGAATCCACGGCAGGAGCACTCGTATCTACAATTGTCTGCCCGCGTGGAGGCCGAAAAAGCCGTACTGTGCGTTCGCGACAACGGCATCGGCATCCACCCCGAGCACCTCGATAAAGTCTTCCGGATGTTTTACCGGGCTACCGATCACAAGCCCGGCTCAGGGCTGGGTCTGTACATCGTTAAAGAAACGGTCGAAAAGTTGGGTGGAACGGTGCAGATCAAATCACAGCCCAATGTGGGCACTGAGTTCGTCATCACGTTGCCCAATCTGGCACCGTCGGAGACTAAAACTGCGTAGCGACCGGGGCCTTGCTGCACCAGAAAGCCTGTTGGGAAGACGTCAGAACTTGACCACTTCCCAATAGGCTTTTTTCGGTTTCAGGTTTTCGTCGAACAGCAACGGATAATTTTTTCGCCCTTCGACCGGATAATGGTCGAGCCAACTGTAGCGGTCGGAGATATTCCAGAACGTGACGCTGGTCAAGACATCTTTGTGCTCCCGAAAAATCGCGAACACCTGTTTGTACTGTTCCAATTGCTGTTGCTCCCGTTCGGCCGTGAAGGCATCGGATTCACCCTCGCGCAGCGGACGCCGGAACTTTTCCCAGGGATAAACCGACACATCAAGCTCCGTCACCTGCACATCCAAGCCCAGCGACGAGAAACGCTCGATAGCGGTGCGCAGCTCCGCGGCGGTCGGTTCGTAGATCGACCAGTGCCCCTGTAGCCCCACGCCGTGAATCGGCACGCCGGCATCCACCAGTTTTTTAAGCAACTGGTAAATTCGCTCCCGCTTTTCGGGGCGTTCGGTGTTGTAATCGTTGTAGTAAAGCTGTGCATCGGGGTCCGCTTCGTGCGCCCACTCGAAGGCTTTGGTGATGAACTCTTCTCCGCAGATCTGGTACCACGCCGAGTTGCGCAGCAGTTGCGTGCTGTCGTCGGCAATGGCTTCATTCACCACATCCCAGGCGTAAATTTTTCCTTTGTAGCGCGTCACCACGGCGTCGATGTGGTCTTTCAGGCGTTGCAGCAGCACTTCTTTTGTGACCGTATCGCCCTGCGCATCGGTAAATAACCAGGGCGGCGTCTGCTCGTGCCAGCACAGGTTGTGCCCGCGCACTTTCAACCCATGTTCCTGTGCAAACTGCACAATGGCGTCGGCATCGTCCCAGAAATACCGGTCGGGTTCCGGGTGGATCGGCCCCATTTTCATGGCGTTTTCGGGCGTGAGGCTGTTGAATTGCTGCAGAATCAGCTCTGCCTGATCGCCCTGCAATGAGCGGGGCGCTACAGCCACTCCGATGGGGAAGTAATCTTTGTAATAGTCTTTAAGGCCCTGGACTGCGGCGGTAGAGTCCGCTTCCGCAGAAGTAGACGTGGATGGAGAGCCGCAGCTTTGCAGGGCAAGCCCGGCGGCTATTACCAGCGAGCCAGAAAGTAACGTACGGTAAAACCGATTCGGGAAGTAGGTCGACATGGAGAGCGTGAGGTGATGAGGCACGAAAGTACAGAAACCTCACGGCTGATGCAATCGGTTGCAAAGAGGCGATTGGGCTACCGCACGATGCGCTTCACAAGGATTTTCCGCGGCAGGAAGAGGCGCGAGCGATGAGCTCCGAACGGAGAATGATGGTGTTGGTGGCATCCAGACTTTCTTTGCCGTTCAGGTGGTTGATCAGCGTTTTGACGGCGATTTCGCCCATTTGCTGACCAGGGTAGTGCACCGTCGTCAGGTTGGGCTCCACAACGCGCGAGACGGGATCGTTGTTGAAACCGGCAAAGGCGATCTGTTCCGGAATTTGCACGCCAGCTTGTTTAAGCGCGATGATACAACTCACCGCACACGAATCGTTGGCGACAAACACGCCGTCAGGCATCGGCGCCAGGTGTTGCAGCCATGCGGCAGCTTCGGTGCCGGCTTCCGGGCTAAGGTCTGTGGTGCGTACCAGCGTTTCGTCGTAAGGCAGGCCGTGTGCAGTCAGGGCGCGTCGGTAGCCGGCCAGCCGCTCTGCGTAGACGTTCCGCCGCAAATCGCCGGTCAGGTGCGCAACCCGCCGACACCCTTGCGCTATCAGGTGGGTCACCGCCTCAAATGCTGCCTCTTCGTTGTTGATGACGATGCTCGTGCATTGCTTGTGTGCCAGCACGCGGTCGAAAAACAGCAGCGGAATGCCTTTTTTTACATACGTCTCAAAATGTTCGGTCTCTTCCGTATCGTAAGCCAGCGACACCAGCAACCCGTCTACGCGGCTGTTAAAGAGCGTTTTGGCGTTGGCGATTTCTTTTTGTGCTGATTCCAGCGACTGCGTGATGATGAGGTTATAGGCTGCCTCGTTGGCTACTTTCTCCATACCGGCCAGCACGGTCGACATAAAGTAACTGTTCAGCCGGGGAACAATAACACCCAGGGTGTTGGTGCGCTGGCGGCGCAGGTTACGGGCAAACGTGTTGGTCCGGTAGCCCATCTCCTTGGCTTTCTGCGTGATCAAAACCTTGGTGTTGCGATTGATGGCCGGATGATCGTGCAAGGCTCGGCTGACCGTGGCAGGAGAGAGGTTGAGTTGCCGGGCGATGTCGTAAATGGTAGTTTCTTTCTTCCCCATGAGTAGCGCGTAAGTTACAAGGCAATGGGCATTAGGGGGGACGTGCCAACCGAACGCTCCGCCTCTGCAGTGAGCCAATGGCGTGTAATATGCTCATTTTTCTGGTGTGCGCGTGTTCCTGATTCCGGAGACAGCCGCGCCCCCCACGCGGTAACGTGCTGAGTGTAAGTGTGCTACGGAGTGGCGGCGTATAGCGTATTTCTTTATCTTGTTGAGCGACATGGATACCCACCCCCCACCGACCAATCAGGAACGACGGCATCGTCTGGAATACAAAGCCCGCTGGATGGCCGTTCTGCCGGCAGCCGTCGTAGCGGCGGTCGCGGCAGAAGTGGCGGTGTGGGGTGCGTATCTGCTCTTTACCGACGCCTCGGCCTACTCCCGCGCGTTCATCCAGTCGGGTGTGGGCGCGTATGCATTCCTCCTGGCCGGCATGGAAGCGGCTCCCAACCATAAGAAATTCGCCGGGTTGGCGCTGACGCTTCTGTTTACGTTGTTCGGGGGCTTGATGCTGATCGTGGGGTTTGTGCAACAGACTTCTTCCGCCGAGATTCTGGGGAAAAACCTGCCGCGAATCGTGATGATCTGGCTGGCGTACGCACTGTTGCGAAAGCAAAGTCGCTACTGACCAACCTCCCCAATCTCCTTTTATTCGTTGCGCAGACTATCGACCGGATTGGCCGTGGCCGCCCGGATGGATTGCAGACTCACGGTAAGCCAGGCGACCAGAAGGGCCACTACGCCGCTGACCACCAGAAAGAGCCAGGTCTGGTCGATGTGGTAGGCGAAGTCCTGTAACCAGCGGTCGGTCGCCCACCACGAAAGCGGAAGCGCCAGTACCAGTGCCACCAGGATCGGACCCGTAAAATCGCGGGCCAGCATCAGCACAATGCCCGAAACCGACGCCCCCAGCACTTTGCGTACGCCGATCTCTTTCCTGCGTAGCAGCGTCAGGTACGACGCCATGCCCAGCAGCCCCATCGCCGAAATGAAGATGGCCAGAAACGCGAAGGTGCCGATGATGCGTCCCAGGCGTTGCTGGGTATCGTAGAGCCGCGCAATGGAGTCATCCAGAAATTCGTAGACGAATGTTTTCTGCGGGAAGAAGTCATTCCACTCGCTTTCCAGAAACTGAAGGGTGGCGGGCACGTCGTCGGGTTTGATGCGGATGGAGAGGGTCGTGAAAATGGAGGGCGTTACGTCGAAAATAAAAGGCCCAATGGGCTGACTCAGCGGATCGTAATGAAAATCTTTCACCACACCAATCACTTTGCCTTCTTTTCCTTCCCGGTTCAGCGTCTTGCCGATAGCCTCTTCCGGGGTGCCCCACTGAAACTCTTCTACCGCTTTTTCATTGACGATGAACGCTTCTAGATGATCGGTGCCCGCTTCTTTGGAAAAGCGCCGCCCGGCCACCAATTCTAAATCGAACGCCTCCAGAAAATCGTAATCGACCGAAAGACCGGGAAAAAAGAGGTTGTCTTCGGCGGTAAATCCCTCGGGAACAGCCCCCCGGCGCACGGCTCCGCTTCCCAGCGGGTCCGACGAGAGTGTGCTCGCCACCACGTTCGGGTTGTGAGCGATCTTCTCCTCGAACGAATTCAGCCGTTCGCGCAACTCTGCCGAAAAGCCTCCGAACACGTTGTTGATGCTGTTGGCGAACAGCGGCAGTTGCAACACGTGTTCCTGCTGAAATCCCAGCGGGCGGCTGCGGAGGTATTCCAGTTGACGGAACGCCACCAACGCACACCCGATCAGCGCAATGGAGGCCGTAAACTGCGCCACCACCAGCACCTTCCGCAGCGAAAAGCCACGCCCCTGCCGCGCCAGCCATTGGCCGAAATCGTTCCCCGTGGCCTCGGGAGCGACGCTCCGCGGCAGGCCCCGGCCCAGATTGCCCTTCAGCGATTCGACCGGGCGATAGTTCGAGATCACAAAAGCCGGATAAGCGCCCGCCAGCAACCCGGTCAACAGGAAGACGCCTACAAAACTGAGGAGAAGACCAGGCTCCAACAGGTAGCTGAACGTCAGTGACTTATCGGTAAGCGCGTTGAGTTCGGGCAGCAGCAGGTGGACCAGCAGAAGCGAAAGTAAAAACGACAGAAAACTGAGCAGCAGCGACTCGCCCAAAAACTGGCCAATCAGTTGCGTACGCTCGGCACCCAGCACTTTGCGCATCCCAACTTCGCGGGCGCGTTGCAACGAGCGGGCGGTAGTCAGGTTGATGAAGTTGATGCAGGCGATCAGCAGCGTGACCAATGCAATGGCAATAAAGACGTAGACGTAGGTGATGTCGCCGGTCGGTTCCGAAACGGCCTGAAACGCAGGCGCATGGAGGTGAAGATCAAGCAGGGGTTGCAGCGTAAACGTCTGCTGGTCTTTGAGGGGAGCGGTGCTGCGTTGGTCCAGAAAGCCCCGCATTTTTGCGTTGACGGCCCGGTACGATTGCTGTGGATGCAACAGCACGTATGTAAACGAGTGGGAGATGATCCAATTTTGCGCCAGGTTGTCGCGTCCGCCCTCGGGCAGGGTAGCCAGCATCGACTCGTAGTTGGCCAGCAGCGGAAAGTGGATGTGCGAATTATCCGGATAACTGCGAATCACACCCGTGACGCGGAACAGGTGTTGCCCGTCGAGCAGCAGCGTTTTCCCAACGGCATCGGTCGTCCCGAAATACTTTTCCGCCATTTCGTCGGAGATCAGGAGGGTAAATGGCTCGTACAGAGCGCGTTCCGGATTGCCCGCTACAAAATCGAAGTGAAACAGGCGGGTGATCGACGAGTCGGCAAAGGCAAAGTGGGTCTCTTCGTAGCGCTTGGGATTCTCGTCGGTGGTCGAAAGTCCGGCGGCGCGCACAAAAATACGCGCCGTAGCCTCTACTTCCGGAAAGTACTCCTGCATGGCCGGGGCGATAGGGGGGGGCGTGCGGGCGATGTTGATTTCGTTGCCCTGCATTTCGATGGAATAGTTGAGGCGGTAGAGGCGCTCTGCCCGGGGCTGAAACCGGTCGTAACTCAACTCATGGCGGACAAACAGTAAGATCAGCAGGCAGCAGGTCATGCCCCCGGCGAGGCCAATGACGTTGATCAGGGTATAGCCGCGTTGCCGGACGAGGCTGCGGTACGCGACTTTGAAATAGTTTTTGAACATAGGAGGCTGGCGCTAAAAAGCCCTGATTTACCGTTTTTTAGGATAAGACACGCTGAAAATCGGCTGAGTGGATGCAAAATCGGATGGAAGGACGAAGCAAAACGCAGGAATGGTAGCGGGTTACCACCGGTTGCGCACAACTTTATACCTTTGTCGCCGTTTTGAGTGATCTTCGTTGGGGAACGTGTTAACCACCCGACCGAAGTGCCCGGCTTCTATGAATGTAACTGACCCGCTGGCTGAAACGCCACATCCGCCCCGAAAGCTCTCGATCGTCATTCCCGCCTACAACGAGGCCCGGACCATCCACCTGATTCTGGACAAAGTACGGGCGGTTGTGCTGGACGGTGATTTGCGCAAGGAGGTAATTGTTGTCAACGACTGTTCTTCCGACGACACCGAAGGGGCGCTGCGACGCTACCAGGACGCTCATCCGGAGTTGGATCTGCAGTACTTTCGCCACGAAGTAAATCAGGGAAAAGGGGCCGCGCTGCATACGGGCATTGCGCGTGCTACCGGCGACGTGGTGCTGATTCAGGACGCCGACCTGGAGTACGATCCCCGCGAGTACAACATCCTGCTCCGCCCGATGCTGGAAGGCGTCGCCGACGTGGTGTACGGCTCGCGGTTTATGGGCGGCAAGCCCCACCGCATCCTCTTTTTCTGGCACACGATCGGCAACCACTTCCTCACGTTCCTGTCCAACATGTTTACCAACCTGAACCTGACCGACATGGAAACCTGCTACAAGGTGTTCCGGGCGGAAGTGATCAAGGGCGTCGCGTTGCAGGAAAAACGGTTTGGGTTCGAACCGGAGGTCACGGCCAAAATTTCCCGCATTCCCCGCATTCGCATCTACGAAGTGGGCATCTCGTACTACGGTCGTACCTACGCCGAAGGCAAGAAAATCAACTGGAAAGACGGCGTACGGGCCATCTACTGCATCCTGAAATACGGGCTTCTGGGAAGCAAATGAGTAAGGAGTTGAAGGCTTAACGCTTAACCCGGGAAGAGAGCAAGCGCTTTCGCCTTACCAATGTGTAGACACCAGGGCTACTTCTCTGCACGCTAAGCCTTCAACCCGCACTTACTTGCCGGGGCCGTACTGATCCCAGTGGTCCGTTAATTCCAGCACCACTTGGCTACCCACCCGATAGGCCGCGTCGAGCGCCGGGAGAAAGGCCGTATAGCCTTTGCCCTGCAACTTCTCCCCGCTGAGGCTTTCTGCCGCCGTAATGCCGTCGTACTGCATTGTATAATTGCTGGCCGTACGCAAGACCAACACCCGGTCCAGGTTGGCCCTGCCGTCCTGCGCCAGAAAAGAAAGCGACTGCAACGTGCCGGTATCTTCCATCGCCGACGTTACGAAGTTGCCTTTGCCCTGGGTCCAGTACCGAGTCCAGTCGTTAGCCCACTGGTTCAGAAGTTGGCCGTGCCAGTAGGTGCTGGCCGCCAGTTGATCGCCCTTCAGCACGAAGGGTGGCTTTTGTGCGTTGGGATGGCTCTTGTAGAGGCTACGCAGGTTGGCAACCGCTTCGTTGTCCTGCAACTCCGTGTCTTTCGTCAGTTGATAGGCCCAGTCGACCAGCTCCGGATTCAGGTGGTAAAACGCGCCCTCCGGATCGTCGGGCAGCGGCTCCTGATACGGCGTGGCCGCGCGCAGAGGAAGGAACCCCGTTGCCCAGTCGTCGGGAATTTCACGCGCGTCGATTTCGTGCGACAGGTCGCCGTCGATCAGCCATTCGGCCCAGGCTGCCGAACCTGCCGAGGCGTCTTCCGGGTCCACCCCCGCAATGCCCGCCACCAGCCAGTAGGCCTGGCTCAGGTCGAAACGCGGGTCCATGCCCAGCGCCATGACCGACGCGGCGGCCCGTGCCGTCCCCATGCCCGTCACCATCCCCAGCACCTGTTTTTCGGCGTTGTAACGCAACTGCCGGTAGCCTTGCGGAAATTCGATGACGCTGTCGAGAGGCAGGCGTTCCACCCAGTTCTGAAATTCGCCGGGCCGGTCGCCGCTGTCTTCCCCGTTTTCAAACATGGTGACAACCACCACCCGCACCGGAATCTGCGCAGCGGGTGCTTCCGCAACGGGCTCGGGCGTTGCACAAGAAATAACAAGAAGGACAAGGGGAACGAGAGAAAAATGCTTCATGGAGTTTGATTCAAAAACAGTTCGGCTTCTTGGATAAAATTGTTCCAGGCGGCTTCCCACCGGGCCAGTGCGGCCTGTTTGCGTTCGTCGGGTAAGCTGCTGTACAACAGCGAGTTTTGGGTCAGCTTTTTCAGAGCCCGCAGGTCGAGTTGCCACGCCAGGAACGCCGACCAAAAATCGTAGCTCAGGCCGCTGTAGCCAAAAATGGCCGGATCGTCGGAACTGAGGGCGATCTGCACGCCCCGCCGCAGCAGGTAACTGGCCGGATGCACGCGCAAGTCGCCCACATAATCCAGCATCTGGTTGCTGAGCGGTGAAACTTCCACGCAGATGTCCTGTTGTTTGATCCGCTCTTGCAGCGACGGAAAATGGTTGAGGTTGAAGCCGTGCCCGATGCGGCGACTGTTCAGCAATACGGCATCGTAAAGGTTCAGCAGACTGGCCCAGTCGGTTTCGCCATCGTGCAGGTAGAGCGGCATATCGACGCCGTACACCTGCGCCAGCGAGTCCATCTTCAGCCAATTGTCGAGGAAAAACAACGTTTCGTGTCCGGCATCTTCGTTGGCGACCAGGTCGAAGCCGCGCACAAAATCAGGGTACTTCCGGCGAACGCGGTACGCCTGTTCCAGAATCTGAAACGTTACGTCAACGGGCAGAAAGCGCACATTGGTGTAGATCAGCATGAGCGAAAATTCCGGGTGCTGCCGCTGCACCTCTCGCTCCAGTTGCGCCAGGTACAGAATGGACGAGTCGGCGGTGTAGTAACCCGACTGGCGCGGGTGGTCCAGGTCGTAGAGCCCTTCCGGAAAAGCGCGCAGCTCCACGTGTTGAATGCCGTCGGCCAGTAGCGAATCGAACATAACGCGGTGGTAGGCTACGAAGTTGGGCTGGTAAGCCGTAAAGCCCCCCAGGCGTTGAAAAATCCGGTCGAATTCGTCCCAGATGTCGAGCGTATCCTGCATAATTTCTGCCGGGTCCAGCACCAGCAGTTCGTACAGGTCCTCCCGGAAAGAAGCATCTTGTTGTGCCAGTTCATGGGCGGGGTAAAAGCCGTCGGGCTGGGTGCCTTCCCGAAAGTAATACATCTCGCCCCGCAGGTGTTCGGCCGTATCGTCTTGCCAAAAAACGTAGCTGTTCGGCTGCGTCACAAGGCGCTCGATCAGCCAGTGAAAGTCGAACGCCGCCGAGCCGTGCAGGTGTAGCAACCCGCCTTTCGGCAGGTGGCGGAAGAGTTGGAAAAGGGGCGTCGCCTCGATGTGCGACTTGGACTTGTAAAACGGATGGGCCGGAGGAAAAAAGCCCAGGGCTTTGTAGCCTTCGATCATCGAGTCGCGCAGCGCTACCAGCTTCCGGTTCACCGCTTCTTCTTGCGGCGAAAGCACCACGTCCGCGTCGAACCGCATCAGGCTGTCTTCCCGCAGCAACGCTTGCCGCGCCTCCAGGTACGCGGCCCGGTCTGCGTACGGCATCGGAGCTGCCTCACGCGGTGCATCCGTCGGAGCTACGGTGGTCACCCGCGGCGCACACGCCTGAAAAAGAAGCACCAGCACCAGACAACTTCCGGGAAAACGCACGTTCATGAAATGGTTTGAAGTTGAAAGTTTAAGGTTCAAAGGGGTTTTACGTGTTAAGCGTTAAACGCTACACTTGCCTACGTCATGATGAATTTGATGATGAACAGTACGGCAATGATGGCCATGACCGGGTGCAGTTGGCGGATTTCGCCTTTGGCCAGCCGCAGCAGCGCGTAGACGATGATGCCCGCCCCGATGCCGTTGGCAATGCTGTACGTAAAGGGCATCAGCACGATGACCAGAAACGCCGGCACCGCTTCCGACAGGTCGTCGAAATTGATTTTGCGGACCGAGCCCAGCATCAGCACACCGACCATGATCAGGGCCGGCGACGTGGCCGCCGTGGGAATCAGACCGGCGAGTGGCGACAGAAAAATGCAGAGCAGAAACAGTCCGCCCACGACCAGGGCGGTGAGGCCCGTGCGCCCGCCCGCCACGATGCCCGTCCCGCTTTCGATGTAGGTCGTCGTGGTGGAGGTGCCCAGCAGTGAGCCCAGCGTGGTGGCGATGGCGTCGGCCAGCAGTGCCCGGTTGATGCGTGGCAATTTGCCGTCCTGGTCCAGAAATCCGCCTTTTTCGGCCGTGCCGTAGAGCGTGCCGAGTGTATCGAACAGGTCGACCATGGTAAAAGCAATCAGAATGGCCAGCAGGTCCAGCACCTTCCGGAAGAAAGAGCCGTCGGCTTGCCCAAACAGTTGCGTGAAGTCCAACTTCAGAAACGTAGGTGTGAGGTCGAACTGGAAGCTCAGCGCCCGGTTGGGTAGGGGTGTCAGGCCGGTGACGAGGCTCAGCACACTGATGGCGACGATGCTGATCAGAATGGCCCCGGTCACGTTGCGCAGCATCAGCACGGCCATCAGCACGAATCCGAGTACCGCCAGCAACACGTTGGGGTCGTTCAAGTTCCCGAACTGCAGGATTTGCGGCGGGGCCTGATTCACCAGGTCGACCAGTTGTCCTTTTTCCTGCCACGCGTCCGAAAGCACCAGGTCGATGATCGGCCCCTGGTTCACGTCGATGATCCCCGCGTTGTTCAGGCCAATCAGCGTGATGAACAACCCGATACCCGCCGGAATGGCGTGCAAAATGGCGGGAGGCAGGGCTTCGGCAATGGCTGCCCGCCAGCCCGAGAGCGTCAGCAGAATGAACACCACCCCCGACACAAACACGACGGCCAGCCCTCCCTGCCACGTGTAGCCCGCCTGAAACACCAGTGTGTAGACAAAAAAGGCGTTGAGGCCCATGCCCGGTGCCTGCGCAAACGGGTAGTTCGACAGCAGGCCAGTCAGTAGTGAGCCGGTTGCCGCCGCCAGGCACGTCGCCAGCATCGCGCTCTGGAAATCCATGCCCGCTTTGGACAGAATGGCCGGATTCACGAAGATGATGTACGCCATCGTCGAGAAGGTGGTCAGCCCGGCAATGATTTCCTGCCGGAGGGAGGTAGAATGGTGCGCTAAACGAAACAGACGAGTCATCTAATCAACAAAGGTAAAAACGGACGCAGGCGGGCCAGACGGCGTGCTTTTTTGCCGAAACCGACACAAAAGGCGGTGGCAGAAAAGGCACGAAACGATGGTGGGTGACGGCGGCCGCGCGGCTGGGCCGCGTGGCGCTAAGGCCGCGTAAAAATGTCGAATAGTTCATTAAGATAATATTTCCTGAAAAAAAAATTAATGTTTTGTAATCTCTGCCCGGCGTGCTTACTTAGTGGTTTCAACCTACCTCGGACTGGCAGTACCCTCCCACCTTCGATGAGTCTTGCATAAGATTCTGACCAGTTCTCTCGGCGTCGCAATCACTAACTCCCTTATTCTATGCGAAAAACGCTACCCTTTTTCGGCCTGTGGGCTGTGCTGTGTATGGTGTTTACAAGCCATGCATGGGCCCAGGGGGCTACCTCCGCCCGGATCACCGGCGTGGTCATGACCGAGGGCGAACCGTTGCCCGGTGCGACGGTGATCGCCGTCCATCTGCCGACCGGGTTCGAGTACGGCACCGTCACCAACGCCGACGGACGCTTTACCTTGAACAACGTGAACGTAGGCGGTCCGTACCGCATCACCACGTCGTTCGTGGGGTTCGACGAATCGGTGACCGAGGGCATGAGCCTGTCTCTGGGACAAACACTGGACCTGCCCGTGGAGCTGAGAGAATCGTCGGTGACGCTCGAAGAGATCGTGATCAGCGGTTCGGGCATTTTTGATGGTAACCAGACGGGGGCCGAAACGAAAATCAACGAAGAAACCATCACCAGCATGCCGACGGTAGAACGGGGTCTGAACGACTTCACTCGTCTGACGCCCCAGGCGTCGGTGGGCAATGCGGCGGCGGTGAACAGCGGCGCGATTTCGTTTTCGGGCATCAACAACCGCTTCAACGCCATCTTCATCGACGGCGCGGTGAACAACGACGTGTTCGGGTTGGCCAACTCGGGGACCAACGGCGGGCAGGCGGGTATTTCGCCCATCAGCCCCGATGCGCTGGAGCAGATCCAGGTGGTATTGGCTCCCTACGACGTGACGTTAGGAGGCTTTGCCGGTGGGGGCATCAACGCCGTGACGCGCAGCGGTACCAACGATTTCGAAGGGTCGGCCTACTACTTTTTCCGGAACGAGGACCTGACCGGTAAAACCCCGACCAACAACGAAAATGTGGAGCGGACCAAACTGGCTCCCTATACCGTGCAGACGTACGGCGCTCGCCTCGGCGGACCCATCATCAAAAACAAGCTCTTTTTCTTTGCGAACGTAGAAGTCGAAAACCGGGAAGAGCCGCGTCCGTTCATCATCGACGACTACCTGGGCGGCGCCACCCTGGCGGACCTGGATGCCGTCCGGCAGGCACTGATCGACCGGTACGCGTACGATCCGGGAGGCTACCTGAACAACGCCCAGACCACCGACGGGCTGAAGATTCTGGGCAAACTGGACTGGAACATCAACCAGAACCATAAGCTTTCGATGCGGCACAGTTATGTGAAGGGCAACACCAAAATCTACCCGCGCCCCAGCACCACGTACCTGTCGTTCGAAAACGGCGGCTACATTTTCCCGTCGACGACCAACTCGTTTGCGGCGGAACTGAAAAGCAACTTTGGCTCGCAACTCTCCAACAACCTGATTTTTGGGGTGACGACCGTGCGCGACGACCGCGACATTCTGGGGCAGCCGTTCCCGAGCATCATTCTACAGGACGGTCCGGCGCAAGTGGTGGTCGGTACGGACAATTTCTCGTATTCCAACATCGTGTTTCAGGATGTCTACACGCTGACCGACAACTTTAACCTGTACAAAGGAAAACACACCTTTACGTTCGGGACGCACAACGAATTCTTCAAGATTCAGAACCTGTTCACGATCTTCTCCACGCCGCAGTATCTATTCAATAATGTCATACGTGATGCCGAACAAGTGTCTGGTGTGAACCGCTTTCTAAACGGAGAGCTACCTGACCGTGTATTATTCGGGCATGAACAATTAGCGCCCGGACAATCACAGATCCGGCTGGGCGACAATGCACTGAATTTGGGACCTACGTTCAATGCCATGCAGATGGCGTTCTACGCGCAGGATGAATTCCAGGCATCCCGCAATTTGAAGCTGACGCTCGGCTTGCGGGCCGACATTCCGGTTTTTCTGGAAAATCCACCGCTGGAGAATACGGCATTCAACACCACGACTGTGCCGCTTCTTGAGCAGTATTACGACCTGAAAGGTGCGCGCGCCAGCAATACGCCGAACACGCAGGTGTTGTGGAGCCCCCGGGTGGGCCTGAACTGGGATGTAAACGGTGACAAATCTACCCAGTTGCGGGGCGGGGCCGGCATTTTCACCAGCCGGGTGCCGTGGGTGTGGCCGGGCGGTATGTACATCCGAAACGGCCTGAACAGCAGCGTGTTTTTTGGCGTGAACACGCCGATCTACGCCAACCCGGACCAGTGGCGGACCAACCTCTTCAACAGCACCAGTCCATCGGGCGACGTCGATCTGTTCGTGGAGAACTTCAAGTACCCGCAGATTTTCCGGGCCAGCGCTGCCGTCGACCAGCAGTTGCCCTGGGGATTGGTGGGGTCTGTCGAGTTGCTATACACCAAGACGCTGAACAACATCAACGTCAAGAGCGTCAACCTGAAACCTTCGGAGACAAATTTGCAGGGCGCTGACGACCGCCCGCGCTACAACTGGAGCGATGCCAACGCCGGTCGGGTCGATCCGACCTATACCAACATCACGCTGGTGGACAATACCAGCGAAGGATATACCTGGAACTTCACGGCGCAATTGCGGAAGACGTTCCCGAGTGGCCTGACCAGCGGTGCGGCCTATTCGTTCACACGCGCCTATTCTCTGTTCGACGGGCTGGGCTTCATCAACTACGAGAACTGGGACGATGTGCTGAGTGTCGAGGGGAAGAACCATCCTGCGTTGGGCCGCTCCGACTTCGATGCCGGTTCGCGCGTAACGGCGTTCCTGTCGTATCGCCAGTCGTACCTGGAACATGCCGCTACCTCCGTCTCTCTGTTTCTGAACGGGCAGTCGGGCCAGCCCTTTTCGTACGTCTATAACGACAACAATGCCCTGACCGACGAGTCGAACAACAACAGCTCGACCAACCTGATCTACGTGCCTGCCGCCCAAAGTGAAATTGTGCTGGTCGATCAAGTCAACGAGACCGGCGACGTAGTGAAAACCGCGGCGCAACAGTGGCAGGAACTGGACAACTACCTCAACAACGACGCCTACCTCAGCACCCGCCGCGGGCAATATGCCGAACGCAACCGCTCGCGCACGCCGTTTGAGACGGTGGTGGACCTGAAGCTGGCGCAGGACTTTTTTGTCGAAACCAGTGGCGGGACTAAACACACGCTGCAGATCACCCTGGACGTGTTCAACGTCACAAACCTGTTGAACAAAAACTGGGGGCGTCGCTACTTCGTGAGTGGAGGGGCTTTCCCGCTGATCAACTTTGTCGGCTTTGAGGAAGGTACCAACGTGCCCACCTTCACCTTCAATGATCCGGGCACGCCCTATAGCATTGTGCAATCGGGCATCTACAGCGCCCGCTGGAACGCGCAATTAGGACTGCGGTACAGCTTCTAACGATAAATAACAACCTTTTGAACAAGCCGCTCGGGTGCAGAACCGGGCGGCTTTTTTGTTGGGGCAATACAGGCAGAGAAGAATAATAAAGTTTATGAAATTTCTTTAAGGAAGTAGTAGCTCTGTGCAAATGAGGAAATCTATGCTCCTGTGGGTACTGTTGCTGACACTTGTTGGGGCTGCGCAAGGTTTACATGCGCAGTCTGTCCTTTCTTTACGTCCTCACTATGGCATGCAAGTGCTCACCTGTTCGCTAGAGGACCGTGATGGCAGTCCGTCGTGGTTCCGCTATAATAACTTTGAAAACCACGTCCCTTATGGGTTGCTGTTGCACCTGCGGCTCAACGACCGCTGGAGCGTAGCGTCAGGCTGGTACCGAGGGGGAGCCGGATGGAGTTATAAATTCAAAAATCCCCCTGGCGTGCATCAGCGGCACGCAAGAGGAGGCGAACTGGATCATTACCCGTTGTTAGGTTATTATGACTTGAAGCAATTCCGGTGGGGACGGCTCTACCGGCGGCCCGAGCGGATCTCCGACCTCACTTACGACAACGACGATATTTTCTACCTGTTTCTGTTTCGGGTCCAGGCGTTTGCCGGAATCAGTTATGATCATCTGGTGGCAGACGGCGATGATAACAAAACAGAGTTCATAAATTTCGGAAATCTCACACACAATGTAACGAACACCGTTGTGACGCGACGGGGCGCTTCCTTATGGTTAGGTACGGCGTTGCAGTTCCGCCATCAGGGGAAGGATCGGTTGCAGCTACGGTTGTACTACGTACAGGGTCTCCGCAAGCTGGTGAACATCGACCTGGAGTACGACTGGGAAGGGCAGACCTACCGGCCGCAACTGGGTGTGCGCGGCTCGGCGTTCGGCATCGACGTGTCGTATCCCATTCGGCTGGCGCGCTTCTACCGCGACGGCCGGCCCCGGTAGCAGGCGTCAGCCCACTTCCGTCAGAGATTCGTCTTTGAAGTTAAAGCCCCAGCCGGGGCGGTCGTGCGGCGTCGCCATGCCGTCTTGTATGACCAGCGGATGGTCGATCAGCGGATCGATCCAGTCGAACGACTCGGCACCGACGCCATTGGGAATGGTACAGAGGAGCGGCACGTCGTAATCCTTGTAGAAATGGGGGAGGACCGGCACCTGGAAACTCTGGGCCAGCGCCGCGCTTTGCCGCCACGCTTCCACGCCACCGATCCGCAGCAGGTCGGGCTGCCAGATGTCGAGGGCGTTGCGTTGCACCAGTTCACGGAGGGGGAGGGGGCTGAATTCGCGTTCGCCCATCGCCAGCGAGACGCCCGCCTGCGCCTTCAGCGTCTGGTACCCCTGAAAATTCGTGTGGTCGATCGGCTCTTCGAACCAGCGGATCTGCAGGGACTGGGCCGCCTGCGCCAGTTGTAACGCAGTGGACACGTCCATGCCCTGGTTGGCATCCATCATGATGTCGACCCGAGGTCCCACCGCTTCCCGTACCTTGCGCAACCGCTCCAGGTCTTCGCGCCAGTCGGGTTTGCCGACTTTGATCTTCACCGCCCGGAAGCCACGCTTTCGGTAGCCGGTCACTTCCTCCAGCAACTCTTTCTCTGAATACGAAAGCCAGCCGCCGCTGCCGTAAATTGGCACCCGGTGCGCGTGCGTGCCCAACACTTTCCAGATCGGTTGGCCGAGCGTTTTGCACCACGCATCCCACTGCGCCACGTTAAAGGCGGCCTGCGCCCACCGGTTGAGGCCCTCTTGTCCGAAGTATTCCGTGTCGTGGTTGACGGTCTGGAACAACCGGCCGGTTTCGTGGACGGGTGTGCCGACCACCCGCGCGCCAGCGTCGTGCAACGCCCCGACAATGGCGCGGGGACTGTATTGAAAACTCAGCAGGTACGCTTCGCCTACCACGCCTCGGTCGGTGTGCAGGCGCACGACCAGAAACGAAATTTCGGTCAGCGTATGCGTGGCGTCGGAAAGGGGTTTTTCCAGGCGGGTCTGGGCCCGGTAGAGGGCGAACGATTGGATACGGGACATGGAATTAGTCGAACAGTTGATCGAGGGTTTCGGGACGGAGCGTGGCGGAAGCGTTCGGAATGGCGGCGGAAGGATCGACGAAGCCCAGCACCAGACACAGCCCCTTACTTAGCGAGAGGGTGTGGGTGCCCGCCGGATAGGTATAGCCGTGGAGCTGCACCGGGGGCATGCCTTTCGCCTCCAGGGCATTGGCGAGCAGAAGTTCGGCCTGGCCGCGGTCGTTGGCGTTTGCGTTGGTTTCCAGGTCGGGCGGGTGCACAAACGCTTTGTCGTTCGTGTCGAAATAGCCGACCAGCACCCGCATCGGCCGGGTCGTTTTGAACCGCAGCGTCGTGCCTTGTTTCTGTTGAGTTGAGCGCGACCAACGCACACCCTGCAACGCCTGCAACGCCGGCGCCACCTGTTGAATCGGCACGGCCTCGTCCTGAAAAAGCGATTGCCCCGCCTGAAGCGGATAAAGAGCGCCGTCAGAAGACAGGAGCTGTACCTTGACGGGCGATAGCGCCACCGGTGCGTCTGCGGTAGCTTCCTCTTGGGAAGGCGCTTGCAACTGTGCTACGTTTCGCTTGAAGTTCGCCAGTTCTTGCTGGTAGTGGGGCAGAAGTTCCGCCCAGGTTTTGTTGCTCCCGTCTTCGCCGCTGATCGGAATGCGCCGCTGTGCGGTCTGCATGCTGTTGGCGTACAGGTAGGTGTCTTTCGTGAGCCGGACCACGTCCTCGTACGCGCGGACGCTCGCTTCCAGCAGCGGAATCGCCGCTTCCAGGCAGCGGAGTTCCCGCGTATGGCCGTATTCCAGCACCAGCATCGCTGCCTTGACTTTGGCGTCGAAAAAGCGGGCCAGTGCTTCGTAGCAATGCATGTCGTTTTGCAGCCGGGCAAATTCTTCTTTCTGTTTCGTCACGGCGGGGGCAGCTCGGTCGATGGCCGCCACGGCCTGTTGCGCATGCGCCACCACTTCTTGCAGAATCTGCGGCGGCGTCTCGCCTACGTGGGGGGCGCCCTGCAATTCTTTCCGGACGTAGTCGGCCAACTTTTCGCCCTCCGGCCCGTCGGAGCTGTAGAGCAGTTCCCAGACGCGCCAGCGTTCCGGATTGACCAGTTGACTCATCGTCATGCCCAGCAGCAGGGTCTGGCGGTTGCCGTTCGTGATGCCGAACCGCCGCAGTAGCTTCGGCGCAATCTCCCCCGATTCCTCGTAGGCCGTCAGGATGTCATGCCCTTCCGGACCGCAGCCGTACAGCGTGCCCAGCTTGTCGCTCCAGTAGGCGATTTCCTGCGGCCGGTCACGGTGCACGTCCCAGGCGTAGCGCGCCCACGCTTCGTACCAGATCCAGTCACGGTCCAGTTGCCGCAGGCGCGGCGTGGCGGCATCGGCGGTGTAGGGCCAGTCCCAGTAGGAGGCCTGCGGGTAGAGGTGGAGGCCGTTCGCGCCGTGGACCTCGTGCATGGCTCGGACACTCTTCTGGATAAAATCGGGCGAGCCGTAGCGAAACGGTTCCAGGTTGGCCAGGATGTGGACGTTCTCGATGTGGGTCGAGCCCAGCTCGCTCAGCGCCCGGTGCACTTCCGCCCAGGGGCCGCGCGGCTGGTAAGTCGTCAGCGCTTCGCCGTTGTATTTGTGCATCGTGTACAGGTTTTTGTACAGCGGCAGCGCGGCTTCCATCACCGTTTCGGGATCGGTGTCGTGGCCGCGCAACACGATGGGCGGTTCGGTCGTCGTGCCCAGCGCCTGCAACCCATCCTGTACACCCGGAATGATCGTTTTCGTGAACCATTCCACGTCGTCGTCCCACGACATCGCCTCACCGAGGGTCATCAGCAGGCCGACGTTCGGGTATTTCTCGACAAAGGCGGCGATGGATTTGCGGGTGTAGTCGGCGATGACCGGCACGATGCGCCGCTCCCGGTCTTGTGTCTCCAACTGGTGATGCTCAGCGAAGGGCTTGGACACCAGAATGTTGTAGAACATCTGGATCACCCAGATGCCCCGCTTGTCGGCCTCTTCGGTCAGAAACCGAAACATCTCTTCGTTCTTCTGAAACGTCGCGTCGTCTACCTCCACGGCGTAAGGATAGTCCGCCAGCCGTACGAGCGAGGCGAACGGGTGGCCGTTCCACAGGTACAGCGAATTCATCCGGTTTGCGACCAACTGATCCAGGTACTGAATCCAGAGGGCTTTGTCGTAAAACCAGGGAAACGTCTCCGGCGTGTAGGGATATTCGTAGACCTTGCGGCCCGGCAGGTAGGTCGTCTTCTGCAAGCCGATGCACGCCCCGCGTAGCACCATTTCGGGTTGGTCCGTCACGTCCAATGTCTCCGGCAGGCCACCCGCCTGTTCGATCCGGTCGGCCAGTTCCAGGCAACCGTACAGCGTGCCCGAGGCGTCGGCTCCGGCGACCACCACCAGTCCGTCGGTGGCGTGCAGCACAAAGCCTTCCTTACCGGGTTTTGGGAATAGATTCGGTTGTGATGCCTGGAGCGCAGCGATACGGGGATCGTCCCAGGAACCGACTACGACACGGATTCCCTTTCGGGACAATTTCGCGTCGTGGCGGGGCTGTATCTTCAGGTCGGCCGCTTCGAGCGCGCGGGTGAGGCGGTCCAGCCCGAACTGCACACGGGGTGCGGGCGACGCCGGGGCGTACAGGCGAACGGTCGATTGGGCCTGAGTGGGGAAACCGGTCAGCATCCCGACCAGCAGAAAGACGAGCCCGATACGGAGGGAGAAACGATTCATGGCGAAAGACATTCAGTAGGAGAGTAGGGCGAAGGGGCGGCGTTATACTTGCCGATGGTATAAAAAATGGGGCCGGCAAAAACAGGTTTCTGCAACGGCCCCACGATCACGTAACCTATACGCGTGCGTTTATCCGGCGCTCTGGTTGTCCGGATTCTGAATCAGCTCGGCGTTGGAGTTCAGGTCGAACGTCGGGATTTTCCAGAGGAAATCTTTTTTCGGCACAAACTGCAGCGGAGTGTACAGAAACAGTTCGTTTGCCACGCCGTATTCCACTTCGGCCTTTACGCCATCGGCAATGCGGCCCGTGCGGATGCCGTCGTAGTACAACTGCCCTTCGCCGATAAATTCCCAGCCACGCTCCTGGTAGACCCACGCCGCGAACTCCTCTTGCGAGAGGCCGCTCTCCAGGTCGTCCAACTGGGCGCGGGTGCGCACCTGGTTGAGCTTTTCGTACGCGTCGGCCGTGGGGCCGTTCAGTTCGTTTTCGGCTTCGGCGTAGTTCAGCAGCACTTCCGCGTAGCGCATCACGTAAATGTTGGCGGCGGGTTCTTTGATGGTGGCTGATTCGGACGTGCGGTCAAAGTACTTCAGGTTGCCGGGGCAGGCCGAGTTCCAACCTTCCGAACCGGGGTAGGTGCCTTTGTCGGCTTCGACCCAGCGAATCGTGTTGCCGTTCGAAAGCGCCACTTCGGTCAGGAAGGTCCCTTCTTTCCGGGCGTCCTGGTCGCTGTACGAGTTGTAGGCCGTAAACGAAGGACCGTAGCGGTGGTACATGTACGAGCCCAGGTTTTCGTCCACTACGTTGATGCCCCCGTCGATGTGCAGCGTATTCGATTCGTTTTTGATGTGGGCCATCTGAATCTCAAAGATCGATTCCACGCCGTTTTTGGCGCTTGTGTTCCACCAGAACCAGAGGTTCTTGAAGTCTTCTTCCAGCGCGTATTCGCTGGAGGCGATCACCATGCCCGAATACTTCTTGCTCTCTTCGAAGTCGGCGCGGTTGCCCGTCATGCTGCCCCGGTACAGGTACACTTTGCCGAGCATCGCCTGCGCGGCGCCCTGGCTGGCACGCCACACATCATTGGCCGCATAGGTCGACCTGACCGGCAAATTTTCGGCCGCGTAGTGCAGGTCGGCAATCAGGTATTCATACACGTCGTCGACCGGCTTGCGCGGAATTTCCAGGCCGTCCAGCCCCTGCGTGAACGATTGCGGAATGGGCACGTCGCCGTAGAGCCGCACGAGGTGGAAGTAGGTCAGTCCGCGCAGGAAACGTGCTTCGGCAAACATGCGGGCTTTCAGCGTGGCGTCCATCTCGATCGATTCGCCCCGGCCCAGCACGACGTTGGCCGCGTTGATGATCTCGTAGCTGTCCTGCCACTTGTCGATGGTGTTGCTCGGGTTGTTCACATCACTCCACACGTTGTACAGGTGCGGGTTGTCTTTCGTGCGGTTGGGAGCGCCGAACTCAGAGAGGCACTCCAGCTTCAGAAAGTAGCCGCGTGCGTCGCGTCCGTAATGCTGCTGATAGCGGTCGTACACGCCGATCAGCGCTTTGTCCAGATCGTCGGCATTGCGGTAAAAGGTCTCGGGCGAAATGAACGTAAAGGTGTCTTCCGTCAGGTCGGTGCATTGCATCTGCAAGCCCCCGGCCAGGAGCAGAAACGCGAGGTATTTGAAGGAATGAAATTTCATGATCATGAGGTGGTGATGGTTAGAAACTGGCGTTGATGCCGAACATCAGGGTCTTGGCAAGCGGGTAGCGGTAGTCGCCGTTTTCGGGATTGTAGCCCCGGAAATTGGCGTGCGACAGGTAGTTCTGCGCGTTCACGTAGAGGTTGATTTTCTTGAACCAGCTGACATTGAGCAGCTCGGGATTCAGGTCGTAGCTCAGCTTGATGTTCTTGACCAGGAAGAAGTTCCGGCCGCCGTTCGTACGGTTCGAGAGGTACACTTCCTTGGCACCGGGGCGCGGAAACGTGCCGTCCGGGTTGTCTTCCCGCCACATGCGGTCGTAGGCATATTTGCTCGGGATGTAGTTCCGGTTCTGGATCTGATACTCGCCGTAGGTGAGGTAGTCGGTGTCGTTCAGGGCAATGCCGGTCGCGCCCTGACCGTACAGTTCCAGCCGGAAGTTTTTGAAGCCGAAACGGGTCGACAGGCCGTAGTAGAAATTCGGAGCGGTGGTGCCGATCAGCACGTAGTCGTCTTCGTTGATCGCCCCGTCGCCGTTCTGGTCGACGTAACGCTCCCCGCCGGGCTGCGCGAACGGCTGGATCGACTTCAGCGCGTCGGCTTCGGCCTCGGTTCGGATGATGCCGCCCGATTCCCGTGCCCAGAGGCCGTTGACGGGCTGCCCGACGATCAGGTATTGCGCCAACCCCTGTTCTTCGCTGAGTTTGATGCGGTCAACGTCGCCGTACAGTTCCACCACGCGGTTGCGGTTGCGCGTCAGGTTACCGCTCACGTCCCAGGTAAACGCGCCTTCGATCACGCGGGCGTTCAGGCCCAGCTCGACGCCCGTATTTTCCACTTCACCCACGTTCTGCAACATGCTCCGATAGCCCGAGTTGGTCGGAATCGGCACGTTGTAGAGCAGGTCGGTGGTGTTGCGCTTGTAATAGTCGACCGAAAAGTCGAGGCGGTTGTTCAGAATGCCGACGTCCAGCCCTACGTCCAGTTGGGCGGTGCGTTCCCACTTCAGGTTCGGGTTGCCGAGCGATTCGAGGAAGCCCAGCAGCAGCTGGTCGTTGAACACGTAGTAGGTTTCGGACAGGCGCGAGAGCGACTGGTAGTTGCCAATCTCCTGGTTGCCCGTTACGCCGTAGCTGGTCCGCAGCTTCAGGTTCGACAGTACGTTGGAGTTTTTCAGGAAATTCTCCTCGATGATCCGCCAGCCCAAACCGACCGACGGGAAAAAGCCCCATTTGTTCTGCGCCCCGAAGCGCGAGGAGCCGTCGTAGCGTCCCGTCAGGGTCACCAGGTACTTGTCGCGGAAGGCGTACGAAGCGCGGCTGGTCCACGACATCAGTTTACTCGAATACTTGTCCGACACGGGCTGCGTCAGGTTGGTCGCCAGTGCAATGTTGTTCACTTCCGTTAGGTCGGTCGGGAAGCCGCTGCCGCCGATGCTCAGGTTCTGGTAGGTATACTGTTGGTAAGAATACACGCCGTTGACCGTCAGGCGGTGGTCGTTCCACTGGTTGTCGTAGGTCAGCACGTTTTCGTTGATCAGCGTCTGCGCCTGGTTGTAGCCCTGCGACCCGACGCCACTGGAGCTACGTCCGGCGCTGTGCAGCGAGCTGGCGTAGTAAAAATCTTTGCCGTCCGACAGGTCGGCGCCCAGGTTGGTGCGGAACGTGAAGTTTTTCAGGAACTTGAACTGGGCATAGACGTCGCCCAGCACCCGGTTGGTGGCGTTCCGCTCTACCTTCTCGTTCGCGTCGGCCACCGGGTTCCACAGCCCTTCCACAAACCCGGCGTGTTGCGGATCGTCGGCCGCGAAGTAGTAGCTGCCGTCCGGGTTACGGACCGGCATGGTCGGCCAGCCGAAGCGGAAGATGTTGCTCGGCGAGCCTTCGTTGATGTTGCGGATGGAGCGGTTGCCCTGCAGGTGCGTGCCCACCGTCAGCCAGTCGGTAAACTGGTGTTCCAGGTTGGTGCGGAGTGTAAAGCGCTCGAAGCCCGAGGCGTCCAGGAGACCTTTCTGCGAGAAATAGCCGCCCGACAGCATGTAGCGGGTCGTTTGGTTGCCCCCGTCGAAGGTCACGGTGTAGTCCTGCATGGGGGAGCTGTTCATGATGATGGCGTCCTGCCAGTCGGTGTCGTAGTTGGGTGCGGGGCTGTCGGGTGTATAGACCGGTGCGCCGTTCTGGTTGAGGTAGGCGGCGTTGACAAAGTCGATGAACTCGTCGCGGTTCAGCATCTTGACCAGACGGGCCGGCGACTGCACCCCGTAATAGGACGAAAAGGTCAGGTTGTTCTGTCCCGAAGAACCCTTCTTGGTCGTGACCATCACCACCCCGTTGGCGCCGCGCGAGCCGTAAATGGCTGTCGCCGAGGCATCCTTCAGAATCTCGATCGATTCGATGTCGTTGGAGTTCAGGTCGTTCAGGTTGCCGTTCACGAGCGGAAAGCCGTCCACCACAATGAGCGGATCATTCCCCGCGTTGATCGAACCGGCTCCCCGGATGCGGATGGTCGGCTGGGCACCCGGCTGGTTGGCGTTCGAAACCGACACCCCGGACGAGCGTCCCTGAATGGCCTGCAGCGCATTGGGCGCGGCCACCACGCTCAACTCGTCCTGTTTGACCTGGCTCACCGCGCCGGTCAGGTCGCTTTTGCGCTTGGTGCCGTAGCCGACCACCACCACTTCCGACAGGGCCTGGACGTTCTCTTCCAGCGTGAGGTTAATCACCGACTGGTTGCCCACTGCAATTTCCTGCGGGTTGTAACCCACCGCGCTGAACACCAGCGTCGCGTCGTCGCTCACCGAGAGCGTAAAGCTGCCCTGTACGTCGGTGATGGTGCCGTTGCTGGTGCCCTTCTCCACGATGTTGACCCCTGGAATCCCTTCGCCGGCGGCGTCGATCACCCGACCGGAAATGGTGCGGGCCAGGGCCTGCCGCCTCGCCCGCTGGTTGGCGAGTTGCCGTGACAGCGGGGCCGGTGCGGGGGTGGCGGGTTGCTGCGCCAGCAGCGGCTCCGGCGCTTGGAGTGGTTGATAGATAACGTAATTGTGGTCGTCGAGGCGCTGGATCAGCAGACCGGTCTGTTGGGTAATCCGCCGCAGCTGTGCATCCAGGGTGCCTTGCAGGGGCTGCGGAATCGTGACTTTCTGGTCCGATAGTTCGGACGCAAACATAAAATGGACGCTGTATTTGGACTTGAGTTCCTGCAACACGTCCGGCAGGGTGCGGGCCGCTTCGGAGGCGGTCGACGACTCCTGGGCGGGCTGACGCAGCGAGACGAGCTGCTGGGCGCGGGCTTCCGGCGTCGCTCCGTGGAGCAACAGGTAAACCCCCAGGGTCCCCAGAAGTTGGCGGGTAGAATACTGCATAGGGTAGGTGTTTGTGATTTGAGGTAGTAAAATGAGGGATAAGTAAGGTTAATGGGACTGCTTGCGGATCAGGACCTGGTTTTGCCGGTGGGTGATGTCCAGGTGATAGGCCAGCGCGAGGGCCTGCAAAATGGCGTCGGCGCTGTCCATTTCCAGGCTGCCCGACAGGCGCAGGTTGGCTACCGAGGTGTCGGCAATGGTGACCTGCAACCCGTAGGTTTCTTCCAGGATTTCGGCGATTTCGGCGATGGTTTTGTTGTCCAGAATCAGTTCGTCGTCGGTCCAGGCGGTGTAGGCGCGTGGGTCGATGCGTTCTTTTACCAGCCGATCGGTGTAGTCCACCAATTCGCCCGGTTGCATCAGCATGACTTCCTGTGGCGTGGTGAGCCGTACTTTACCCGATTCCAGGACCACCCGCGTACGCGCCTCGCGGGCCGCCACGTTGAAGCGGGTGCCCAGCACTTCGACCGCCAGCTTCGGCGTGTGTACCACCAGTTTCACCCGGCCGGTGTCCGACGTGAGTGGTCGCACTGAGAAATAAGCTTCGCCTTCCAGATACACGTCCCGCTGACCGGTCCACCGGGCGGGGTAGCGCAGTTCGGAATTGGCGTTCAGCATCACCTCCGAGCTATCGGGCAACAGGAGCGACAGCCGCTCGCCGTTGCCGGTCGTGAAGGTCCGTTCCCGGTTCATCCAAAACAGGTAGCAGAGGGTTGAAAGCAATACCGTAACCGAGGCCGCGGCCATCCACCGCACGGGCGAGCGGCGCAGCGGGACGAGGCGGGCAGGCGTGGCGTCCGCCGGGGAGGTTTGCGCCTGTTGAATCGTGTGCCACATCCGTTCCAGTTGCGCGTCCGAGGGCGATTGCTGGTTCTGTTGCATCCACACCAGAAATTGCCGGGCTTCCTCCACCTCCGGCTGCTGTTCGGGGTGCGCGCGGAGCCACTGTTGCCAGAAGGCATCCGATTCCGGGTCGGGCGACCTCACCCAGCGACAGAAGCGCTCGTCCTGAAGAAAATCTTTCGAAGTGAAGTGCTGGTACGGCATAGCGGTGGAGAAATCTGCGGTTCATCTCTCCATAGGAACGCGGCCCCCTGTTTTTGACAGCCCACCCGAAAAAAAATGAAAAAGTTGTAAAAAGGCGCCTCAACTCATCCACAAGGCTGCCAGCAGCAGCGTTTGCAGCATCCGGTTTTTCTTCAGCGTGGCCAAGGCCCGGTCCAACAGGCGGTAGACCGTCCGGGCGCTGACCGACAGGATGTCGGCGATTTCGTCGGGCGTCAGTTCGTCGTGAAAGCGGAGCAGGAGCGCTTCTTTCTGCTGACTGGGCAGTCGTTCGATGATGCGCCGCAGGTGCGCGCTTTGTTCCTGGCGTTGCTCCTGGTCCTGACGATCCGCCTCGCCCGCAAGGGAAAGCAGAAACTCGTAGGTCGCCTCTTCCGAGCCGTAGGTAATCAGCCGCCGCGGTCGCCGAAACCGGCGCATCACCTCGCGGCGCAGTGCTTTGAACAGGTAGTGTTTGACCGAAGCCGTTGGCCCCACCTGCGTCCGGTGCTGCCACAGGTAGATGAACAACTCCTGGATACAGTCTTCCACCCACTCGGGCTCGTGCGGCGCAAACCGCACCGCGTAGCTGTACAGCGTGGGCGCAAACCGACGGTACAACTGCTCGTACGCGGCGGCGTCTCCCTGGCGGAACTGTTCCCAAAGTGCTATGTCGGTGGCGTTCGTAGGCATGGCTTCCAGCAACCGGAACGACGCACGCCGGCGGGCGGGGCATCTGTAGTCGTGTGGGGCGCGGGGGAATCCGCTCCGGTTAGCTACATAGAAGCCCGACGCCCCCCATCCATACCCGATGCTTCGTCGAAAAGTGGCGGGTGGCTGCCCGTGTGCTAGAATTTTTCGGCCGGAGGGGTAGGTCGGGCCCGGAAAAGGGTCTTCTCTGTAAACTCACCTGCCCTATGCTCATTTGCATTCCGCTCGTTAGGCACCGCTGGATCGGATTTGTGGCCGCCGGTGCGATGCTGTTGTGCCTGACGCAGTGCACCACGCCCGCGCCAGACCAGACCACGGACACGGCCAAGCCCCGTATCCTGATCAGCACCGACATCGGGGGCACCGATCCGGACGATTTCCAGTCGATGATCCATTTCCTGATGTACGCCGACCGTTTTCAGACCGAAGGGCTGTTGTCGTCGCCGTACGGTCCTGGCCGGAAGGAGGCCATTCTGGCGATGATCGACCTCTACGCACAGGACCTGCCGCGCCTGCAAGCGCACGCGGACGGTTTCCCCGCGCCGGACTCGCTGCGGAGCGTTACGAAACAGGGCGCGGTCGACGCCGCTCCCTACCCGGGCTGGTCGGTGCCTACGGAAGGTTCCGAGTGGATTGTGCGCTGTGCGCGGAAAACGAGCGACCAACCGTTGTGGGTGCTGGTTTGGGGCGGGCTGGAAGATCTGGCGCAGGCCGTGCACGACGCCCCCGACATCAAAGAGCACATCCGCGTCTACTGGATCGGCGGGCCCAACAAAAAATGGAGCGTCAACAGTTACGCCTACCTGGCCGAGCATCATCCCGACCTGTGGTTCATCGAGGCCAACGCCACGTACCGAGGCTGGTTCATGGACGAGGGCGCGCCGACAGAATTGAGCAACGACGGGTACTACGACCACGCGATCCGGGCGCGGGGCCACCTGGGTCGCAATTTCAAACAACATTACGGCGGGTCGGTTAAAATGGGCGATACCCCTTCGCTGGCCTACGTCATGCACGGCGATCCCCACGACCCGACCGGCGAAAGCTGGGGCGGCAGTTTTACACCCATCACCCACAGCGCCCGGCGCATCTTCGACCGCCCGTCGACCGAGCGGGACACTGTGCCGGTCTACGCCACGCTGGAATGGCGCTTCCCGGGTCCCGACCTGCCCGTGCCGCCCGATTCCGCTTGTTTTACGCTGGAAGTGAACCAGCAGACCTGGCCGGGCTATGCCCTCGGTGGTGGGCAATACGCCGTGCGCTATTCGTCCAAGCAGGAGGAAACCAGTACGTATCGGATCAGCAGCAACCTGCCCGGCTTCCCCACACAAACGGGCGCGTACGTCAGCCAAAACCCGTGGCCCGGCGCGGTGCACGCGCAGGACTATCCCCTCGGAAACCAGTGGTACAGCGACCGAACCGAACCTGAAGCGTTCATGGCGAAGCAGCAGGGGGCTCGGACCGTAGCCCAATGGCGAACCGAATTTCTGGAGGATTGGGCCACACGGTGGCAGTGGCTGGCCGACGCACCGGAGGAGTAGATGAAACAGAGCGGCGTAAGGGAGGCGTCCACCCACGAAACACACGAGAAGCTGCCGCCGTCTCGACGTACCACTTTTACGAAGGCGTCGTCAAAAGAAAAGTGGTACGTTTATCTCGTCTATCGATACGCTTTCAAAAAGATTCTCTCAAATAAAAAAAGCGGCCTAGAAAGCCGCTTTTGTATCAATTTCCCTATCAAAAACTAAGAGGCTAGCTGACGTAGCCCCACTTTTTCATGATCATCAGGTCTTCCTTCACACTATCCAGAGGGTCCATGCCCTGGTACGATTCTTGTTCGATGATGAAGTGCTTCGTGCCGCCCATCTTTTTGCCCATCGCGGCGATCTCTTTCGTGCCGACAATGCCCTTGCCTAGGATGGTGCTTTCGTAACCGCTGTGCTCTTCCTGGCTGGCGATCTCGTCTTTCACGTGCATGGACGGGAAACGGTCTGGGTATTTGCTCAGGATGGCCTGCGGGTCGCCCCCGCCGCCGATCATGTTGCCGATGTCCAGCTGTTGGATGACCAGCTTCGGATCGGTATGTGTCAGGATGAGGTCGTAGAGCGTCTGGCCGTTGAGCGACTCACTAAACTCGAAGTCGTGGTTGTGGTAGCCGAATTTCATGCCCGACTTTTTACACAGTTCACCGCTTTTGTTGAACACCTCCATAAACTGCAACAGGCCGTCGTACGACTTCCGGAGCGACTCGTCGAGCCAGGGGCTGATCACGTACTCCTGCCCCAGGACGGCGGCGTCTTCCACGGTGTATTTCCAGGCGTCGGTGAAGTCTTTTTTCGCGGCATCCCAGTGCTCGCCGCGCATCACCGTGTGGCCACTGGGCATTTTCAGGCCCAAATCGTCCAGCACCTTTTTAAATTCTTTCGGCGCGTAGCCGTAAAATTTCCGGTCGATGTAGTTGGCGTGTTCTACGTGCTGGTAGCCCATGTCGGCCAGCTTGGTGAGCGTGGCGAGCGGGTCGGCCTTCATGGCGTCGCGAATCGAGTAGAGCTGTACGCCCACCAGTTCTTTGGGTTTGCGGGCGGCCAGCAGCTTCGGCGGCAGGAGGGTGGCCCCGGCCGCGGCAAGCGCGCTGGTTTTGAGAAAAGATCTGCGAGAAAGGTGCATAGGAGTAGAGGTATACGTTTGGAGTTTGATGCAGAAAACGGCACGAAAAAAGGGCGGAAGTTCGTGGGTGCTGACGCACCCAAGTCGCCATCGCCTTGCTGACCGCTCCGTGCGGAGGGAAGGTAGCAAAAAATGCGGAGTTGCGTGAGGGTTGCCGGCCCGGCCATGCGTTTGCCGGAGCCCTGCCACGATAACATGCTGAGGCTCAGATAGAAATTAACGTTAATTTGTTGCGTTTATATCCAATTATTCCTAGCTTTAAACGCAATTCAATCGCCTTTTTACTCAGCCCCCAAAAGGCAGTTGCGGTCAGGAATGCCCCCCGGGCATTCGGGAGCCGTCCGTTCAGTTTCCGTACAGTGTTCGTTCCGGTGCCGACCGATTCCTCTTCGGCCAGAAGCCACGCACCGATTTTCGTCTCAGCCTTCTTTTCCGTTTTGGCTTATGGATTCAGCTCCGTATTCTCCTCCGCCTGAGGACATGCCCGTTTCGCCGCCCGCAGAAGATCCCGCCCGGTTGGGATTTACCCGCCGGCGCATGACCCGCTGGTTCGATTTCCGGCAACTGACGCGCACCGGCATCCAGACCGTGGTGTCGGACCTGTTTGGCTCGTACGCCGACCGGCGCGAGTTGCAGGCGTGTTTGTCGGACCCCGTTACGTTTCAATGCAAAGAGGCCGAACAGGAAGAACTTTGGATCGACTACGTGTCGGACCTCGGCGACGGCTTCAATCCCACCTACGCCCTGGCGTACCTGTTGGGTCATGAGACCCTGACGGTGGGCGGCCACGACACCCGGCGGGGCGATGTGCTGGTGATGGGGGGCGATCAGGTGTATCCGACGCCGCAGGCCGATGCGTACAACGACCGGCTGGTGGGCCCCTTTCGGGCAGCCCGCTCCTACATCCCCGAAGGAAAAGCTCCGAAACTGTACGCCATTCCCGGCAACCACGACTGGTACGACGGCCTCGGGGCATTTCTGAAACAGTTCTGCCAGCAGCGGTGGATCGGCGGGTGGAAAACGGAACAAAAGCGCAGCTATTTTGCCGTGAAGCTGGCGCACGGCTGGTGGCTCTGGGGCATCGACATCCAACTGTCGGCCGATATCGACCAGCCGCAACTCGACTATTTTCGGTGGGTGGCCCGGGAAGAAGCGCACCGTGGCGACCGGGTGATCCTCTGTACTTCCGAACCCGCCTGGGTTTATGCACAATACAAGAAAAGCGACCGCCCCCTCAAAAACCTGGAATACTTCTGCCGGGAGTGCATCGAGCACGAGGCGTTCGGCCTGCGCCGGGTGGTAACCCTGACGGGCGACCTGCACCATTACGTCAGCTACACGAACGAAGACCAGTCGGAATGGATGATTACGGCCGGAGGCGGCGGCGCATTTATGCACCCCACGCACCATGTGCCGAAACGGGCCGTAGTGGCCGATGCGCACGATAAACAGGCCACGCGTGCGTTCACACAGCGTCAGTGCTACCCAAATGCGTCGCAAAGCCGAGGGCAAGCCTGGAAAAACCTGTTGTTTCCCGTCTACAATCCGTCGTTCGCGGGGCTGATGGCCGTGGTCTATCTGCTGTTTGCCTGGGCCCTACGGACAGAAAGCCAACTCGCCATTCTGGGACTGATGCTTCTGGTCGGGGCGGGCATCTTCGCCTTTGCCGACACCAGCATGAAGCGTGCCGGCGGCATGCAGGTGATGGGCGCGCTGCACGGCCTGGCGCAGGCGAGTCTGATGTACATCGCCGCCCGTACCATCTCGGACGAATTGGTCCGCGCCCTTGAAATTGAAGGGCTTCCGCTGGGCCCGTGGGCCATTGCCCTGGGCGTGGGCGTGTTGGGAGGCGGCCTCAGCGCCACGCTGATGGGGCTCTACCTGTTGTGCTGCACGCTGCTGTTGGGCTCCCACGAAACCGAAGCGTATTCCTCGTTTCGCGGGCAGGACTTCAAGAACTTCCTGCGATTGCACCTGACGGCCGATGGCCTGACGATCTACCCCGTGGGCATTCGGCGGGTACCGCGTCGCTGGACGTATCAGGCCCATGCTGCCCACGGCGCGCCCTGGTACCAACCGGCGGAGCCCCTGACGCCGGACCTCATCGAGCCGCCGATCCACATTCCCACCTCCCTAGTGTCTAAATCCCACCTCCATGAAACGATTAGCGAGTCCGCTTAGCGCCCTCAAACCGCACTACGACGTCGTCGTGATCGGGTCCGGGTACGGGGGCAGCATTGCCGCCTCCCGCATGGCCCGCGCCGGACGGCAGGTTTGTCTGCTGGAACGCGGCAAGGAATTTCTGCCCGGCGAGTTTCCCGACCAACAGTGGGAAGCCGCCACCGAAATGCAACTCGACCTGCCCGACAAACACATTGGTCCGCGCACGGGCCTCTACAATTTCCACGTCAATCCCGACATCAACGTACTGGTCGGGTGCGGGCTGGGCGGCACCTCGCTGATCAACGCCAACGTATCGCTCAAACCCGAGCGCTGGGTGCTGGAGGCCGACGAGTGGCCCGCCGCGCTGCGCCACGACCAGGCCCAGCTGGACCAGGGGTTTGCGCGCGCCACCGAAATGCTCAAACCGGTGCCGTTTCCCGAAACGCTGACCACTCCCGCGAAACTGGCCGCCCTGCAGGCGGGTGCGGCGGGGTTCGGCGATAATGTGTTCTACCGGCCTCCCATCAACGTGAACTTCGAAGACAAGGTGAACCACGTGGGCGTACACCAGGAGGCGTGTCCGGGCTGTGGCGATTGTGTCAGTGGCTGCAACACCGGCGCGAAGAACACCACCGCCATGACGTACCTGCCCGATGCGAAAAACTTCGGGGCGGAGATTTTTACCGAGGTGGGCGTACAGTGGATCGAGCAGGTGGGCGACCGCTGGCGCGTATTTTACGAGCACCGCAGCGGCCGCAAACGCTTCAACGCACCCGAACTGTTCGTCAGTGCCGACTTGGTGGTGCTGGCGGCGGGCGCGCTGGGCAGCACCGAAATTCTGTTGCGGTCGCGGGCCAGGGGCTTGCACGTCTCCCCGAGACTGGGCGAAAGCTTTACCGGCAACGGCGATTTTCTGGGGTTCGCCTTCAACAACGACATCGCCATCAATGGCGTGGGCACCGGCCTGAAAGAGGTCAACGACGCGGACCGGTGTGGGCCCTGCATCACGGGCATCATCGACCTACGCAAAGCGCCCGCGCAGCAGGTAGAAGGCATGGTGATTGAAGAAGGAGTGATTCCCAGCGCGTTGGCCAAGTTCGTGCCGCAGGCGCTGCTGGCCGCCGCCGATCTCACCGGCAAGGACACCGACCGGGATTTTGCCGACAACCTGAAAGAGTGGACCCGCCGCCTCGGGTCGATGGTGAAAGGCGCCTACGACGGGGCTGTGAAAAACACGATGACCTATCTGGTGATGACCCACGACAACGCCAAAGGGCGGATGGAATTGGAGAAAGACCGGCTGCACATCGCCTGGCCGGGGGCCGGCACGCAAAAGATTTTCGAGAAAGTCAGCGAAAACCTGCGGAAGGTCACGCAAAAACTGGGCGGGACGTACATCAAGAACCCGACCTGGAACAAGGTGATGAAACACAACCTGACCACCGTCCACCCGCTGGGCGGCTGTGCGATGGGCGAAACGGTGCAGACGGGCGTGGTCAACCACAAAGGGCAGGTCTTTTCGGGCAAAGGCGACACGGCGGTGTACGAAGGGCTGTATGTGACCTGCGGCGCCATCGTGCCGCGTACGCTGGGCGTCAACCCGCTGTTGACCATCTCGGCCCTGGCCGAGCGCATCTGCCACTACATGGCGGCCGACCGGGGCTGGAGCATCTCCTACGATTTCCCCGCTCTAGGACCGGAGCCCGAAGAAGAAACCCGTCCCGGCATCAAGTTTACGGAGCGGATGAACGGCTTCTTTTCCCTCTACGAAAAAGAAGATTACGCCCGTGGCGAGCGGGTGGGCAAAGAAGAAAACTCACCGTTCTCGTTCATCCTGACCATCGAATCGCCCGACCTGGAGAAGATGATGGAAGATCCGCAGCACGAGGCCGCCATGTTCGGTACGGTCGAAGCGCCGGCTTTGTCGCCAGATCCGCTGATCGCGACCGAAGGTACGTTCAACCTGTTTGTGGCCGACGAGGAGCACCAGGAAGGGCGCTACATGCGCTACCGCATGCAACTGACGTCGGAAGAGGGCCATACGTACTTCTTCGAAGGGCACAAGGTGATCCGCGACGACCGGGGCTTCGACCTGTGGAAAGACACCACCACGCTGTTTGTCACCCTGTACGAAGGCGCGGACGAGCGCGCCCCGGTGCTGGGCAAAGGCATCCTGCACATCGACCCGGACGACTTCCGACGGCAGATGACCACCATCAAAGTACTGAATACCTCCAAACGGCTGGAGCGCCTGGCGACACAGGCGCGTTTTGCCAAGTTCTTTGCGGCGAACCTGATTGACGTCTATGCATGATGAAAGCACTGGAGGTTGATGCCCCGTTCGAAAAAACGCGGTACAAAGAACGACGGGTGCCGTTTCGGGCGGGCGATGGGGTGCGGGGGCAACTGACGCAACTGCAGGGCCCGCAGAAGCCGAGTCGCGGCCCCGTGATGCTGGTCCACGGCGCGGGGGTGCGGAGTAACATTTTCCGGCCGCCGGTTCGCCAGACGCTGGTCGACATGCTGGTGGCGCACGGCTACGACGTGTGGCTGGAAGACTGGCGCGCCAGCATCAACCTCCTGCCCACGCCCTGGACGCTCGACGAAGCGGCCCGGTACGATCATCCCGCCGCCGTCAAAAAAATTGTGGAAGAGACCGGCTGGTCGGAGGTGAAGGCCATCATCCACTGCCAGGGCTCCACGTCGTTCACCATGTCGGCACTGGCGGGGTTGGTCCCGGAGGTCAAAACCATCGTGAGCAACGCCGTTTCGCTGCATCCGGTGGTGCCGCACTGGTCGTCGTTCAAAATCAACTGGGCCATTCCGCTGGTCAAGCAGTTTTCCGCGTACCTCAATCCGCAGTGGGGACGCCACGCGCCCACGCCGTTTGCCAAAGCCATCAACGGCCTGGTGAAACTCACCCACCACGAGTGCACCAACAACGTGTGCCGGCAGGTAAGCTTCACCTACGGCAGCGGCACGCCGGCCCTGTGGCGGCACGAGAACCTGAACGACGCAACCCACACGTGGCTGGAAGACGAGTTTGCGGCCGTGCCCATCCGGTTCTACGAACAGATGCGAGCGTGCCTCCGGGCCGGGCACCTGGTGTCGTTAGGTGACGTGGAAGGGCTGCCCCACGATTTTACAACCACGCCTTTGCAGACCGACGCGCGCTTTGCGCTGTTTGCCGGGGCGCATAACCGCTGTTTTCTGCCGGAGAGCCAGGCGCGCACGTTCCACTTCCTGAACCGCCTCCGACCCGACTACCATACGTTCCACCTACTGCCGGACTACAGCCACCTGGACGTGTTTATGGGCAAGCATGCCTGGCGAGACGTGTTCCCGCTCATGTTACAGGAACTGGAAAAATAGGGCGAACGCGCGCGTGACGCTCCGGTTTTCGCTTCTTTAATCTGTTTCTTTCTATGCCAACTACCACCCGCATCCAGGCCTACGAAGGGCGCTACGCCCTGGTCGATGGCATTCCGTACCACCTGCCCGTTTACGCCCGCAATTCGCCCGCGCTGATGGCCGGTTTTCCAATCGACGCTACCCGCGCCGCCGCCCTGTTGCCTGGCAACGAGCTGCACCCTGTTACCCTGTGGGACGGACGTGGGTTACTGCTGGTGACGGTGATCAACTACCTGATTACCAGCATCGGGCGCTACATCGAATTCAGCATTGCTATCGCCTGCACGCACGGCCCGCGCCCCGCGCCGCCGCTGTTGCCGGGGATGCTGATCAAGCGGTTCGGAACGGGGCAGTTCATTCTCGATCTGCCCGTCAGTACCGAAGTGTCGGTCAAGGGCGGGAAGGGCATCTGGGGCATGCCCAAGCACCAGGCCAACCTGGCGTACCACATCACCGATACGGAAGTGATCAGCCACTACGAAAAAGACGGCCAGTTTGCGGTTCGCATCGAAATCGACAAGCCCAAAAAGATCGTGGTGCCGGTCAACGTGGGGGCCACCAACTACTGCCAGTTTCGGAACATGCTGATGGCTTCGAACATCTACTTCCGGGGGCGGGCGGGCATCGGACTGTTGCACCGCGCCAACGCCCGGCTGTACGTCGGCGATCATCCCAACGTGGCTGCCCTCAAAACGCTGGACATCGATCCGCAGGCGCTGTTCACCCTGTTCATTCCGGCGGCCAACGGCGTGCTCGACGATTACTTTCAATGCTGGTTCCTGACCTACGACACTCCCCCCGCCACGATGCCCGAGGGGCTGGAGAGCGTCGTGGACCTGGGACGGAGCGAAACGTGGCTGGCCCCGCCGCGCGAAGAAGACTATGCGCACTATCAAATCTGACCCGGCATGAAAAATCCGCTGTTTCTGCTGAACGCCTGTTTCCTGTTCCTGTGCGTCTCGATGTATCTGGGCACGGGCTGGTCGCTGTGGCTGTTTTCGTTCCCGATTGCTCCGCAACTCACGCCCGACAATTATTACAACCAGTTTGTGCCGCAGGTGACGGCGGCGACCAACTTCTTCCGCATTCAGACCATGCTGATGCTGCTCAGCGCGGGCCTCATGGTCGTGGACGAGTGGCGCTCCTGGCGGCGGTGGTTTCCCATCGGCGTGTTGATCGGAGTAATGGCCGCCACGGCCCTGACCATTCTCTACATTTTCCCTTACAACGCCAGCATGGCGGCGGGCATTCAGGACCAGGCCACCCTCGACGACGTCCTGACCAAATGGATGCGGCTGAACCGGATTCGTGTGAGCTTGTGGACGTTCCAGTGGCTCTGCATGATGGCCTACTTTGCCGTGCTGGTGTACCCTAAACCCCTTACCCGATGAACTTCAAAACCCTTTCGTGGATCGTGCGCGCCATCGCCTGGATCACCCTGGCCAGCGGCCTGACGCAAGTGGTGGCCCCGAGTTTGGTGCTGCAACTGATCGGGGCGGTCACTACCCCGACCAGCGCCCATTTTTTCAGCCTCGTCGGAATGTTCATGGCCCTATTCGGCGGGTTGGTGCTGCACGCCCTGCGCCAACCGGAAACGGCCCGCGTGCCCCTGTTCTGGGCTAGTTGTCAGAAAGCCGGGGCAGTGCTGGGCGTCGCGCTGGGCGTATACAAAGGCATTTTCGGCGCGCTGGCGCTGGGTGTGGCGGGTTTCGATGCGCTGTCGGCGCTCGTCATGTTTTACTTCTGGTCGCTGCTGGCACATGAACGCAACGCAATCGCATAGGGTGTGGGGCAGTCCTCCGGCTGGTGACCAGGGTCCGCGACGGGCCCTGGTGCTGGCGGGAGGGGGCATGCGCGTGGCCTATCAGGCAGGCGTATTGCAGGCCCTGGACGAAGCCGGACTTTGTTTTCATCACGCCGACGGCACCTCGGGTGGCACGCTCAACCTGGCGATGCTGTTTTCGGGGCTGACGCCCACCGCCATGGCCGACCGCTGGCAGACGCTCCCGGTGCGGAAGTTTGTCTCGCTGCTGCCGTTGCCGGAGTATTTGCGCGGACCGAACGTCCCGGCCCTGGGCGATGCCGACGGAATCGAACGGCACGTCTTGCCGCACCTGGGGATCGACGTCGCGAAAATCCGGGCGGCGACCGGCATGGTGGGCACGTTCAACGTCTGCAACTACGGCCGCAAGACCAACGAAGCCATTCCGCACGCCGACGTCGAATTGCCGCTGCTGGTGGCGGGCGTTTCGCTGCCGATGCTGATGCCCGCCGTGACGTGGCGCGGCGCGTCCTACGTGGATGCTGTCTGGATCAAAGACGCCAACCTGATGGAAGCGGTGAAACGCGGCGCGGAAGAGATCTGGCTGGTCTGGTGCATCGGCAACCATCCGCAGTACCTCGACGGGCCCTTCAACCAGTACGTGCACATGATCGAGATGAGCGCCAACGGCGTGTTGTTCGAAGAATTTGACCGCATCCGCGACCTGAACGAACGCATTGCGCGGGGCGAACCGGCCTACGGGCAAACCCGGCCGATCCGCCTGCACGTCATCCGACCCGCCGTTCCTCTGCCGCTCGATCCGGATTTCTACGTCAACCGCATCGACGCGGCCACGCTCATCAGCCTGGGTTATGCCGACGCAAAAACGTACCTGGAGACGCGCTCGGAAGCGGGCATTGCCTGGACGCCGGAAGCTACCGCCATGCAGGCGTTGCGACCGGGCATTGCGTTCCGGGAAACGATGGAAGGCTGGTTTCACCTGGGAAGCACCGAGCCGCACGAAGGGGCTGCGCGGGGCAAAGCCGCCGGGACGAAGCTGGCACTCCACGCCGCGATTTACCTCCACGATCTGGACGCTTTTGTGGAAGACGCCGACCACGCAGGCCACCTGACGGGGCGCGTCGCGGTGCCGGGGTGGGGCGAGGCCCTGCCGGGGTGGCGGGGCAAGTTCAACCTGTTTACGCCGACGAACGACCCGACGCACAAACGCATGGTGTACGAGCTGGCCTTCGTCCACGACGGACAACCGTACTACCTGGCCGGGCACAAAGACGTGCGCGACGACCCCGGCTTCGATCTCCTGTCCGACACCACGACGCTGTACATCACGCTGCACCGCGGAACCGACGCCACCGGGCCGGTCGTCGGGGCGGGCATCCTGAAACTGTCGCTGGGCGAACTCACGCGTTTGCTGCGTTCGCTCCACGCCATCAACGGCGAACACCTGGGGCAATCGGCCGCGTTGCTGGCGCGCTTCGGGCAATTTTTCGCCGGCGCCCTCTGGGAACAGTACGTGGCCTGACCGTGAAGGGGGAAAGAGCGGAAACTGGTAAAAATCAAATTTTCTGCTCTACTTTACAGCCTTCTTCACACAATCTCTATCCAAATTTATGATCAACCGAAGAGTTTTCTTGAAAAACTCCCTCAAAACATCGGCCGTCCTGGGCATGGGGAGTTTAATCTTGCCGGCCTGTTCCGACGGCAGTAAATCCACCGACGCCACCGCCACCGATTCGACCACGGCCCCTGCCACTGCCGCGTCGAACGCCATGCCCGCTTCGCTGGCCGCCATTGGCTTGCAACTGTACACCGTCCGTGAGCAGATGGATCAGGATACCAAAGGCACCCTGCAAAAAGTCGCCGACATCGGCTACAAAAACATGGAGATCGCCGCCGGTAGCAAAGGTCACTATTACGGCATGAAGCCGGCCGAACTGGCGTCGATGATGAAAGACCTGGGCCTGACCCTCCGCAGCGGCCACGTGCTGGCGGGCGGACAAACGCAACAGGAAGCACCTCTTCCGGCCAGCATGCTGACCCTAACCAACGGCACCCAGCAACTGGTCGACATGGCCGCCGAAGCCGGGCAAGAGTACCTGGTGTGCGCCTACATGTTCCCGAGCGAGTACAACACGCTTGATGGCCTGAAGCGCACGATGGAGACGCTGAGCAAAGCCGGTGAGGCCTGCCAGAAGGCGGGTGTCCAGTTCTGTTACCACAACCACGACTTCGAATTCAGTCAGCAGTACGACGGCAAAACGATGTACGAGATGATGCTGGAACAACTGGACCCGGAGCAGGTCAAATACGAACTGGACCTCTACTGGGTGAGCAAAAGCAATCAGGACCCGGTGGCCTGGTTCGAGAAATACCCCGGTCGTTTCCCGCTCTGGCACGTGAAAGACATGGATAACACCGAAAAGAAATTCTTTACGGAAGTGGGCAACGGTACGATCGACTTCAAGCGGATCTTCGAAAACGCCGACAAGTCGGGCATGAAGTACTACTTCGTGGAGCAGGATCAGACGCCGGGCAATCCGCTGGAAAGCATCGCGACCAGCTACCAGAACCTGACGCAACTGCTGGCATAAGCGGCCCCATGCACCAAGGATGCCTGAACGTACCTGCGAAGGGAACGGTACCTTCAGGCACCCTTACCGCGTGCATCACCGGCCTAAAACGGTAGGTCTGTCGAAAAGTTTGATTTTTTTAGGCGAGAAAGGATATATGCTCGACTAAATTTGAATTGATCTTTTCAAAGGGGGAGGCGTAGTTCGTATCTTTAGACTTGGTTAGGGAACCTCCGTTTCGTCACCTAGATTCCTTTGCGCTTGTGTAAGTCACGTACTTTTACGGGAAAGTGCTTACCGTTCCTATGGCTGATGTTTGTGCTGTGGGGCGGGAAGATCGCGAGCAGCCAGGCGCAACCTACCGCCGTTACCTTTACGCATCTGTCGGTCGAACAGGGGCTGTCCAGCACTTCGGTTTACTGCCTGGCCCAAACGGACGAAGGGTTCCTGTGGGTGGGCACCCAAAACGGCCTGCACCGCTTCGACGGCTACGCCTTCGACCTCTTCGATTTTTTACCCGGCGACTCCACTTCTCTGTCGAACAACTGGGTCAAAGCCCTGGCGACCGACTCGGCCGGGCGACTCTGGGTGGCAACCAACTGGGGACTGAACCGCTACGACCGGCTGCACGAAAATTTCCGGGCCTACTTGGCCGATCACAACGATCCACATTCTCTGGGGGATAACAACCTCTGGTGCCTGTTCACCGACTCGCAGGGCGTCGTTTGGGTGGGAACCAACAACGGCCTCAGCCGCTACGACGCGCAGCGCGACCAGTTTACCACCTTTCGGATTCCGACCGACGAAGGCCCCGTTAGCAATGCCATCAACACCATTGTGGAAGACGACGAAGGGTATCTCTGGGTCGGGACGTGGGGCAGCGGCATCTACCGGTTCGACCGCCGGGAAGAATCGTTCGCTTCGTTTGTCACGCTAACGGGCCAGCAAACTGCCCGGCGGCAGTACGTCAAAGTGATGCGCTTCGACCGGGCGGGCGTGCTGTGGATCGGTACCCAGGGCAATGGCCTGCACCGCTACGACCCCCGTTCGCACCAGTACGACATTTACCGGCACGATCCGCAGGACCCGCATTCGCTGGGCGACAATGCCGTGTTGTCTCTGCAAATTGACCGGCAGCAAAACGTTTGGGTGGGGACCTACAACGGCGGCATTTCGTTGTGGAACGACGGACATTTTCTGCGCTACCAGTCGGATTACCTGGACCCGAAATCCTTGCAGGGAAGCTGGATTACCAGTCTGCTGGAAGACCGCTCGGGCATCATCTGGGCGGGTCACGACAACGGCCTCAGCAAGTTCGACCCGCGGGGGCAGCGCTTTTTGTTATACCAGAACAATCCGCTGGACAAAAACACCGTTCCCGAAGGCAACATCAACGTGATGTACGAGGGAAGCGATGGGCTGGTCTGGATCGGTACCTGGGGGGAGGGACTGTGCAGTTTCGATCCGAAAACGCAGAAATTTACGCGCTATCATCATCAGGACAGCCGCCAGGAGAGCCTGGCCGACAACCGCGTGTGGGGCATTCGCGAAGACGCCACGGGGAAGCTGTGGGTAGCCACCAGCAGCGGCCTGGAACTGCTCGACAAGCACACCGGCATTTTTCAGCACTTGGAAGCGCTGCCCGACGGCGACACGCTGGTATCGATCAACGAAGCGCCGTTCTCTTCGCTAACCCTGGGGCCGGACGGCAAGTTCTGGATCGGGACGTGGGGCAACGGCCTGTACGTGTACGACTCCGTGCAGCAGACCACCCGGCACCTGTACTACGATCCGGAGAATCCCAAATCGCTATCGCACGATCAGATCAAATCCATTTTTGTGGACCGGAGCGGCACCGGATGGGTGTGCACGTCGGAGGGCGGCCTGAACCGCGTACAGTTCGACGAGGCGGGCGAACTTCGGCTCACCCGCTTTATGTACAACTCGCGCAGCCCCGAAAGTCTGGGCAGCAACAGCCCCAACGTGGTGTTTGAAGACAGCCGCCAGCGCATTTGGATAGGTACCGACGGCAGTGGCCTGAGCTGGTTCGACGGAGAAACGGGCACTTTCCACCGGGTGCTGCCCCCGGGGGCTGGGGCGGCGCTCAACAGCGTGATGGGCATTTTGGAAGACCGGAACGGCAACCTCTGGCTCAGCACGAACCGGGGCATTGTGAAGTATCACCCCAATACCGAAGCCTTCAAGCAGTTCGACGTCACCGACGGCTTGCAGGGTACGGCCTTTATGGCAAGCCATTGCAAATTGCAAAACGGCATGATGATGTTCGGGGGGCACAATGGCTTCAACATGTTTATGCCCGAGCAGATTCAGGACAGTCCTTTTCAGGCCCCCGTGCTGATCAACGAATTCAAACTTTTTAACGAGTCGGTGGCCATCGGCGAAGGACGAACTGAGCGCGGCAAGCCCTTGCTGACGCAGCCGCTGTATCTGACGCCGGAACTGGTGCTTTCGTACCAGGACTACGTGCTGTCGTTCGGCTTTGCCGCGCTCGATTTTACGGCTCCGCATAAAAATTACTACGCGTACATGCTGGAGGGTTTCGACGACAAGTGGAACTACACCGATGCCAGCCAACGCTTGGCGACCTACACCAACCTGGAGCCCGGCGAGTATACTTTCCGCGTGCGGGGCACGAACAGCGACGGCGTCTGGAGTCAGCATACCGCCTCGCTGCACGTCGTCGTGACGCCGCCCTTCTGGCAAACGTGGTGGGCCTACGCACTTTACGTGGTGGTGGCGGTGCTGGTGCTCTGGCAGTGGCGGCAGTACGTGGTGCGGCGGGAGCGCCTGCGGAACGAGCTGCGCCTGAAACGCCTCGAATCGGAAAAACTGATGGAGGTCGACCACATGAAGACCCGCTTCTTCACCAACATCTCGCACGAGTTCCGCACGCCGCTGACGCTCATTCTGGGGCCGTTGCAAAAGAAGCTGGCGCAGATGACTCCCGACCATGCCGACCGGAACGAAGTGCAGATGATGCACCGCAACGCCCAGCGGCTGCTGCAATTGATCAACCAACTCCTCGACATTTCCAAGCTGGAAGCCGGCAACGTCAAACTCGAACCGACCGAAGGCGATTTGCTCGGATTCCTGAAATCGATCGTCTATTCGTTCTCGTCCCTGGCCGAAGGGAAGCGCGTGGAGCTTTTGTTCGAGTCGACCCGCGAGCAACTGTACGCCTACTTCGACCGCGACAAGGTGGAGAAAATCGTGTCGAACCTCGTTTCCAACGCATTTAAATTCACGCCCGAAGGCGGACGGGTCGAAATCCGCGTGCGTACCGTAGGGCAAACCCTCAACGATCGGGAAATGGTCGAAATCGTGGTGGCCGATACGGGGATCGGCATTCCGGCCGACCGCGTCGAGAAGATTTTCGACCGTTTTTACCAGGTGGACGGCTCGCACACCCGCGAACAGGAGGGCACCGGCATCGGGTTAGCCCTCACCCGCGAACTGGTGGCCCTGCACGGGGGCGTGATTTCGGCCGATAGTGAACTGGGCAAGGGCTCGCGCTTCACGGTGCGGCTGCCGTTGCAACTGCAGGAGCGACTCCTGCCCGCCGAAGAGTCGATGGTGGCGCCGCCCCGGAAACCGAGCATCGTGTTTGAGACGGAAGACGCCTTCCCGACACCGCTGACCACCGACGACGAGCAAGTGCCTCTGCTCCTGATTGTGGAAGACAACACGGAGGTGCGGCGCTACATTCGCGAAAGCTTCGACACGCTCTACCGCGTGGAGGAGGCAGTGCACGGACAGGAAGGGCTCAACAAAGCCATTCAACTGGTGCCCGACCTGATCATTTCCGATCTGATGATGCCCCGGATGGACGGCATTGAGCTGTGTCGCCGTTTGAAAACCGACGAGCGAACCAGCCACATTCCGGTGGTGCTGCTGACCGCCCGTGCCTCGGTCGAAAGCCGCCTCGATGGCCTGGAAACCGGTGCCGACGACTACATCACCAAGCCCTTCCATCCGCAGGAACTGCGCGTGCGCGTGCGCAATCTGGTCGAGAGCCGCCGGAAGCTGCGCGAACGGTTCGGTAAGGAGGTGGTGAAGCGGGAAGTGAAACTGGAGCCTTCGGAGATTGCCGTGACTTCGTCGGACGAGCGTTTCCTGCAAAACGCCATTGGGGTGGTCGAAAAACACATGGGTAATCCGGACTTTGCGGTCGACACCTTCGAGCAGGAAATGGCGCTGAGCAAGATGCAGCTCTACCGCAAACTAAAAGCGCTTACCAACCAGTCGCCGAACGAGTTTATCCGTACGCTGCGGCTGAAGCGGGCCGCCACGTTGCTCGGCGCGCAAAGCGGCACCGTCTCCGAAATCGCCTACGAAGTAGGGTTCAACAACCTGTCCTACTTCTCCAAATGCTTTAAAGAACTCTTCGACGTTACGCCGTCCGAATACGCCAGCCAGTCCGATTCCAAAAGTGTGGTAGGATAGCCCGCGGCCGACGGAGCCAGTCGTGTGTCAGGCCCACGCGCCGCCCCGGCGTTTTCGGTATGCGCACGTTCGGCCTGGGGAAGGCAGAAACCGACCTGGCGTACATTCCTATCGCGGATCGGTTGACAATCAGCGGGTTAATTGCGTACTTACTTCGCGCTTAACCCGTCATGCATGTTCAGTCTCCACACGCTGGAAGTTGTCACCGGACTCATTTTTATCTACCTGTTGCTGAGCCTGCTGGCGACCAACCTTAACGAAATTATCACCAACGCCCTGAGTTTGCGTGGGAAAACCCTGCACCGGGCCATTTCGGTGATGCTGGACGATCCCGGCTTTTCGGAGCTGAGTGCCGCCTTCTATCGCCTTCCCCTCATCAAGCGGTTTGCCGACCGAGGCGACCGGGGCAAACCCGAGTACATCACAAAAAACAACTTTTCGCGTGCGCTCCTGCATCTGTTGCAGGAACGCGAACCCGGCAAAGACCTGCGTAAGGCCTTGCAGAACCTGCCCGACGGCGAAACAAAACAGTTGCTCCTGTCTTTCTATGAGGAGGTGCAGGGCGATTACGACGCGTTCCGGGCGTCGCTCGAAATCTGGTTCGACGAGATGATGGATCGCACTTCGGGTTGGTACAAACGCAAGGTGCAGGTGATCCTGTTCAGCATCGGGATGGGCATTGCCTTGGTGTTCAACGCCGATACGTTGCAAATGACCCGTACGCTTTCGTCCGATCCGGAGGCGTTGCGGCAGATCATGATCATGGCTGAAACGTTCCGGCAGGACCCGCCCCCCACGTTGCGCAAAGCCGCAGTGGACAGCACTAACCTGCTGGTTTACCAGAAAGCCCAGGAACTGCTGCACGAGCAGGTAGAACCCGTCCGCAACATGCTCGGTATGGGCTGGACCGCCGAGCGTTGGGCGTTTTGGCAGAAGGGCAAAATCGATAAAATCCTGTTGCAACTGCTGGGCTGGATGGTAACGGCCCTGGCCATTTCGCTGGGTGCACCCTTCTGGTTCGACCTTCTGAAACGCATCATGACGCTGCGCGGCTCCGGAACGCCCCCCGCCGAAAAACGCCCTCCCGACGTCGCCACGCCCGCGTCGCCCGCTTCCCGCCCCAAACGCTAGAGCGGGGCAAGCAAAGGCCCTAGGTGTAGGAGCCGGTATCCATTCAGTAGCTTCCTGTCATCTCGAACCGAAAAGCGGATGGTGCTTGGTCTGGAAGGGCTGTTGCAGAAGTCAAAAGATTGCGCACACGGCGGCGGATCGCTTTCTGCGCAACGATAACGGACTACGGTTTCATCCTTGGCATCCTACTGCCTCAAGAGAACGCCCGATCAGGCGCGACTTTCGATAGAAATATCTTCCCATGACGGAGCTGCACATGGAATGGGGTCAAGAAAGCTTTTTGTAACATAGAGCATTCTCTTTCACGTTTTGTCAGTCTATGAGTCAACTTTCCATTCCCAACCTCTCCGAACTGCTGGCGACGCTGGCCGGGCAAAAACTGGGTGATCAGGATGTACACTTGAACGTCCTCGACGGGCGGTACGCCCCGCCCATTCAATTGCAGGAAGAGAATACCACTTTTGCGCTGGGCATCGGCGGCAACTTCGAAATCAGGGTCTTCAACTCGGACGACGATGTGGACGAAGACGGCGTGCTGGTCGGAGCCGGGGCGGAAGGGCCACAGGCCGTGCTTCGCTTTCAGGGCGGGCGCGTCTGGTGCAAATACAGACTGCAAGTCGGGGCGGATCTGTCGCTGGGCAGCGTGTACAAACGGCTGGGCCTGCAACTGACGGGCAACCAGGCGGTGGTGTTCAGCACCTACCGCGTCCATGCTCCACACGAGCGCGTTAGTGAAGTCATTGCGCAGGATCTGGCGCAGTTGCCGCTGGTGTTCAGCCTGCCGCCCGAGAATCGGTTCCAGCCGCAGGAAGCCATCGCGTTGCAGGTGCAGAATTCGCTGGCGGTGCAGGCCACGGTCCAGTGGGTCGACCTGCTGGCGGGGGCGTTTCCGCTCATTCAGCGGACGCTGGCGCTGCAAAAGGTGACGGGCGTGGTGCTGGGCAGTAACCTTTCGGCCAGTTTTAGCCTGAGTCTGGCGGACCAGTTTCGGCTGGTGGTGGTGCGCGACCGTGCCACGACCTACCGCGTATCGTACCAGAAGGCGCGCTCCCGGAGTGTGGGGGGCACGGTGCAGGCCGGTGTGCAGGTGGCGCTGAGTACGCTCGACGTGTTGACGGGCCTGGTGAACGAACTGATGACGCAACTGACGGGACTAGGCCGGCAGAAACTCGAGCAGGTGGTAGGCGTCGACGGCGTGCAGAAGCTCGGCGACGTAGACCGGAAGCTGGTACAACAGGCTGCCGACCGTCTTTTTCCCGAAGGTTGGAACGAGAACCTGCAACAGTTGCAGCATCGCTGGCAGGAGACCCACGCCCAACTGAAGGGGATTCTGACCAAAGCTGCCATTGCCCGCGCACAGGCCGGTTTTTCGTACGAATACAGCCGGGTACGCACCAACGAGCTGGTGCTGGACCTGAGCATGCCCCGCCCGACGCTCGACAAGCATTTTGCTGCGTTGCGCAATTTCCAGGCCGATGCCTTGCTGCACAGCCGCGATCCGTTTCAGGTGCATACCTTTCTGAAACAAAATACCCTGGAGATCAAACAGGCGTGGGGTTTTTCGCTGGGGCTGGGACCGTGGACGGTGAGCGGCAAAGACCAGAAGCAATTTCGGGCGATAGAGCAACTGAACGAACGGGACCAGAAAAAAGTGAGCGTGCTGGGTGTGCGGGTGTACGAGGCGGGCAGCGGCGGCTGGAAACGGGGCGAAACGACGCGCTACGGCGTCGATTTCAACGCGGCGATGGACGCGTTTGTCGACTCCCCGCGCGCGTCCGATTTCCGGTACGGCCTGTTTTTGTCGTGGGAAGAAGAACACCGCACTGTGCGCAAACCACTCTCTGAAGAGACCCTGTCGGAATGGATCGACCTGGCGACGCTGTGGCGGGCCATGGCCCCAAGTGCCACGGAGGGCCTGGTTCAGACGTTGCAAACGACGCTGGCCGGGGCCGAAGAGGTACGGTTTAGTTGTCAGCTCAAAATCGAGCCCGAACAGTTCGAACGCTTGCTGCCGGAGCTGACCCAACCCCAACCGGACGCTTGGTACCGGGCGCTCGGCGCAGCGCTCCCGTACTGGCACGACTACCCCGGCCGCACCACCGTGGCCGAACGGGAGCGTCTGTATGCCAACCTTTGGAAATACTACGCGGAGCATCCGCAAACCTCGCCGCAGCATCTGGCCCGCATCGCCGCCGACACGCTGCAAAAAGCGGGTTTCCAGGCGTTAGCGCAGCGCGAAGGCGAGTACGCCCGCAACCGCAACGCCGCCGGAGAGCCGTACTTGTTCGGAGGCATTGCGCGCCTCCATCCGCAGGTGTTCCGCGACTGGGAACAGTTCAACCTGGGCTTGCAGGAATTGCAGACGGGCATCGCGCAACGTCGCCCTTACGAGAGTGTGTTGCGGCGCAGTTTCGAGAAGATGGAGGAGTTTTGGGAACAGGCGCTGTACGTCCGAACGCTGGGTTTCTATCTGCTCGAACGCGCTGAAACCCTGCCGTTCTACGCGCTGTTGCAGCGCACCGTGCAAATTACCTATCGCCAGGGCGGTGCCGAAAAAACGTGGCTGTACGGAGCGTAACCTAACCCGAATGCTGAGCCATCTTTGCGCCGAAGGAGCTAAGGGCTTTCTGAAATCTGCAACCGGTCTTGTGGGATCAAGAGAAGGGTAAACCGTTGTGATTATGCGGTGTAATTGTATTTTTGTGCAAACAAAAGGTTGTTTGGTTTAGATTAACGAGCGGAAAATAATAACTTGCCTAAGAGGAGTTACGAAAGGGTGACGCCGCAACCAACAGACCGAGCCATGATGTGGGCATCGCTCCGTCTCTCCCGGTTCGCACAGGCCATCAACACTGCGCACCCCGTTTAGAGACCATACATCAAGGGTTATGTTTATGCGAGAACAAGTCCGATTGGAAGAGCTGCTGGCTTACAAAATACTGGATACCTCTCCTGAGAAAGAGTTGGACGAACTGGCGGAGATTGCGTCTGCGGTTTGTGGTACGCCCATTTCCTTGATTTCCTTTCTGGACGATACCCGGCAGTGGTTCAAAGCCCGGAGAGGCATCGACGTTTCCGAAACACCCCGGTCGGTGTCGTTTTGCCAACATGCCCTGCACCAGGCGAAAGAGGTCTTGGTCATCGACGACCCGCTCAACGACGAACGTTTCAAAGCCAATCCGTTTGTGCAGGGCGCGCCTTACATCCGCTTTTACGCGGGTGCGCCGTTGGAAACGCCGAACGGAAATGTGCTCGGAACTTTGTGTGTGATCGATACAAAACCACGCAAGATTACCGGCGATCAGAAAAAGGCCCTCATGCTTCTGGCCAAAAAAGCGATGGACCACCTGGAAACCCGGCGATTGTTGATCGAACAGGCCAACAAAATCGAGTCAAACGCGGCCCGCCTCCGCAAACTGACCGACTGCGCACCGGGAGCCATTTACCAGTTCGAAATGCGGCCGGACGGTTCCATGGCGTTTCCGTTCATCAGCAAGGGCATGGCGGCGCTGCACCCGCACCTGGACCTCGACGAACTGAAAGCCAACCCCGGCGTGGCGTTTGCTTCCATGCACCCCGACGACATCGTGCCGGTGCAGGAGAGCATCCAGGAGTCGTTCCGAAACCTGACCCGCTGGAACATGGAATACCGGGTGATCACCACCGACGGACAAACGCTCTGGCACTGGGCCAACGCCAACCCGGAGCGGAAACCCGACGGGACGGTCGTTTGGTACGGCACGTTTCAGGACATTACGGAACGGAAAGAATACATTAAAACGCTGGAACAGATCCTGTTCGACATCTCGCACAAAATGCGCGGACCAGTGGCCACCATGTTGGGACTGATGGACGTCATCAACCAGTGTGCGTTGGATGAGCACAACCTGCGCGAGTACGCCGGCTACATCAAACGGGTGTCGGAAGAGATGGACAGCCGGTTGCGGAAACTACACGAGGCGTATTACCAGATCAACCTGAAAAACCAGGGCCTGACCGAAGTGTAAGGCCCGCCGCCCTGGACGGTGACCTGACGATTGACTCTTGCAGTAGGGTGACTATCGGTCGTGCAGCCCCTTTCCCCGGAGAATGTGCGAACGGTATTTTTCGACCCGTGCGGCCCGGGTTTTCGCTTGTTTCGGTTGAGCGAAGTGGAGCAGGTAGCCGCGTTGCCGCCCGGGCGTCAGGCGTTCGAAGGCGGCTTGTAACGCCGGATCCTGATCCAGCTGCTGTTGAAACTCGGCCGGCACGGCAAACTCCGACGTCTTTTTCATTACGACTTTCAGGCCCGCTCGTTCCACCTCGATGGCTTCGTAAACATAGGCGCGGAGGGTGGCTTCCCGGGCCGTGACTTCCCGCGCGTGCGTGAACCGGATCTGGCGCCCGGCCTGTACGTTTTCGGTTTGCTGGACGAGCAGACCTTCCGGATCGTGCAACAGCGCTCCCTGAAAAAAGTTAAGCGCAAAGTAGTCCTTAAACGCATGGATCATCACCAGATTCCGACTCTGAAACGTGTAGCACGGCACGCCCCACTTCAGCGTTTCGGTCAGCCCGCAGTCGAGCAGGAGGGCGCGCAACTGCGCTAACGCCGCCGACCAAGCGTGGATTTTGCAGTCGGGCGTGCCGCCAAGGGGACACCGCCCGCAGCCTTCGGCAAGGTAGTGATCGACTTTCGGATTCATGCCTGTCGGGGTTGAAGATGGACCGACGCAACCTTCCGGTTCGCGGGCCGGAAGTACCACGAAACCACGGTCAGCACCAGCAGCAACAGCGAAGGCGCCAGGGCCGCGAACGAATCGCCCGCCGCAATTCTGGAAAACGTCGCCCCTGACATCGCGAAGAAAAAGCCCGCGTAGGCCCACTCTTTGAGTAGAGGAAACTTCGGCAGCAGCACCGCCACGACGCCCAGAATTTTCCAGAAGCCGAGCAAGGTCAGGAAATAGGGGGGATAGCCCAACTGCGTGATGTTTTCAACTTCTGCCGGCTGGTGGAGGATCTGAACCGCGCCGGTCGACCCCATTCCCAGGGCCAGCCAGAGCGTGGCAATCCAATAGATGATCTGATTTCGCTTCGCCATGTGACTAGGAGGGATGAGGGTAAAGGTCAGTAGCTCAATGAGTTGCTCACGACTTCCTGCAGCCGATCGTGGGCCATGTTGAGGCCGTACGCAAAGGGAAGGCGCAGCAGTTGATCGCGGTCGGCGACGGATCTGAACACGATGTGCATACGGAGTTGGCTGCTGTCGTCGGTGAGGCGCTCAAACTCCAGAAATTCGAGTTGCGGGGGAAAACCGGCATTCGACATTTCGAACGTGCGGACGATTTGCTGGTTCGGGACAAACGTATGGACGACGCCGTGCGCCTGAAACACTACATTCCCCTGCGCATCGGTGGTTTCGAACCGCCAGCCGCCGTGGGGCTTGTTATCCAGTTTCAGCACCTTCGTGCTCATCCATTGCTCGACCAGGTCGGGCTCGGCATACGCCTTGAACAACAGGTCGACCGGCAACGCAAACACGCGGGTGATTTCAAGTTCCTGCTTGCCTTCTTCGGCCGTGAGGTGGGTTTTTCGTTCCATGGCTAGGGTTGGGAGGGGTAAGATTTCATCAGCGATTCCAGTTTGTTGAACCGGTCGTCCCACAATTGCCGGAAGGGTTCGAGGAAATCTGCGATCTCCTTCATCTTCAGTGGGTTGAGGTGGTAGTACATCTCCCGGCCACTTGGTTCCTGGGCCAGTAGCTCGCACTCGGTGAGGATTTGCAGGTGCTTCGACACGGTGGGGCGGGCCGTGTCGAAGTGAGTGGCGATGGTGCCCGCCGTCATGGATTGCGAAGCGACCAGTAGCAGGATGGCACGGCGGGTCGGGTCGGCGATAGCTTGGAAAACGTCTCGTCTCAGGCGCATTGTGTAGTTATTTGACTACAAATATATGCGTAGTTATTTGGCTACGCAATGGTTGGAAGGAAATCCCACTGGATTTTCCGGAAAGGTGGTTGGCGGTGGGGAATGGGGCACCAGTTGCGTGTGAAACCATGCTTCGGCCTGCGCTAATAGGCTATTTACACGAGACCGTTGTCAGAAGTAACAGAAAGAATACTGATCCGCATAGTGTGTAAAGCGACAAAAGGTTTTACGCTGTGCGGGGGGCTTTGCTAGCGTAAGGATCTCAACGACAAAAGGCTAAGATGGTACAAGGGCAGGTGGAAAGGTAAAAGTTTCGTTGCCTAACGCTCTACCGCTACAAAGGGGTTGAAGATAGGTACAGACAAGTTAACTGTGAGGCCTTTCGATTGCGCACTTTCATGTTGTTTTTGCTAAAAACCACCCCTGCAATAGCTCCTAAGTCATGCTGCATTACGGAAATGGCACATGGCTATAGAAATAATATTTTGCACAAAAATAATGATAGAAATATCTTACCGAACATTTCAAAGAAACATTATGAATAATTTTACGAAACTAGCTGGCTACGCTTTGGTATTTATCGGAACGTTCAGTCTAACGGCTTTCTCCTGTGAGGATCTGACGGACGATCTAACCATTAAAGTACCTACTGAGATTGTAAAAACTATCAGAGTTTCATCGGAAGATGCCGGGACGTTCTCTGTGGAAGAAATTATCGACCTGGCCTCCGAAGAGTATAAGGCAAACAAAGAGAACATCAAAGATGCCACAATAGAGAAAATTACGTTCGAGGTAATGGATAATCTTTCGGGTGAGAGTGCAACCCCTACCAATACAGAAATTACGATCTATAATGACGTGCACTATCGACTTTCTTTCAAGCCTTCCGCTGGAACACTGCAAGAGCAATTAGATCAGTTTGTCGTAGTCCAAGATAAGGCGTTGAAAGATTATATTCATACAAACTTTATGGAAGATCCCAGTAATTCAGGCAATCCGGTACTACATATTGTCTTTGATGGAACTGTAGACAAACCTATGGATTATACGGTTACTTTTACCGCCAAGTGTACATTTGAGGCAACCGCTAAATAACCTTAACTAAAAAAGCATGTAAACCTGTTTGCTTCAGCAGACAGGTTTTTTTGTGCCCTTTCCGCTGTGAACGGTAGTATCAATTTGATAGTAGGTCCAAAAGAGTTGTTGGCTACAGCCTTAAGCTTGAACGCCGCTGTGCCCAATTGCGTCACTTCGTCATAGGTAGGATTGTGTCTGGCGACAGGTACGACCGTAGCGCTTCGCCAATACCAACTTGGTTCGACCTACTACCCACGCAGCGATGGCCTACTGTGGGTCATTTTTTTCACTCTACCCCATCCCTCCCTGGCAAAAAGTGCTGGAGCAAGGCAGAGTCTCTAAAGTCCGAAGCGTCACCTGGGGACATAGGGGAACGGTAGGCAGTTCTGTCGTTGAAAACCGCGCTGGTGCGTTCCTGCGCTTCGTGGGGGCGGGCGTTTGCAAATCCCCGGGCTTGCCGTACTTTTGAACACAGGCTGATGGGCTTGGGGGAACCGTTCGGCGGCCCCTTGAAGACCGATCAGCCTTTTTGCGCACCACCACGTTTTTCAAATCCCGTCAACCCCCACGCATTCGTCTTCGTTTCCCACTGATCTGGTGTAATTTACGCGTATGGCCATTAAAGTAGCGCTCCGTCATAAAACTGTTTATAAGTACGACCGGCTGACCACCCTCAGTCCCCACGTGTTTCGCCTGCGGCCCGCTCCGCACTCGCGCACGCCCATCGAATCGTACACGTTCAAGCTTTCGCCGTCCAACCATTTCATCAACTGGCAGCAGGACCCCTTCGGTAATTACCAGGCGCGGGTGGTGTTCCCGGAGCAGACGCGGGAACTGAGCATCGACGTGGAAGTGGTGGCGCGGCTGGAGGTGATCAACCCCTTCGATTTTTTCGTGGAGGAGTATGCCGAACAGTATCCGTTCCGCTACGAGAAGCAACTGCGCAAAGAGCTGGTGCCTTACCTGGAAATCAACGAAGAGGGGCAGCGCCTGAGTGCCCTGGCGAAAGAGATGCGGCCGCAGCACGACGACCGTCCGGCCATCGTCGATTTTCTGGTGAAGCTCAACCAGAAGGTAAACCAACTGGTGGGATATACTATCCGGATGGAACCGGGTGTGCAGGCCTGCGAAGAGACGCTGACCAGGCGCATGGGGTCGTGTCGCGATTCGGCGTGGCTCCTTGTGCAACTGCTGCGGCACCTGGGCATTGCGGCGCGCTTTGTGTCGGGCTACCTGGTGCAGCTCACCGCCGACGTGAAGTCGCTCGACGGGCCTTCGGGACCGGAGGCCGACTTTACCGACCTCCACGCCTGGGCGGAGGCCTACATTCCGGGAGCGGGCTGGATCGGGCTGGACGCCACGTCGGGTCTGTTTGCGGGCGAGGGACACATTCCGCTGTCGTGCACGCCGCACTACAAAAGCGCTGCGCCCGTAACGGGCCTGACCAGCATCGCCGAAGTGGAGTTTGAGTTCGAAAACTCGGTCCGGCGCATTTTCGAAGATCCGCGCGTCACCAAACCCTACACCGAACAGCAGTGGGCGAAGGTGCTGGCCGTGGGCGAAAAGGTGGAGCAGGACCTGATTGACGGCGACGTACGGATGACGATGGGCGGAGAGCCTACCTTCGTCTCGGTCGACGACATGGAAGCGCCCGAATGGAACACCCGCGCCGACGGCCCCCACAAGCGCAAACTGGCCTACGATCTGTTGCTGCGCCTCAAAGAAAAATTCGGACACCAGGGCCTGCCCCACTACGGGCAGGGCAAGTGGTATCCGGGCGAGCCGTTCCCGCGCTGGCAATACTCGCTCTACTGGCGGAAAGACGGCGTACCCATGTGGCACGACATGCGTCTGCTGGCCTCGCCTTACGAGGACCAGGGCCACACCACCCACGATGCCGAGCGGTTCATGCAGGAACTGGCACGCCACCTGGGGGTCAGCGCTGCCTATGCTCTGCCTGCCTACGAAGATCCGGTCTACTGGCTGTTAAAAGAGTCGGAAGTGCCGGTCAACCTCGATCCCCTCGACGTGGACCTGAGCGACCCGGTCGAGCGCCGCAAACTGGCCGAAAACCTGGCGCATGGCCTCAACCAGCCGGTGGGCTACGTGCTGCCGCTGACCTGGAGCTACGACTTCCAGACCTGGGCGAGCGGACGCTGGCAGTTCCGGCGGAAACACCTGCTCCTGATTCCGGGCAACTCGCCGGTCGGGTTGCGATTGCCGCTCGAGTCGCTGGCCTACGTACCTGACGAATTGGTGGACGATCCGGTCGAGCGCAGCCTGTTCGAAGACTTGCCCGAGTTTGAGGCCTCGTACCAACCGGCCATCGATGCGCGCTACGGAAGCGAGCACGAAGCGCAGTTGCGCCCCCGGACGTGGGTGGACGACTCCGAGGAAAAAACCGACAAGCGCCGGTCGAACGGTGCTCCCGAGAAGAAAAAGCCACTCTATGCCATCAACGTGGTGCGCACGGCCCTGGGCATCGAATGCCGCAACGGCGTGCTGTTCCTCTTTCTGCCCCCGGTCGATTACTTCGAGCATTACCTGGACCTGATCGCTTCGATCGAAGCTACCGCCGCCAGGCTGAACCTGCCGGTCTGCATCGAAGGGTATGCGCCGCCGTCCGATTACCGCATTCAGAAGCTGATGATTACGCCCGACCCCGGCGTGGTCGAGGTCAACATCCACCCGCAAAGCAGCTGGCAGGAGTTGGTGCAGACCACCGATACGCTCTACGAAGAGGCGTTTCAGGCCCGCCTGGGCACCGAGAAATTCATGGTCGACGGTCGCCATACGGGCACCGGCGGCGGCAACCACGTCACCATCGGCGGGGCTACGCCGTCGGACAGCCCGCTGCTGCGCCGCCCGGATGTGCTGCGGAGCCTGATTACTTACTGGCAGCACCACCCCGCGCTGTCGTACCTGTTTTCCGGCGCGTTTGTGGGACCGACCAGCCAGGCGCCCCGCGTGGACGAGGGCCGCGACGAGCGCCTCTACGAACTGGAAATTGCGTTCGAACAGATTCCCGACGGGGGAGAGGTGCCGTTCTGGATCGTGGACCGCGTGTTCCGAAATCTGCTGACCGACATTACGGGCAATACCCACCGCACCGAATTCTGCATCGACAAGCTGTACTCGCCCGATTCGTCGGCGGGGCGGCTGGGGCTGCTCGAGTTCCGCGGGTTCGACATGCCCCCGCACAAGCACATGAGCCTCGTGCAAATGCTGCTGATCCGCGCGCTGGTGGCTAAGTTCTGGAAGCAACCCTACAAGCACAAGCTGATCCGCTGGGGAACCGAGTTGCACGACCGCTTCATGCTGCCGCACTTTACCTACCTCGACATGCTCGACGTGGTGCAGGACCTCAAAGAGGCCGGCTACGACTTCGACATCAGTTGGTTCGATCCGTTCATGGAGTTCCGTTTCCCGCGTTTCGGGACCGTTACGATGGACAACATTCAACTCGAACTGCGCTTCGGCATTGAGCCGTGGCACGTGCTGGGCGAGGAGATCACCAACACCGGCACGGCCCGCTTTGTCGATTCGTCGGTCGAGCGCGTACAGGTCAAAGTCAACGGGTTTGTCGAGCATCGCCACATCCTGCTCTGCAACGGTTGCCGGGTACCGCTCCGGGCCACGGGCACCAAGGGCGAATACGTGGCGGGCGTGCGCTACAAAGCCTGGAATCCGCCGTCGGCGCTGCACCCGACCATCGGGGTCGATACGCCGCTCGTGTTCGACGTGGTCGATTCCTGGAACAACAAAGTGCTGGGCGGCTGCACCTATTTTGTGTCGCATCCCGGTGGCCGCAATTACGATACCTACCCGATCAACGCCTACGAGGCGGAGTCGCGTCGCATCAGTCGTTTCTGGGATTTTGGTCACACGCCCGAGGCCATCGCGAATGTGCAGGTGGCGTTCAACAACACCGCGCAACCCTCCCGGTTTATGGCCGAAACCAAACGCGACGTCCGCTACGATGCGCCTATCGAACTGGTGAATACCGAATTTCCCAGTACCTTAGACCTTCGACGTTTTTGGAGAAGAAGAACATGAGTTTGATCGAGCAGGAATCGCCTTCCCTGGCTGAACTGTACCGAAGTCTGGTGGTATCGTACGACGAAACTCTGGAGAAATCCGGGGAGTTTAAGCCGGCGTGGGCGCAACTGCTCACCAACCTGCAACGCCTGGGCCTGCCGCAACTGGAGGCGCGTCACCAGGAAATTATTCGGCAACTGAAGGAAAACGGCGTTACCTACAACGTATACGACGACCCGCAGGGACTGAGCCGCGCGTGGCAGATCGACCCCATTCCGCTGCTGATCGAAGAGCAGGAGTGGCAAACGATTTCGGCCGGCCTGAAACAGCGCGCCGAACTGCTCAACCTGATGCTCCTCGACCTGTTCGGCGAGCGACGACTGATCCGCGACAAGGTGCTGCCGCCGGAACTGATCTACCGCCACAGCGGCTTTCTGCGCGAATGTCAGCAGCTGCGCATTCCCGGCGACTACCAGCTGGTGATCCACGCGGCCGATCTGGCGCGCGGGCCGGACGGGCGCATCTGGGTCCTGAGCGACCGGACGCAGGCCCCATCGGGGATGGGCTACGCGCTGGAAAACCGCAGCGTGGTGAGCAACATCCTGCCCGACCTCTACGAGCACATCCACGTGCTGCCCGTTGCCGAATTTCTGTCGCACTTTCACGAGTCGATCCTGAAAATTCTGCCCCACGCCAAAGAAGATCCGTTCATCGTCTACCTGACGCCGGGGCCCAACAACGAAACTTACTTCGAGCATTCGTACCTCTCGTCGTACCTGGGCTACACGCTGGTGCAGGGCAGCGATCTGGTGGCGCGCGACGGTTACGTGTGGCTGCGCTGCATCGACCGGCTGCAAAAAGTGGACGTGATCATCCGCCGCATCGACGACCTCTACTGCGATCCGCTGGAGTTCAACGAAACCAGCATGCTGGGCGTAGCCGGGCTGATCGACGTGATGCGCCGCGGTAACGTGACGGTGGTCAACCCGCCCGGTTGCAGCCTGTTGGAAAACCGGGGGCTGTTTGCGTTCATGAACGCCGCCTCCCAATACCTGTTGCAGGAAGATCTGAAACTGCCCACGATGGCCACGTGGTGGTGTGGCCAGCCGAAAGAGCTCAGCTTCGTGCTCGACAACCTCGACAAGCTGGTGATCAAGAAGATCGACCGATCCGACCATTTCAAGCGCGTTTACGGCAAAGAACTTTCGAAAAAGGCGCTCGACGAACTGAAACGGCAGATCAAAGCCACGCCGTTCGAGTTCGTGGGGCACGAAGACGTCAGCTTTTCGGCGGTCCCGTCTCTGACGGAAAACGGCATCGATTCGCGGATGGCGGCGGTGCGCTGCTTTGCGATGGCCGGCAAAGGAGGGTATCAGGTGATGCCGGGAGGGCTGTCGCGTCGGTCGGTCGACAAGGAAAGCTTTTCGGTTTCGAACCGCTACGGTGGCATTTCGAAAGACACGTGGGTGGTATCGGGGCACGATCCGGAGCGGCATTCGCTGTCGCTGTCGACCAGCATGTTCAGCAACAAAGAAGTGTCGTTGCCGAGCCGCAGTGCCGAAAACCTGTTCTGGCTGGCCCGCATGACCGACCGGGGCATTGCCACGGCCAACTTCATCCACATTGTGCTGGAGGTGATGAACGAATATTCGCGGACGGCGGTCGCCGAAGAAGATCCCGCGTTGCAGGAATTGCTGAAAGCCCTGACGCACCTGACGGGCAGCTACCCCGGTTTTCTGGACGATGACGACGAAGCGCCGGTGCTCCATCCGCTCGACGAAATCCGGGCGCTGGTCGGCGACCCCCGCAAGCTGGGTTCGATCACCTTCAGCCTGGGCGCGTTGTTCAATTCCGCCATTTCGGTGCGCGATCACCTCTCGCTGGAATCGTGGCGGGTGATGGACCTGATCAAAGAGGCGCAGGAGCAGTTGCAGGTAGCCATCGATGCGGAATCGCTGATTTTCAACATCCAGCAGAAATTACGCGAGATCATCACGCTGCTGTTCACCTTCTACGGGACAGTGACCGAAACCATGCCGCAGCACGCCGGGAAACTGCTGTTTAAAATCGGGAAAATCATCGAGCGGATTCTCAACTCCATCGCCATTATCCGGTCGGTCCTGACGTTCCAGCAGCCGGGCACGGCGCAGCACACCCTGTTCGAAGCGGCGCTTGTGTATCACAACAGCCTGACCAACTACCGTCTACGCTACCGCTCGTCGATGGAACTCCGGTACGTGCTCGACACGCTACTGTTCTCCTCGTCGTTGCCGTATTCGCTGTCGTACCAGCTTCAGAAACTCAGCAAGCACCTGGACGCGCTGCCCAGCCCGCTGAAAAAAGGCCGCCTGAACGCTGCCCAGAAGCTGGTGCTGTCGTCCATCACGACGCTCCAGTTGTCGGACCTGGAAAACCTGACGGAGAAAAACCGGGAGACGGGCTTTTACGAAAACCTCGACGCGATGCTGCACACGCTCGGCGAAAGCATTTCGCAGCTGTCGATCACGTTGACGGAGATGTATTTCAACCACACCCTCGAACAACACTCTTTTTCGCAGTTGTTCAACGACCCACCGCGGAAATGAAATACGAACTGACCCACAAGACGATCTACCGCTACCACGCCAAAACCAGCACGTGCCAGAGCCGGGCCTGGCTGATTCCGAAGGTATTGGAGACGCAGCAGCCCGAAGAAATCGAGATCGAGATTACGCCCACGCCCCGTGAGCTGATCTATGCCGACGACTTTTTCGGCAACAAAACGTTTTATTTTGCGCTGAACACGCCCCACCACGAAATGACGGTGACGGTACGCAGCCTCATCGACAAGCAACCGGCCGATACGGAAGCGCAGCTTTTCGACGACGCGTACAGTTGGGAAGAAGCGCGGGAGCGGATCTACCAGCACGAATCGTACGGCCTGGACCTCTGCCCGTTTATTCTGCCGTCGCCGTTCGTACGCTGGAACGCGGACATGGCCGCCTACGCTGCGCAGGTGTTCCGCAAAGACCGCAGCCTGTTCGACGCGACCCGGGCGCTGGTTGCCCGCATTTTCAAGGATTTCAAGTTTGTGTCTGGTGCTACCACCCTCCACACCCCCGTCGAAACGGTGTTCAAAGAGCGAAAGGGCGTCTGTCAGGACTTTTCTCACCTCGCCATTGCCTGTCTGCGGAGCCTCGGCCTGCCTGCCCGCTACGTAAGCGGCTACCTGGAAACGCTGCCGCCCCCCGGCAAGAAGAAACTGCAGGGTGCTGACGCCTCTCACGCGTGGATTTCGGTCTACATGCCCGACCGCGGCTGGGTTGACTTCGACCCGACAAACAACCTGATCCCGAACGAGCGCCACCTCGTGCTGGCCTGGGGCCGCGACTACGGCGACGTAACGCCCATCAAGGGCATTTTCCAGAGCAGCGGCAAACAAACGCTCAAGGTCGAAGTCGACGTGATTCCCCTCAAAGAATCCGCTCACTTTGACGCACACGGCAGGGCCGAACCAACGTAAGGAGCTGGGGGATGAAGATGGGCTGCTCCGACTCCTCAAAAGAAATTTAGTACGCTGGTATGGACCCTTGACGATGAACGGGGGGCGGTGCAGAGATAAGAAGAATGGAAGATGGATGAGCGGAGTCCGCAAAAGGATTTTAGGTTCTCGATAAGCGGAAGCACCATCGGTTTTTGAATGCCACCGATGTGGTGAGCCGCTACTTCAAAAAAGAAGATTTTCCGTTTCAGATTCCCTTCAACTGCGTTGTGAAGAGTGATGCGCACGAAAACAGCCACTCATTCCCCAACCGCTTCTTCACTCAATCGCTTCCTCACTCCTTCACCACCTGCACGCCCAAAATCTGAATGGCGGCAGGGGAGAGGCGCGCCAGGGTTTCTGGCCGAATGTACCGTTGCTGGTCGATTTGTTGGGGCTGGTCACCGCGGCAGAAGTAGCTGTGAATGGCCCGTCGTGCCGCTGCCGTCTGGTTTGTGGTGCCGCCGTGCCACGTGTGCGAGTTGAAGATAAACACCGATCCGGCGGGTGCTTCGATCAACACTTCGTCGGGATGCGGTTGCATCGGATCGGCGAGGATCTCCTGCGGCAGTTCCCCCGACCGGTGCGTACCCGGGACGAGCCGCGTGGCCCCGTTTTCCCGCGTAAAGTCGTCCAGCAGCCAGATCGAGTTGCACACCTTGAAGTCGTGAGGAGCGACCACCTCGTGCCAGTCAACGTGGAGTTTCTGGAGACCCATCCCCGGTTTGGCCGCCCGGTAGTTGAGCGATGAAAGTTTAAGATAAGGCCCCAGCACGTGCGCCACCGCCGCCAGCACACGCGGATGCGTGTAAAACAGATCGAAGGTTGCACCTTTGTTGACCAGATCGGCCAGCCGGTCGGCCCCCGCCTCTTTCGGATGGCGGATGTAAGGCGAGTCCATCAGTTCGGCCCCCGCGCGTTCGCCTTCGCGGGCCAGTAGCGTCGCCAGCGTTTGGCGAATCGCCTCCAGTTGCTCATCCGACAAAAGCTTGCCCAGCCCGAGGTAGCCGTGTTGGTCCAGAAAAGCCTTTTCTTCTTCCGTCAGGGTATCGGCGCGGACGCCCAGTTGCGCCAGGGTGTTTTCGTGCATGGGACATGAAGGGTTGTGCGAGGAAAGAGCACGTGTCGCGAAATCTATACTGAGCAGCGCGCTCGAGGCGCATTTTCCAGGAAGGTTTCATTGGACCCTCTGGTGACTCGCAAGATTTCTCTTGACTCATCGGCGAGGTGATGAGTGGAAAATCGCTTCCGTCGCTCCTCCAGTGCTTCCTCGGTCAAGCCGGGCTGAAACGCCCGCGTGTAGGTGCCACCGTCTTCGTCCGTGAAGGTAGAAGCGCGAAGCCTGGCGATGATTTTGAGATTGGTCAATAGGGATCAGATACGTTGCGCCAGAAGTACTACGTTTACGAAAGCAGCGAATGGCGAAACGTGCTGTTTCTCGTGGGGCTCTAACAAAGTCGCACTACTTCATACTGACCTTCTGTTCGCCGCCTTTCAACTTCTTTTCTTCGCCGTTCCAGACCAGCACACCGGTGACGCCTTCGGGGAGCGAAACGGTGCCTGTCAGGCGTCCCTGCGCATCTTTTTGAAACTGAACCGCGACTTCGCCCTGCGGATGGGGCACGACGCCTTCCACCTGCCGGAGCGGTCCCAGCGCCGGGGCAATGCGGACGGTCCGGAATCCCGGCGACGTGGAACGGATGCCACAAACGGTGGCGAGCAGATCGAAGTTGGGTGAGGCGCTCCAGGCGTGGCAGTCGGAGCGGGTCGGGTCGGGTTGTTCGGCGAAAGTGGTGAGGCCCAGCTCCAGCATCGCACGCCAGGGGGCGAGTTGCTCCACGTACAGGTCGCCAAGCCCCGCTTTGTAGAGGGCTTGCATCAGGTAAAAGCGGTAGTAGAACGTGGTCTGCGTCAGTTCGGCGTCTTCGAGCAGGCGGCGCATCACGCGGGGTTGGTCCTCCAGCGGAATCACGTTTGTCAGGACGCCCATGGCGTTGGTGTGTTGCGAGTAGGCTTCGTGTTCGGGCGTATCGGCCAGCAGACCCCGGTTGTTGCTGTAACAGCGTCGGTAGATCGTGTTTTTGAGATTGATGGCCTCCCGTCCGTAGCGTTCGGCCTCTTCCGCCAGTCCGAAGTCGGCCATGATGCCGGCGGCGTATTGCAGCGCGTAGAGGTACTGCAACGAAATCAGCGCGGAGCCGCCTTCGTCCACCCCCGGTGGAATGCCGTGCGGAAAGGCCCAGTCGGCGAAATTCCACCACGGCAGCGGTCCCAGCATGCCGGTCCGGTCGACGCGTCGGCCGTACCAGTCCAGCACCGTACGAATGCCCGGCAGCAGCGAGCGCACCAGGTCGGAGTCGTTACGGTGGCGGTGGTAGTCGTGGATCATCGCGATCCAGAACAGCGAGAACGGCGGAATGAGCTGGCGCAGGTGCGACGGGTAGCGACTCTGCGTGATGCCTTCCGGAATCCGCGAATGATCCAACTGAAGAAGCGCCTGTCGCATCAGCCGGGCGTCGCCCGCCACGTAGAGTGAGATCAGCGCCTGAATGCGTGTGTCGCCCACATATTGCAATTGTTCGTAGTAGGGACAATCGAAATACGTTTCTCCGGCGCAGAGGCGGGCCGTTCGCCACCCTACCGACCAGATGGCGTCGAGCGAAGCATCATCGCTGGCAAACCGGGCGCGCTCCTCGAGCGGGTAGGCCGTGAACACGTTGTAGTAATCCTGAAGGGTCAGCGGGGCGTTCCCGGTCGTGATGTCGAGCTGTACGTAGCGGAACGTCCGGACCCACAGCGGTTTGAACAGGCGGTCGGGGCCGCCGTCGGGCAAAAACGAGTCGTGGTAGCCGAAAATTTTCCGGCCCTCCGTCGCGTCTCGATTGCCCTTTTGCAACCGGTCGTCGAATAAGGCTTCGGCGTAAGTTACCCGCACCCGGCTGCCCTGCCCGCCGCTAACCCGCAATTCCGGATAGCCTACCGTCAGCACCTCATTGTCCAGCAGCAGCGAAGCCTGCGTATTCGGCGGGATGGTGATCGGTTGGTTGCCCGCCAGAAACGCTGGAGCGACGGTGAGGCCCTCGGTCCGCTCCACACGGGGCAAGCGCATGGGCGTTTCTTCCAACGGCGGAATGGCGCGGGGCACGAGCAGCCACTTCGCATCGGTGACGAACCCCGGTCCAATCCCCTGCTGAATCCGCCGGGCGTCGGCCCACGCGGCATCATCGAAGTCCGGCCGTTGCCAGCCCCAGGGGTACCGTGCCCCCGCCACCGAATCGGCTACGCCGATGGCCACGTACGCGTGCAGGGCGGGCGTCGTGATCGGAATCGGCTGGTAGGCCTCGTTCTGAAGCGTTTTCCAGCCTGGCGTCCCTGTGTTGATCGTGGTGTGATAGGCCGTATCGGCCGCTTGTAGAATAAACCCCGTCTGTACCGAATGTTGCGCTACCGGCCGGTCAGGTCCGAAATTTACCAGCTCTACGGCAATCACATTTTTTCCTCGTTGCAGGTGCGGCGCGAGGTCGAGCGAATCGTACGGCCAGTGAAATGCATCGTCGCGTGCCGGGCCGAAGCCCACGTAGTGGCCGTTCACGTAGAGCCGGTAGCGGTTGTCGCCCGATACATACACCGGCAGCGAGGCCGGCACCGAGGACAACCCGAACGATTTCCGCAGGTGATACACCCCGTAGGCGTACGGGTCGATGTCGGGCGGGGCAATCCATTGTGCGTACCAACTGTGCCAGTTCCAGCGGTCGTCGGTCCGGTAAGGGCGTTCCTGGGCCTGCAGGGTAGAGAGCGAAACGAAGAAGAGGAGGAGGAAAACGAGGCGTTTGCAGATCATACGCCAAAGTAAATAATCCTGCTTGAATTGCGTTACTCTCTGAAAATGAACCGGTTTCATTGTTTTCTTACATCGGCGGCCGGTGGCTGACGGCAACGGTTGTCCCACCTGCTGATTTTAGTAATTTCACGCGCCATGTCCGTAGTCGTTGATCAACTGGTAAAAACATACGGCAGCCAGCACGCTGTCGATCACATTTCGTTTCGGGTCGAAACCGGCGATATCCTGGGATTCCTGGGACCGAACGGGGCGGGGAAATCTACGACCATGAAAATCGCCACCTGTTACCTGCCGCCGACGAGCGGCCTCGTGACGCTGAACGGTTTCAACGTGGAGACGCAGCCCACAGAAGTGCGGCGACAGGTCGGCTATCTGCCCGAACACAACCCGCTGTACCTCGACCTCTACGTGCACGAGTACCTCCGCTTTGTGGCGGGGATTTATGGCCTCCGCGGCCAAACCGCGAAGAAACGGGCCGCCGACATGGTGGAACTCACCGGACTGGGACGCGAACAGCACAAGAAGATCGGCGCGCTTTCGAAGGGCTACCGGCAGCGGGTGGGGTTGGCACAGGCGCTGATCCACGATCCGTCGGTGCTGATTCTCGACGAGCCCACGACGGGCCTCGACCCCAACCAGATCCTGGAAATCCGGAACCTGATCCGCGAAGTGGGCAAAGAAAAGACGGTCATCTTCTCCACCCACATCCTGCCCGAAGTGCAGGCGCTCTGCAACCGCGTCGTCATCATCAACCGCGGCAAGCTGGTTGCCGACTCGCCCGTCGAGGCGCTGCGCGGCGGCTCTACCATCCAGGTCGAGTTTGAACAGGCCATCGACGAGACGGTCCTGGCGCAACTCCCCGGCATCCGCGACGTACGCGTGCTGCCCCGCCATCGCTACGAACTGCTGACCGAAGCAAATCAGGACCTGCGGGGGGCGGTGTTCCGCCTGGCCGCCGAACGAAGCTGGCCGCTGGTGGGGCTTCAGCGTCAGGAAAACTCGATGGAAGAGGTGTTCCGGGAACTCACTGCTCAAACGCCGGCGGCTCAACCGCAGGCAGAGTAATGGAAGCGGAGGACGAAGTTTCATCTCGCTTTGTCATCTCGAAGACAGTCGCCGTGGCACGGGAGAGATCTTCTATCGGTGGGTTTAGATTTCTCGCTAATGCTCGAAATGACAAAATAATGGAGAAGTGAGTCAAGAGATAGGAATGAATGAGCACAATTATTTTGTGTACATCACGACAAATCCGGGAAGGACAGTGCTTTATACAGGGGTAACAAATGATCTGGCCACACGCATGAAGCAGCATTCGAGACTAGGGGAAACTCTAAATCTTTTGCCGGACGGTATCATTGCTGCCACCTGATTTATTGGGAGCGTTTCGATTCCATATACGATGCAATGGAGCGAGAGAAAGAGATCAAGAAAGGGAATCGGAAGAAGAAAGAAACGCTCATCGCGAGTTTAAATCTGGAATGGAGCTTTCTAAACGATGAAGTTGAGTAATGAAAAAACCACTTCTGTCATCTCGAACGGAGCGAAGCAAAGTGAGAGATCTTGTTCCAAAAGTCAGAAGATCTGGCACCGGCCACCCGGCTCCCGTTGGTCGAAATGACAATGATGTGAAAAAAAAAATAGGACTGGTGAGACGCTATGCTATCGGTATTTGCTAAGGAGGTCAATAGTTTTCTGAATTCGCTGATCGCCTACATCGTGATTGCGGTGTTTCTGGTGGGCATCGGCATGTTCACGTGGGTGATTCCCGAGACGAGCATCCTGGAGTGGGGCTTTGCCGACCTGGATACGCTCTTCTCCATGGCCCCGTACGTGTTCCTGTTCCTGATTCCGGCCGTCACGATGCGCTCCTTTGCGGAGGAACGAAAGGCCGGCACGATGGAGCTGCTCCTCACCAAACCCCTGACTGACTGGCAGATCATCCTGGGGAAATACTTCGCGTGTCTGGTGCTGGTCGTGCTGGCACTGTTGCCCACGCTGGTGTACTACTACACCGTCTGGGAACTGGGCAACCCGCAGGGCAACGTCGATTCGGCGGCGGTGATCGGCTCCTACCTGGGGCTGTTGTTATTGGGGGCGGTGTTCACGGCCATCGGCTTGTTTGCCTCATCGCTGTCCGACAACCAGATCGTCTCGTTCGTGCTGGCGGTGTTTCTCTGTTTCGTGATTTACGAAGGATTTGCCGCGCTGGCGTCGATCAACGTGTGGGGACAGGCCGCGCGCCTCATCGACCAACTCGGCATCGCCTACCACTACGCCACCATCAGCAAGGGCCTGATCGACTCGCGCGACGTGCTCTATTTTGTCAGCGTCATCGCTGTGATGCTGTCCTCCACGCACCTCGTACTGGGGAGTAGGAAGTGGTAACTAGTTCAGAGATTACAATGCAACCAGGTGACATTATCTCATACCTCGAAATGTGTACAGCAGAAGGGCATTCTTTACAGAGAGGAATGAATTTCCGGGTTGGAGGAAAGACAAGTGTTATTCTGATTTCTTTGCGCAAAGGTGCTCCTTATGCAGACCGAGTGGAAGAAGACGGCAAGGTGCTCATTTATGAAGGACATGATGTGCCAAGTAATTTGGCAGATACTCCCAAGAAAGTAAATCAGGAAATGTATACACCTTCCGGTTTGTTAACTCAAAACGGAAAGTTTTACAGAGCTGCTAAAGACTTCAAAGAAGGAAATTCTGTAACTGAATTTGTAAAGGGGTATGAGAAGATTAAAGACGGAATTTGGGTTTATAGTGGAGTTTTTCAACTAGTCGATGCATGGATTGAGGAGATTGATAAGAGAAATGTATTCAAGTTTAAGTTAGTGACAACCGATAAAACCATTCAATTAAAAGAAGAGCGAGCAAAGGAATTAAAATATGTTGAGCATAATCGGATGATTCCTACTTCCGTGAAGCTGGAAGTATGGAAAAGAGACAAAGGAAAATGTGTTCAATGTGGTAGTACTAATAATTTGCATTTTGACCATATACTCCCCTTTTCTAAAGGAGGAACTTCATTAAAAGCTGAAAATATACAACTGCTTTGCGCTCGGCACAATCTTCAGAAAAGCGATAGAATTATGTAACAACGGAATTAATTCCGTTGCTAGCAAAATATGAAACATGCCAAAAACCGCTCGAAACTACCGTGATGGATTGCAGTACGCCGTGGCGCTGGTCGTCATCGTGCTGCTGAACATCATTGGCACGCAGGTGTTCTTCCGGCTGGACCTGACGGAAGACCAACGCTACACGCTGAACCCGGCAACCGAGACGCTGCTGGAGGAAATGGACCGCCCCGTGCTGGTGGACATTTACCTGGAAGGCGAATTTCCGGCGGGCTTCGCGCGGTTGCAGAAGGCAATTCGGGAGAAGCTGGACGAGTTCCGGGTCTACGCGGGCGACAACGTGCAGTACCGGTTCGTGGACCCCAATGCCATTGCCGATGCCAAGGAACGGGCGGCGTTTTACCGCGAATTGCAGGAGAAGGGCGTGATCCCAACCAACCTGGTGGACCGCGAAGGGGCAGGACGGAGCGAGAAGGTGATCTGGCCAGGAGCGATTGTCCGCGTGGGCGACCGGGAAGAACCGGTGATTTTTTTGCAGGGCGACCAGCGCGCCTCGAACGCGTCACCGGAAGCCCGTCTGAACCAGTCGGTGGAAGGGGTGGAGTACCGCCTCGCGTCGGCCATCCAGCGGGCGACCCTGACGCAGCGGCGGAAGATCGGCCTGATCCGGAAGCATGGTGAATTGGACGATTACGAGACCTACAGCCTGACGCAGGACCTCCAGCGCATCTACGACGTGCAGAAGGTGGACCTCGACCAGCAGGTGAGCCTGGAGGGGTTCGACGCCATCATCGTCGCGAAGCCCGATTCGGCCTTTAGCGAACCCGACAAGTTCAAGATCGACCAGTTTGTGGTGAACGGAGGCCGGGCATTGTTCTTCGTCGATCCGCTGGCAATCGAGCTCGATAGCATCGGGCCGGATGGGACGGTGGCCTTTCCGCTGGAACTCAACCTGCTCGACCTGTTTTTCAAGTGGGGCGTGCGGATCAACCCCGACCTGATTCAGGACCTGAATGCCGCCTACATCCCGATGTTCGTCGGCTACATGGGCGACCAACCACAAATGCGCCCGATGCCGTGGTGGTTCTTCCCGCTGGCCAACCAGTTTGCCGACCACCCCATCACCAAAAACCTCGATGCGGTGTACCTCCGCTTTGTCAGTACCATCGACACGGTCAAGGCCGACGGCATCACCAAAACGCCCCTGATGTTCACCTCGCAGTACTCGCGGATTCGGCCGTCGCCCGCGCGGGTCAACTTCAACGAGGCCCGGTTGCAACCTCAGCGGGAGCAGTTCCAGGCGGGACCGCAGGCCGTCGCGTACCTGCTCGAAGGGCGCTTCCAATCCCTCTACACCAACCGCCTTTCGCCGGTCACGGTCAAGACGTTCGAGTTCCGGGAGCAGAACGAACCTTCCCAGGTGCTGATCGTCTCCGACGGCGATTTGCCCCGCAACGAAGTGAACCGCGACCGGACCGACGCATTTCCGCTTGGCTTCGACCGGGTGTCGGGCCTGACCTTTTCGAACCGCGATTTCATCATGAACGCGCTGGAATACATGCTGGACGAAGACGGCGTGGTGCTGGCGCGCAACAAAGAGATTGCCCTCCGCCCGCTGGATGCACCCCGCATCGAGCAGGAACGGGTGCAGTGGCAACTGCTCAACCTTGTGGCACCGCTGGCGCTGCTGGTGCTGTTTGGGGTGGGGCGCTATTTCTGGCGCAAACGCAAGTACGAGCGGAAAGCGCCGACGTTGACCCAGGCCTGAGCCCTGCACATCACCGATACGGGCGGCCGCTCTTCCGGAGCATTTTTCTGATCATTCTTTGTCGACCTGTGAGCGGCCTCGGTGTCGTACGCGGGTCTTGTGCCTCGCTTGGGAGGGAAGTAGGTGGTTCTTGATGAAATTTCAAGAAACCCGCGTTGTACTTTGTGTTTATTTGGTTTTAGGAGGATTTTGCTGGGTAAATGTTAACGACCTTCGGGCAGTATCTGTCCGAAAGTGTTTTTTATCTAGCGGTTGGCCTATACCTTAGCGCATCCACCATTTTTTTACTCCCAACAAATCAATTCTTCATGATGCAAAAAAAGCTACTAGTTCAGGTAGTAGGAGCCTTGTTGTTGCTGCTTCCTTGGGTGGGGCCCTTGCACGCGCAATCGCGTAGCGTCTCGGGAACCGTAACGGATGCCAGCACCCAGGACCCGCTGCCAGGGGTGTCGGTGCTGGTCAAAGGCACGACCATCGGTACCATCACCGACATCAACGGAAAGTACGTGCTTTCCGTACCACCCGACGTCAGTACGCTGACGTTCTCGTACGTGAGTTACGTAACAACCGAACAGGAAATCGGCGCGCGGTCGGTGATCGATGTCACGCTGGAAGAAGACACCAAGGTGTTGCAGGAAGTCGTCGTGACGTCGTTCGGACGGGAACAGAAACGTCGCGAACTGGGCTACGCCGTCCAGGAAGTGGAGGGCAAGCAGCTCGCCGAAACGGTGCGTCCCAACATGGTCGACGCCTTGCAGGGGCGGATCGCCGGCGTTCAGGTCGGTTCCACCAGTGGCTCGCCGGGGTCGTCGTCGTCCATCATCATCCGGGGGGGGACGTCGCTCGACGGCAACAACCAGCCGCTGTTTGTGGTGGACGGGATTCCGGTCGACAACACGACGCTGCGCGAAGGGTATCTGTTGAACGACGGGGCCAACCGGGGCGGCGATTACTCGAACCGCATTGCCGACCTGGACCCGAACGACATCGAGAGCGTAACGGTGCTGAAAGGCCCTTCGGCAGCCGCCCTCTACGGTATCGACGCGGCCAACGGGGCCATCGTGATCACCACGAAAAAAGGCAAAGCCGGGCAGATGGCGGTCAACTACAACAACAACTTCCGGTTCGAGCGCATCACCCGCTTCCCCGACCGCCTGGAAACCTACAATACCGGCGTGGGCGATTCGACCTACAACGGCACGCTGCAACGCTGGGGTGCGCCCATTCCGGCCGGGACGCAGACCTACGACAACCTGGAGAATTTTTTTCAGACGGGTTTTATGCAGACGCACAACCTGAGCGTGAGTGGGGGCAGTGAGCGGGTCAACTTCGTGTTGTCGGGGAACTTGCTCGACCAACAGGGCTCTATTCCCGAAACCGGCTACCAGCGGAAGTCGATCCGGGCCAACGTGGGCGCGCAGCTCAGCAGCAAACTCAACGTGACCACCTCGGCCAACTACCTGCGGACGGACGTGGAGCGGGCATCGAAAGGGGACGCCAGCCTGTTGCAGTACGCGCTGATCTGGCCGTCGACCGACGACATGCGCAACTGGCAAAACTCCAACGGAACGTTGCGGCGGGTCTACGAAGATGGCGACGATACGTTCGACAACCCGTACTTCTCGGTGAACAAAAACCAAGTGGGCGACGGCACCGACCGCCTGCTGCTGAACGGTAGTGTCTCGTACGATCCGCTGTCGTGGTTGAACCTGACGGGCCGCATCGGGGCCGACGTGTACAGCACTTTCGGCTACACATACCTCGATCCGCAGTCGTTCCAGTCGTTCCCGAACCGCAGCCAGGCTTCGGCTGTCAACGGCCTGATGTCGGAATACAACATCCAGAGCCATCTGGTCAACTCGTTTCTGATGCTGAACCTGCACAAGTCGTTCGGCGACGTCAGCACCAGCCTGACGCTGGGCAACAACCTGGAAAACCGCACCTACCGTGTCGATTCGTGGTATGCCGAAGACATCCAGGTGCCGGGGCTCTACAGCATCAACAACACCGACCAGAATACCCGCGAAATTGCCACCAAAGGCTACCGCCGGAAACTGGTCGGCCTGTTCGGCGAATTCAAGGCCGACTACCGCAATCTGCTGTTTCTGACGCTGACCGGCCGTAACGACTGGTCGAGCACCCTGCCGCCGCAGAACAACAGCTTCTTCTATCCGTCCGTGAGCCTCGGGTTCGTGTTCTCCGATGCGTTCCAAATCGGCGGACCCTTATCGTTCGGCAAAGTGCGGGCATCGTTTGCGCAGGTCGGGAAAGATGCTCCCGCGCACCAGACACAACCGGCACTCAGCGCCTTTACCCGTACCGGCGGTGGGTTCTACGTGGGCTTTTACGGCCCGAACAGCAACATCAAACCTGAGACGACCGTCTCGTACGAAGCCGGTCTGGAGCTGCGTTTCTTCCAGAATCGGCTGGGCATCGACGCGACGTACTACAACGTGTCGAGCCGCGACCAGATCGTTCAGCCCCGCCTGAGCTACGCTTCGGGCTATATTCTGCAACTGGTCAACGCCGGCGAGATTCAGAACCAGGGGGTGGAATTGCTGGTGACGGCGACGCCCGTCAAGAAAGGAACGTTCACCTGGGACGCGACGGCCAACTTTGCCCTGAACCGCAACAAAGTGGTGGCACTGCCGGGGAATTTCGAAGAGTTCTACCTGTCGGATACCTGGCTGAACGGCAACGCCCGCGCCGGGTACGTGCCGGGGCAGTCGTTCTACTCGATCACGGGTAATTCGTTCCAGCGCAACGAGAATGGCGAACTGCTGATCGGCGAAAACGGCTACCCGATCGAAGAGACCGGCTTTATCGAGATCGGCAACCGCCAGCCGGATTTCACGCTGGGCCTGACCAACCGCCTCAACTGGAAGGACTTCACGCTTTCGTTTCTCTTCGACATCCGGAAGGGCGGCGACGTGTTCAACGCTACGAATCGTCTGCTGACCTTCTACGGCCTGAGCGAGCGCACGGCCAACCGGGGCGAAATGGTGGTGTTCGACGGCGTGCTGGAAGACGGCAGCCGCAATACGCAGGAAGTGCCCCTCGACCAGACGTACTACCAGTCGAGCGCGCGGGGCTACAACGAGTCACTCTTCATCGAGAAAGACATCAACTGGCTGCGCCTCCGCGACGTGTCGCTGGCCTACCAACTGCCTTCGGCGCTATTCTCCAAGACGTTTGTCAAGAGCCTGAGCATCAACCTGACAGGTACGAACCTCTGGTTGTGGTCCAACTATTCGGGCGGCGATCCGGACGTCAACGGCCTGAACGCCTCCGCGCGGGGAAGCGGCGCCATCGGGTTCGACTACTTCTCGGTGCCTCCGCCCATTGCGTTTGCGGCCGGACTGCGTGCTTCTTTTTAACCTTACCAGATTTCGCATCTTATGAAAAAACGATATTCATTTTCTCTGATCGGGTTGTTGATCGCGGGCCTGACGGCGTGCGATGACTACCTCGACATCAACGACGATCCGTACCTGCCGCAGGTGGCCGAGCCGCACCTGTACCTGCCGCAGATTGCCTACGCCATGGCCGAAGGCGAAATGTTCGACAGCCGTTACGTGGGCGAGTACAGCCAGTACTGGAGTTACGTGAACCCGTATTACAACTACGACATGCACGGCAGCCGGGGCACGGCCGACAACCCGTCGGCCGCCGCGCAACGCTGGCGGAACCACTACTGGTCGATCGGCTCCAACGTCAACGAAGTGATGAAAGCCGCCGAAGAGCGCGGGTACGGTGCGTACGAAGGCATCGGCAAGGCCATCATGGCGTGGAGCTGGTTGCAGGCTACCGATACCTACGGACCGATGCCCTACCAGCAGGCGTGGGACAACACCCAAACCAAGTTTACCTACGACACGCAGGAGTACATTTACGGGGAGATCGACAAGCTGGCCGACGAAGCCCTGGTGGCGCTTGAAGCCGCCGATGCGACCGAGGACGTGAACTTGCCCGAGTGGGAACTGATCTACAACGGTGACCTGAGCAAGTGGCGCAAGATGGTTTACGCGGTAAAAGCCCGGCGGGCCAACCACCTTTCCAACAAGGCTCTGTACAATCCCGATCAGGTGATTCAGTACGTCGATAACGCGTTCGAGAGCAACGACGACAACCTGAACATCTATTTCGAAGGGAACAGCTCGGCAACGGCCAACTTCCTGGGGGCATCGCGGGCCAACTACAACAACTACCGGCAGGGGCGGGTGGTGATCGAACTACTCGACGGCACGCAGTTCAACGGCGTGGAAGACCCCCGCTTGCCGCTGATGTTCAACGCCAACCCGGACAGCGACTACCACGGCGTTTCGTTCCCGCTGGGCGATACGCTGGCCGGACAGATGACGGTCACGCCCGGGGGCGATACGGTGGCCAACGCCATTCCGCGGATGTACGGCAAGTACCTGTTCCTGGACGGCGCGCCTTATCCGCTGATGACTTACTTCGAGTTACAGTTCATCAAGGCAGAAGCGGCTTTCCACAAAGGCGATCTGGGAACGGCCCTGGCGGCGTTTCAGGAAGGAGTGCGTTCGCACATGGATTACGTGGGCGTCGATGCAGGAGCCGCCGCCGACTACCTGGCGAGCGATGCGTTGCCGCAAGCGAGCACGGACCTGACACTGGCGCACATCATGTCGCAGAAGTACATCGCCCTGTTTACGAACAACGAAACCTGGGCCGACCTGCGTCGCTACGATTACAGCGGCGACGTGTTCATGGGCTTTGCGCTGCCCGACACGCTGCGCCCCGAAAACATGGGCAAACCCGTAGAACGGTGCCTGCCTACCCAGTATTCGGAATACGACTGGAACCAGGAAAACATCGCCGCCGAGGGCGGACTGGAAAACGATTACCACACCAAACCGCTCTGGTTCACCGAACCGTAAGCGCCGTGGGGTGAATCCATTGCCGAACAGCCGACCCGAACGGGTCGGCTGTTTTGCTTTTTCACCGGAACGAGCCGTTCCAATGGCGTAGCTTTGGTGCGTTTTCCGCCGTAAATCACGTTTGGTTCATGCCCACTTCTAGGACGTCTACTGCTTCGCACCATCGGGTCGGGTTACTTTTTGCGCTGGCGACAGCCGTGACCTGGGGTCTGACGGGCGTGTGGGTCAAACTACTGCCGGGAGTGTCGCTGCTGGGCGTCGTGACGGGCCGTCTGTTTGTGGCGTTGCTGGTGATGTTGCCCCTGTGGCTCTGGCAGCGGCGGCAATCGTTCTACCCACAGCACGCGAATCTGCGCCTCACGTGGGGCCTGAGCCTGATGATGGTGTTTTATTACGGACTGGCGGTGGTGGCCTTTCAGGCCGCGCCGGTGGCCGAAGCAACGCTGCTGATCAATTCCTCGCCTTTGTTTGCAGTCGCCTATCAGCTGCTGCGTGGCGTGCCGACCTCGCGGAACGAGAAAGTGGGCGTCACACTGGCGATGATCGGGGTAGGAGTGATTGTACTACCCGAACTGGCAAAGGCCAACGGCGGCGGGCAGAGTCGTCTGATCGGCGATGCGTGTGCGCTGGCTTCGGCCGGGGTGATGGCGGCATACTCGATCCTTTACCGTCGGGGAGCGGAGCGCGGCGAAGATCCGGCGCCGACGGCAGTGGCGACCGGCACCTTTGCGGCCGGAGCACCGCTTCTGGGGATGTGGCTGGCGCAAAACCCGGAGGAGGTAGCGCGGGTGAGTTCGCAGGGACATCTACTGGCGGCACTGCTGACGCTGGGGGTGATCTCGACGGTGGTGCCTACGTTCAGCTACAGTGCGGCGTCGCGGCGCTTGCCGGTGGTGCTGACCACCACGACCCGCCTGATGACGCCGGTCTTTGCGGCCATTTTTGCGCTGGTGGTGCTGGGCGAAGTGCCGTCGGTGTGGCTGGTGCCGGGCGGATTTCTGGTGTTGGGCGGTCTGTACCTTACAACCCGTCGCCGGTAGAGCCGCGTTCGTCGTGTTGAACTTGTCAGGATTCCGGCTATTTTTGAAGGATACCTACGAACCACCGTGCCGATGTCGGACGAATCCTCTCAGGAAGAATTACGCGAAACCCTGGCCAGACTGATCCGGCAACAGGAAACGCTGCAACGCGAGGTGCAGGCGCTTCGGCAGGAAGTCCACCAGTTGAAAAACGGGGCACCCCACCCGGTTGCGCCGGTCACAGGACCTCGCCCCGGGTCGGCTCCTACTCTGCAAAAAGATCAGCCAACTGCCGTTCTGCCTCAGCGCGTCCCCCTGGCGGCGTCGGTAAAGGACCTGACGACTGCCGATCCGCCGCCGTCCGATGCGTTTGCTGATAAGACTTGGCAGTTCAGCCTGAAAAACCTGGAGTCGTTTGTGGGGGGCAACCTGATCAATAAAATCGGCATCCTCATTCTGGTGATTGGCGTGGGCATCGGCGCGAAGTACGCCATCGACCAGGAGCTGATCAGTCCCTGGGGGCGCATCGGCCTGTCGTATGCCGTGGGGGCGGGGTTGCTGGGCGCAGCGTTCTGGCTGAAGTCCAGGTACTTGGCATTCAGTGCGGTGCTGCTCAGCGGTGCCATGGCAATTCTGTATTTCGTCACCTACTTCGCCTTCGACTATTACCACCTGATGCCGCAGGGCGTGGCGTTTGGCCTGATGGTACTCTTTACGGGGTTTACGGTGGGGGCGGCACTGCGGTACGATCAACAGATCATCGCGCACCTGGGCTTGGTCGGCGCGTACGGAGTGCCTTTTCTGCTCAGCGACGGCTCCGGGCGGGTCGTGGTCTTGTTCGTGTACATGACCATCCTGAACCTGGGCGTGTTGGCGCTATCGCTCAAAACGTACTGGAAACTACTCTATTATGCTGCGTTTCTGTTGACGTGGCTGGTGTTTGCGGGCTGGGTGGAAACGCGCTACACCCCGGCCGATTTTGCGCTGGCGTTCGGCTTCCTGACGTTGTTTTACCTGCTGTTCTACCTGACATTTCTGGGGTATAAGCTCCTGCGCAACGAACCGTTTCAGAAAGACGACGTGCTGCTGCTGATGCTGAACTCGTTCGTCTTTTACGGATTGGGCTACCAGTTGCTAGACGTGCCGGCCTATACACAGGGGCTGGGGCTTTTCACGCTAGCGAATGCCGCGGTGCATGCGGTGGTCAGTGGGCTGCTGTATCGCCGCCGGGGCGCCGACACCCACCTGTTTTACCTGGTGACCGGCCTGGGGCTGGTATTTGCCGCCATTGCAGTGCCGGTACAATTCGACGGCCACTGGGTAACGCTCCTCTGGGCGGCCGAAGCGGCCCTGTTGGCGTGGATCGGCCTGAAGCGGGGCGTGACGTTCTACGCCAAACTGGCCTACCCGCTCTACTTCTTTACTTTCGGTAGTCTGGTCTACGACTGGCTGACCTACCTGGGACGTGACCTGATGCCGTTCCTGAACCTGCGGTTTATGACGTCGCTGTGGGTGCTGACCTCTTTCGGCGCGATCACCGCCTTGGTCAGGTCCGCGAAGACGCCGACGACCGGACGAACCTGGTTGCCATACGCGCTGGGGGGCATGGCGCTGGTGGTGGCTTACCTGGCTTTCGAAATCGAACTGACCACGGGCCTGAACCGCTGGCTGCCGTCGGTGGCGGTGTATGCGCCGGATTACCTGGTGTACGAGCACCTGCACGACTTCTGGATTTTCAACTACACGTTGCTGTTTGTGGCCGTTTGCGTAGGGCTGAACCGCCGGTACCTCACGAGCGAACCGCTGCGCGTCGTTACGGTAGGGGCGGGCTTTCTGCTGCTGGTGGGCGTCGTTATAGCTGCTTGGCCCGCCTGGGAACAACTGCGCGTCGCCCTGACCGAACTGCCGGACGGGGAACGGTGGCGCCCGTGGTATTTCCTGACACGGTACACCCTGCTGCTGTTGGTTGTGGGGCTGCTGGTTCTGTTGAGGTCGGCCACCCGCGTTCCCCTCGGGCGGGTGTCGTGGCGACCTGCCTTTGAAGTGCTGCTGCACCTCAGCGTGTTGGCCGCCCTGAGTAGCGAGCTAGTACAGTGGATGTCGCTGGCGGGGTTTGCCGGCCCCCGCCGGTTGGGACTGAGTGTGCTCTGGGGAACTTATGCGCTGGGGTTGAGCGTCCTGGGCATCCGGCAACGCCGTAAACTGCTTCGCATCGGCGCAATCGTGCTGTTCGCCATCACGCTGCTCAAGCTGTTTCTGTACGATTTGTCCAGGGCGTCTACCCTCGGGAAGACCCTGGTCCTGGTCGTGCTGGGCGTACTGATGCTGATGGTCTCGTTTCTGTACAACAAGTACCGCCACGTCATCACCGAAGAAAAACCATAGCGAATCTCGGGGGGGCGGCACGAAATACTGAAAAATCAGTATTGAGGTTGTTAGCGTGTTTCGCTTCATTTGCTTCGACAACCTCCACACGATGAGGTTCCTGGTCGAATCGCAGGCCTGCCGGAGCGTTCCCGACGCCTGATCGTCTTGCTCTGATCTACACGAGCGCTTCTTCGTCGCTTCCTGCCGTGCTGCTTTCAGGGACGTCGTGCACCGGATGCTAGCTCCCGCGGTCTTATCTTCCGTCCGCTCTTCTGCCGAACGAGTTGCCGCTGCACGGTCCGGCCCGAGCGACCCTTGTAAAAACGCAAGTCCCTGAACGTGAGTGTGCTTTTAACAATCATGAATAAATAGGATTTATCGACTAATGTGCCGGGTCGGGTGCCAACCCATACGCGAAACGAGTATATTCCCTCCTGAGAATCTTCAATTTTTTCCTAACCTCACTTCCATCCTCATGCAACAAGCTTACTTCTGGAAGCGCTTCCCGCTGGCCGGGATAGTCGCTTTGCTCGTACTCACCCATGCGCCAGCGCCGTTGCAGGCCCAGACGCTTCTCGGGCCAAAGGCCAAAGCGTCGAAAGTGGCCCCCGCGTTGGTCGATCTGGCGCAGCCGCAAAAACCAGCCGCTCCTTCCCCCAAACAAAGCCTTCGTACGCTACAGGTTGTTCCGTTTCAACCAAAAACAGGCCTCTTGCAGGTGGTAGACGGATACGTGGTGGTCGAAGCGACCGCAGAAGGCTCCGGCGCTGACCTACTGGCCGATCTGCAGGCGAAAGGCCTGAAAAATGGCGTGCAATTCGGCCGGATGGTATCGGGACTGATGCCCATCGAGGCCCTTACGTCGCTGGACGAGGTAACCTCGCTGCGCTTCATGAGTCCTGCCTACAAACCGTCTACCAACGTGGGATCGGTCACGAGCCAGGGCGATGCCGCGCAACGTTCTGCACTGGCCCGCCAACTGTACAGCGTAAAAGGGCGCGACGTGACCATCGGCATTCTGTCCGACAGCTACAACACGCTGAACGGCGCGGCGGCGGGCATTGCCAGCGGTGACCTGCCCGGACCGGGCAACCCGAACGGTAACGAAACGCTCGTCAATGTGCTGGAAGAACTGCCCGGCGCGGGCTCGGACGAAGGACGCGGCATGGCCGAAATCGTGCTGGACGTGGCGCCAGCCAGCAGCCTGGCGTTTAGCTCGGCGTTTCTGGGACAGGCCAATTTTGCGCAGAGCATTCTGAACCTGGCCAGCGCAGGCAGCGACGTAATTGTGGACGACGTCTTCTACTATGCCGAGCCGATGTTTCAGGACGGCATCATCGCGCAGGCGGCCGATGCCGTCAGCCAAAACGGCGTGCCGTACTTTTCGGCGGCGGGCAACAACTACAACTATTCGTACGAGTCGTTTTTCCGCTACGGGGGGACTCATATGTTGAACGATGTGCTGTCTGGCGATACGCTGGGAACCTACTACCTGCACGATTTCGATCCGGGACCGGGTGTGGATCTGTTTCAGCAGTTCACCATTCCGCCGGGCGGCGACATTCTGCTATCGTTTCAGTGGGACCAGCCCTTTGCGTCCGTATGTGAAGGATGCCCCGGTTCGAGCACCGATCTGGACATTTTGCTGGTGCTGGAAGACGGCAACTTTGCCAGTGTCCTTAGCGTGCTTTCCGGCATCAACAACAACCTGAACAGCGATGCGGTCGAGATTCTGTCGGCCGCTTCCGCTTCCGGCGCTACCGGCTATCTGGCCATCGGCAAGTACATTCCCGAGGATGCCGGCTTTGTGGAGAAACTTCTGCTCAAGTACGTGCCCAGCTACATCAAATACATCAACTTCGGGTTTTCGGACGTAGACGAGTACTTCACCAACAGCAGCACCGTGTATGGCCACGCCAATGCCGAACATGCCATTGCCGTTGGGGCGGTGCGCTACGACCGCACCCCCGTATTCGGGGTAAATCCCCCCACGCTGGAGGTGTTTTCTTCGTTGGGAGGCACGCCCACGCTGTTCAACACGCAGGGGCGCCGCATCTTCCCGAAAGTGCGCAAGAAACCGGAGTTACTGGCTCCGCAGGGGGGGAACACCACCTTCTTTGGCTTCGATTACGAAGGCGACAGCCTGCCGAATTTCTTCGGAACATCGGCTTCGGCCCCGCATGCCGCCGGGGTAGCCGCGCTGATGCTGGAAGCCTCCGATTACTCGCTGTCGCCCAAGCAGATTCTGAAGGCGATGCAACTGACCGCCATCGACATGGACAACCCGTTCACGCCTTATCCCGACCCCGGGTTCGATTTCGCGACGGGTTACGGGCTGTTGCAGGCACACCGCGCCGTGGGCGCAGTACTGGCGGCCCGGTCGCCCTGGCAGGCCAGCACCAACGCGTCGCAACAGGTCGAGGGGCTGCTGGTGTATCCCAACCCGGTGCGCAATCAGTTGAACGTAGACTGGCTCGACCTGGAAGGACCGGCTTCGCTCAAAATGTACGACCTGACGGGTAAGCTGCTGTTGCAGCAGGAGACACAGGCTGGGGTGAGTACTTCGTTCGACGTATCGGACCTGTTGCCCGGCATGTACGTGTTGCAGGTGAATACAGCGCAAGCGCAGCATCAGGTGCGGGTGCTAAAACAATAAAAAGACCGCGTCGGCCTGAGGAGCCGCCTCGGTTGCCACAGGTCCACACAGCGAAAAGGGAAATCTCCCTAACCTGCTGAAAACGCCAAACGGAAGTCCTGCAACGGGCTTCCGTTTTTTTATGCGCACGCTTGCGGCCGAAGCGACAGTTCGGGCTGAAATTCAGAAGAATTGTGGCGGAGCCTAATCTTCTCGGCTTTTTCTCCGTAAGAGGTAGAGAGCCCTACAACGCTGCCGCTGAAAAAGGCGCTCAGGGACCAGGAACTACCGTTTACTAACTCAACTCCTCGTAAAAACGTGACGCACCCACTGCACCGGAAAAGCCATGTGATGTTACTCTGATGTGATTATTTCATGATTTTTTTGGCAAAGTGCGGCCTACTTGAGCAAAGGCTCTTTTTTGGTTGCAATTGCTTTGTATTTTTTAAATTAATAATAAAATATAATTTACTTGCTGCGGGTTATTTGTAACTTAGATCCAGATTTTCAGGGGATTAGTCATATTCAAACTCCAGCCAATTTTTCACTATGCTTCAACGCTACGCTACTCCGCATCACTGTTTCGTCTGGCTGGCCGCATTCTCTCTTTTATGGGCGAATGCCAGCGCACTGAGGGCACAAACTACGGTGACCAAGTCGATTAAGATATCGGGCGATTTGTTGCGACTGGCCCAAACCAATGCCGCGCAACGTGGAAAAAACACACCACCGCCCACGGGCCAGCAGCTTTCGCCGTTGCGGCAAAAAACCGATTTGTTACAGGTCGTAGAGGGCTTCGTGGTGATCGATGCGGTGGCCGAAGGCAGCAGTGCCGACTTGCTGGCCGATCTGGAAGCCAAGGGATTGCAAAAAGGAGCGCGGTTCGGACGGCGCGTATCGGGCCTGATGCCCATCGCCAACCTGTCGGCCCTGGAGCGCGTGCAAACGCTGCGGTTTGTGCGGCCTGCCTACAAACCGCTCACCAATCTGGGCAAGGCTTATACGCAGGGAGATGGCGCTCAGCGTTCGAACGTCGCCCGCAGGAAATACGGCGTCATGGGGCGCGGCACCACGGTGGGCATTCTGTCCGATAGCTACAACAACCTGGGCGGTGCCAGCAAGTCGGTGCGCGACGGCGATCTGCCCGGCGAAGGCAATCCGCAGGGCGACCGCACACCCGTCAAAGTGCTGGAAGACTATCCGGAAGGGGGCACAGACGAAGGACGCGCCATGGCCGAAATCATCCACGACATTGCCTTTTCGTCGAAACTTCAGTTCACCACTGCCTTCATGGGTCAGGCCAGCTTTGCCCAGGGCATCATTAATCTGGCCAATGCGGGCAGCACCATCATCGTCGACGACGTGGTGTACTACGACGAACCCATGTTTCAGGACGGCATCATTGCGCAGGCCGTCAATCAGGTGCAGGAGCGGGGCATTCCCTATTTTTCGGCCGCCGGGAACGTAAACGACAACTCGTACGAAAGTGAGTTTCGGTACGGCGCTACCAAGCTTCTCAAAAACTACGACGTCGGCGACATCATTGGCGAGTACTACCTGCACGACTTCGATCCGGGACCGGGCGTAGACCTGTTTCAGGAAATCACCATTCCGCCGGACGGTGACATTGTGTTGTCGTTTCAGTGGGACCAGCCCTTTGCGTCGGCCTGTGAGACCTGCCCCGGGGCAGAGTCGGATCTGGATATTTTTCTGGCCATGAAAGACGGCGATTTCGGGAGCATGTTTTCGATGTTGTCCGGCATGGAATACAACGTAGGCGGCGACGCCGTCGAAATTCTGGCGGCCGGTGCGTACCAGGAAGAACCCGAAACGGCCTATCTGGTGATTGGCAAGCGGATTGAACGCAACATGACGACCGCCGAACGGGATAAGCTGAAAAAACTGCCTACGTACATGAAGTACGTCAACTTCGGCAACGCGACGATCGAAGAGTATCGCACGCACAGCAGCACCAGTTACGGCCACACCAACGCGGCCGGCGCCATCACCATCGGGGCGGTGCGTTACGATCAGACGCCTACCTACGGCGTGTATCCTCCCACCCGCGAGAGCTTCTCGTCTACCGGCGGTACGCCCATTTTGTTCAATTATCAGGGGAAACGCATCAGCCGGACCGTACGGCGCAAACCCGACGTGCTGGCGCCTCAGGGCGGGAACACCACGTTTTTCGGAGAAGATTACGAAGGCGACGGTCTGCCGAACTTCTTCGGAACCTCTGCCGCCGCTCCCCACGCCGCCGCCGTGGCAGCATTGATGCAGGAGGCGAGCAAACATCAGATCACCGGCCAGCAGATCAAAGACATTTTGCGGAACACGGCGCTGGACATGAACGACGAACGCACCAAAGGATTCGACACCGGGTTCGATTACGCCACCGGCTACGGCATGTTGCAGGCAGAACCCGCCGTCAAAGCCGCCAAGGCTCTGGCCCCGCGCGCGCAAGTGAATGCCCAACCGCTGGCCAATGCCAACGTCAGAGGCTTGCAGGCCTACCCGAATCCGACACGCAACCGCCTGACGGTCATGCTGCTGGAAGAAGGTCAGGATCTGTCTCCGATCTCGATCACGCTATTGGACGTGACGGGCAAACGGTTGCGGAGTCATCAGACGGAAGCGGGAGTTCCGCTTGACCTCGACCTGTCACCGCTGCCCGCGGGCGTTTACATTCTGGAGGCGCAATCGCCCCACTACCGCACACAAATGCGGGTCATGAAAGAATAAGATATAACGAAAAAGAATAAGATAATAGACCGTTAGCGTTGGAAAGGCCATCCTCAGGATGGCCTTTTTTGCTAGCCAAACGTTTACTCGTTGCGAAGCGAACGGACCGGATTGGCCAGCGCCGCCCGCAAGCTCTGTGAACTACAGGTCAGCCACACCAGCAGCAGGGCCGATGCCCCGGCCAGCACAAAGGGCCAGGCGGTCAGGTTGATGCGGTAGGCAAAATCGTCGAGCCACTGTCGCATGAAGTACCACGCCAGCGGAACGGCGATGAGAAACGCAAGAAGCACCAGCCACAGAAACTCCCGGGTAAGCAGCAACACAAGATCGGCCAGTGAAGCACCCAGCACCTTGCGGATGCCGATTTCTTTGGTCCGCTGCCGTACGGCAAAGGCCGTCAGCCCCAGAAGTCCCAAACAGGCAATCAGAATGGCCAGCCCGGAAAACAGACTGAATACCTGTAGAAAGCGCGCCTCGGCCCGGTACTTCTCGGCCAGTTCCTGATCGACAAACGAGTAGTGCCACAGTAGCTCGGGATCAAACTGCTGCCAGGTGGTTTCCAGAAAACCCAACGCCTCGCTCACATCCTCGTTGCGGAGGCGTACGGACACCCAGCGCAACGGAAACGTTTGCGTAGTATAAAGACTGAATACCACCGGCTCGATTTTGTTGTGCAACGACGCAAAGTGAAAATCTTTCACCACGCCGATGACAATCCCGTCTTTGCCCGACCATTGTGCCCCGTTGAAAAGTGTACCCTGCAAACTAGCACCGACCGGATCATCCAGTTCCAGGAAGCGGGCGGCTGTTTCGTTCAAAATGTAGGCATTGAGGGTATCGGCGGGGCGGTCGGACGAGAAGCTACGGCCGGCCACCATCTCCGCCTCGATGGTCTGGAAGAAGTCGAAGTCGACATCGATGGTGGGTATGTTGAGGCCACTCTCTGGCGTACGCCCCGCCATGCGGTATTGTCGCCACCCGCCGACGCGTTCGGTCAGGGGGGAATTCGAAGCCGTGACGGACGTCACCCGAGGGTCGCGCTGCAATGCTTCTTTCAGCGCCCCGAAACGCTGAAAACCCTCAGGCGAAAGCGGCATGGTCACCACCTGATGGGTGTTGAATCCCAGGCGTTTGTGATGCAGGAAATGCAGTTGCTGACCGATGACCAACGTAGCGATGACCAACGCAATGGAGAGCACAAACTGGCCCAGCACCAGGATTTTCCGCGTCCCCAGCGACCGCCGCCCGGGAGAGACGCTGCCTCCCTTCAGCACCTGCACCGACCGAAAGGCCGACAGTACCAGCGCCGGATAGCTACCGGCCAGCACGCCGATGCTCACCGCGCAGAGCAGGAGACCTCCCAGAAGCGGGAAGTTCGAAAACGGACGAAACGCCAGTTGCTTGTCGGCAAGCTGGTTGAAGAGAGGCATCGCCGCCCAGACCAGTACGGCCGTCAGTACGGAGGCCAGCAACACAATCAGGAGCGATTCACCCAGAAATTGCCCGATCAGTTGTGACCGGTGCGCCCCGACTACTTTACGCAGACCGACCTCTTTGGCGCGCTCGGTGGCACGGGCGGTCGCCAGGTTCACGTAATTGACGCAGGCCAGCAATAGAATAATCAGCGCCACGGCCATGAACATATACACGTAAGTGATGCTACCGTTGGGCTCAATCTCCTGTCCCAGATCAGAGCGCAGATGAATATCGGCAAGCGGCTGCAGGAAATACTGCGTTTCGTCGACCGCTTCCGGTCCGTCGTGTGTGGCTACGAAGTTTTCCAGTTGTGCCTCCAGTTGCTGCGGATCGGTCCCTTCCTCCAAAAGGACGTACGTATACTGCGTCAGGGCTCCCGTTCGGTAGCGAACTACGTAGTCGGGATAGAGCGGCACTTGCGTTGCCATCGAAAGCACCAGATCGGCGTGGAAATGGGTGTTGGTCGGTATGGCCTCCATCACGCCCGTAACCAGGACAGGTTGGTCGTCGATCTCCAGCGTTTGCCCCATCGGATCCTGGGTACCGAAATACTTCTGTGCGGTAACCTCAGTCAGCACCACCTGTTGAGGACCCGACAGCGCTGTGGCGGGACTTCCTTGCACCAGACGGAAAGAAAACAGTTCGAAGAAGCTGGAATCCGCCACCAGGACATTCGTTTCCTGATGCTTTTGCGCTCCGTTGGCCACCACTTTGCTCATAAAATCCAGCCGTACCCACTGCTCTATTTCCGGAAAATCGTTTTCCAGAAGGGGCGCTAACTGAAAATTAGTGAGGGCCAGTCGCTGCGGTTCATCTCCACCGTGTCGGTAGTTGCCTGCCACGCGGTACAGGCGATCGCCGTGCGCATGGTAGCGGTCGTAGCTCAGTTCATCGGCCACATACAGCGAAATCAGGAGACAGGCGGCCATGCCGACAGCCAGTCCCAGAAGGCTGACGGTGGCGTAAAATTTATGGCGCAACAATTGCCGGAGGCCGACTTTAAAGTAGTTCTGGAGCATGGGTACAAGAAAGAAAGAGAGTGAGACATGACGGATGAGGGACGGACGAAACAGCACCAGCGCATCGCGGACGTAGTACCAGCGGGCCCGCCGCGTTCCCAGCGTGGTGAGCCGTTCTTCGAACAGTTCGTGCAGATCGCCCTCGACGGCTTCCAGCAGTTCGGGACGGCAGAAGCATCGGAGAAACCAGTGGGCGATATGGGGAGGGCGCGGTGTGGACATACCTTACTGACTAAAGTCGAAGGCGAGGCGAGGAATGGCGTTCCAGAGTTGCAGGCGCGTCTCTTTCGTTTCGCGGAGCACCTTGTAGCCCGCCGGCGTCACGGTGTAGTAGCGCTTGCGCTTGCCGCCGCGTTCGGGCGTGGCGTCGCCGAGGCGGGAGGAGAGGTAGCTCTTTTTCTCCATCCGGGCCAGGGCCGATTGCAGGGCGCCGACGCTCACCGACCGCTCCAGCCGCTCTTCCATCTCTTTTTTGATGGCGATGCCGTAGGCCTCTTCGTACAGCACGGCGACGGTCAGTAAAACAAGTTCTTCAAACTCACCCAGGTACGTTCCTTTCATCGGCGGAGGTATAATTTTCCTAAATGTAGTTTTTATGAAGTATCAGACCAAATTCCGCCTCTTCGAAAAGGAAGAGCGGCGTCCTGTGCGGAAGAATGGCAAAAAATTTTCCCTGTTTCTGTAATAATCTCTTCTTTGGGGCGAATCACCGGGTAGCTGCATGACCGAATCCGCTTTTCTCGAACTCCTTTCGCAACACCAGGGCATCCTGCACAAGATCGGCCGGATGTACGCACGTGAGGCCGAGGAGCGGGAAGACCTGATGCAAGAGATGGTGCTGCAACTGTGGCGGTCGTTGCCGTCGTACCGCGCGGAGCTTCCGTTTTCGACCTGGATGTACCGGGTGGCGCTGAATACCGCCATTACCTACGTACGGAAAACGACGCGCCGCCCGGCCCTGGTGCCGCTGGCGCTGCGCCACACCGAAACGTTGCCCGCGCCCCCTTCTGCCGCACTGCCGGATGCCGAAGCGGCGTTGTACCGGGCCATTGCCCAACTCGACCGGCTCGAAAAAGCCCTCGTGCTGTTGTACCTGGAAGAGAAAAGTTACCGGGACATTGCCGCACTGCTGGACCTGACGCCCACGCACGTCGGCGTGAAACTGAATCGTATCAAAAAGAAACTAAAACACCTCCTGCGGCATGAAACTCGATGAGCTGAAACAAGCCTGGCAACAAACCCCTGAACCGGCGGCACTCTCGGCCGACGCCTTGCACGACCTATTGCACACGCGACGTACGCAGTTGCAGTCGCGCAATCGTCGGTTGCGGTGGATCATCGGGGGGGGGAGTCTGGCGGCGCTGGTGCTGTTTCTGCTCGTGTCCAATTTCCTGCACGACCCCGGGTCCGGGCGCGGCTTTCTAAAAATGCTGGGGGTGTTGCTGTTGATCTGGGTGGGGTTCTTCGCGCTCCACTACGATTTCCGGACGACCCGTTATGGAGAGGCGTTGCCGCAACGGTTGCGGCTGCTGATTCGCCGCGTAAAATGGTACCGCTCGCTCGAACTGCTTCTGCTCCTGGGGGTGGTGCCTGCGCTGTTGATGCTGGGCATCCGGTACGATCCCGACAACCTGCCGCTGCTGCTTGTCGGCGTGGGGCTATCGGTGTTGCAGGCGTTGGTGATTCGGCGCCGCTACCAGCCTTACCTGAACGAATGGACCGGCTACCTCCGCCAGTACGAGCCGACAGTTGAGCCGTCCCGCGCTGCAACGGGATTTATACGTTATTCCGGTCGCGATACCGCACTGATCCTCCTGGTGTTCGTCGGCATCTACGGGCTGGTCAATGTCCTGGCAATGGGCTACGTGAAGTACACCATAGGCTTCGAGAAATTTTTTGAAGGGCGAACGTCGATGCCCCTGGCTGTGCATCTGGTGAACCATTTCGGCAAGGCGCTGGGCCTCACGGCGGGTGTTCTGGGCATCAAGGTGCTGTGGCAGAAACACCGCTGGGCGGCGGTGGGTTTTCGGAAGACAACGACGCGCTGGCTGCTGATCGGTGGGGGGGTAGGCTTGTCGCTCACGTGGGTAATGCTGCCGCTGGCGAAAGGAATCGGGGCGTGGCTGCCCGCCTGGCGGCAAACGGCGCAGGGCGTATTTCTCCACAACGGATACCCCGGCTGGGAAAACGGCATCTTGCTCTTTCTGATTGTGGGGCTGGTGCCCCTCTCCGAAGAGTTGTTTTTCCGGGGCTTTCTCTACGCGCGTTTCCGCACGAAATTTCCGGTATGGGGGGCGATCCTGCTCAGTTCCGGCATCTTTGCCCTTACGCACCTGCAACCGTTGCAGGCCAGCAACGCGGCGCTGGGCGGAGCCGTGTTCGCCCTGTTGTACGAGCGTTCGCGCAGCCTCTGGCCCTCCATCCTGGCGCATACGCTCCACAACGGGATGGGGGCGCTACTGGCCTTGGGCGTCGACGCCTGGGGGTGGACCTTCTGAATTTACTTCCCGCCCGTGACGTCGAGAAAGGTGCCGGTGCTGTACGATGCCTCATCGGAAAGAAGCCAAAGAATGGCACGCGCTACTTCCTCGGGTTGCCCGCCGCGTTGCAGCGGAATGTGGGGTTTGATCCGCTCGATCCGATCAGGCTCGCCGCCCCGGGCGTGGATGTCGGTATGGATAAAGGCTGGCCTGACCCCGTTGACGCGAATGCCCTCGGCGGCTACTTCGTGGGCCAGGCCACGCGTGAAAGCCTCGACCGCCGCTTTGGAGGCAGCGTAATCGACATACTCATGAGGCGCGCCGGTTAGCGCCGCCAGCGACGAGACGTTGACGATGGCACCGCCCGCGCCACCCCGCCGGGTCGACATGCGGTGAATCGCCTCCCGGGTGCATAAAAAACAACTCAGGACGTTGGTCTGCCACAGGCGATGCCATCGCGCCGCTTCCATCGCTTCCACGCGTTGCTGCGTTTCCAGCGTGCCTGCATTGTTGACCAGCGCAGTCAGGCGTCCGACCTGCCGGTCCAGGGTCTGAAACAGAGACCGTACGTCGGTTTCGGACGAGACGTCGGCGGCGAAGGCCTCGGCTTTCCCTCCGCGACGGCGGATGGTGTCCACCACGCTCTGGGCCGCGGCATGGTCCTGCCGGTAGTTCACACAGACCCGGTAGCCCCGTTGCGCGGCAAGCACCGCCGTCGCGGCCCCGATGCCGCGACTGGCACCGGTCACGAGCAGCACGTTTTCCATCGGCGGATTAAGAAAGGTGGTTGATCGGCGTGCCGGACTCGCCACCGGAAGGTCCGTAAAACAACACCCACGTGCTGAAATCGGCCGAGAATTCTACAAAACGATGCGCGGCGCCTGCCGGTACGAACAGAAAATCGCCCGTCTGGATCGTGGTAGAATCGCCTTCCAGCACAAACGTGCCGTGCCCCGACGCAATAAGGTAAACCTCGTCGCGGTCGTGTGGCGTTTGCTTGTCGGTACCGTCGGGCTTGTACAGTTCGACCGCGAGCGTACCGTGTTCAAAAAACGTTTTGAATTCCTGACCGGAAGCGTGGAGCGCGTGTCGGGCCGCCAGCAGTGCAATTTTCTGGTGCATGTTCAGATCAAATCAGGAGAGCACGGGCTGCGGGTTTCGCCGCAGAAAGATATAGTCGGTCAGGGGAGGGGCCACGCCGTCCTGGCGAAGCATCAGCGCGAGCTGCCCCCGGTGGTAGGCCGAATGTGCTAGAATCTGGAAGAAAATTTCCAGGATCGTATTTTCGAACCGTTCGCCTTTGGTGTTGGTGTAGGTGATGGGCTTGTGCAGCGAGAGGCCGAACGCACCAGATTGCAGGTAGAGGCGCGTGTCGCGCAACAGGCGGTCGTTCGTGGCAGCAAAGGTGGCCGGATCATTTGCCTGCCAGGGCTGGGGCGCTTCTTTTTCCAGCGGGTGGATGCGGTGGAGCCAGACGCGGTGCGCATTCAGCACGTGTCCCATGATGGACAGCGCCTTGTCGGTGGGGTGGGGTGCCTCCCGCAGGGCGGCAATGGTTTCGACGTTCGCTTCGTGGTTGTAGGTAAACCAGTCGTTTAAATCACGTTCCATGGCGGTAACATTGAGGTAGAAAGCGTGCATTGGGGGTAACGCAGGGGCCTTGTGCAGGCAAAGGTAAGCGGACGACGGAGGGGTGGGTATTGCCCAAGGTCCAAAAAATGTGGCGGGCGGTTCAACTTATGGCGACGGGGCCTGAGCCTGAAACTGCTTGGGCGTGTGGCCGAACGCTTCTTTGAATGCCTGCACGAAATGCGACACGTTTTCGAAGCCTACTTCCAGGCAAACTTCCGACACATTTTTGTCGGTCGTTTGCAACAGGCGCTGGGCTTCCTGCAAACGCCGCGCCCGCAGCCACTTCCGGGGCGGCATACGATAATGTTCCTCAAACCGGCGTTTGAACGTAGAAAGGCTGAACCCGCCCAGAAATGCCAGTTGCGCCAGCGAAAGATTTTCTTTGTAATGCTGTTCGACGAGTTGTTCCAGGCTGCGCTGTTGAGGCAGGTGCAAATGGGCTAAAAAATTGCCGAACCCCATCGCCGGGTCGGCCGCTAAAATCCAGAAAAGTTCCTGCAATTTCAGGCGCAACAACACGTCGGAATTGTGGGTGGGCAGGTCGGAGGTTAGGTACGTTTTGAGCGACTGGGCAAACGACTCCAATGGGGCGCTGGCCGGCAGGGTGCCTACTTCCGGCGGCGGTGCCTGGGGGGGACGTGCTTCGCCAAGCAGTGCCGCGCCCAGGGCGTGTGCCGTGGCATCGTCGAAAAAAAGCATCAGACTTTCGTAGACCATGTCGTTCGCGGGCCGCTCGGTCATCAGGTAATGGCCCTTCTTGATAAAAAAGCCTTCACCCTCTTTCAAAGTCAACGTCTGATGCGGGGTGAATACTTCCTTGCTGCCGTTGCGCAGCAGAACCACCGCATTGTGTGCAAATTGAATGTGCGCCCGTTCGGTGGTGCGGGTCGCCTGGTACTGTACCACTTCGAGGCCGGGGGCCGCAATCCGGCGGAACGTAAACTCCCGCAATGCCGACGGCAGGTTCCAGACAGACATAGGCGTGTTAGATGATGTGGACATGGCATCGAACTGCCGCAAGGTCAGCCGAGCTGGCCGCGGCAGCCAACTCTGCAATGCCCTTCATTTTATTCGACAAGTACAAAAGTAAGGTTATGTACATATGTTCAGCCCTTTTGGCGACGAAAGACCTTTTCTTTGCCCATCATCTTTTTGTAACATGGGTAAATACGCAATTTCACCACTGCTCGTCTTGGTTTCTTTACTGACGGTCGTCCTATCGGTTCCGGGCTTTGCACAGGTCACCAAAACCGCTGCCCAGAACGGTAACTGGCATGCGGCCAGCACCTGGACCCCGAGCGGAATGCCCGGCGACAACGACGTGATCCTCATTCCGGCCGATCGGGTCGTGACGGTCAGGGGCACCAGCCATACGTTGAACAACTCGATCCTCATTGTGGAAGGAACGCTGAACATGAGCAACGGCGATTTCAGTTTCGGGTGCTTCTGCATTCCCTACGGGAACCTGACCTTCACCGGCGAAGACTCGGGCGTTATTGTCGAAGAAGGAGGAACCGTCAACGACAACACTTACTTTGAAGGGGATAACATGTTCATTAGGGTGCAGGATACCAATGTGTGGTCGGGCAACGGCTGCTCTAGCAACTGCGGCACCATTCAGGGAAGTTTCACGCCTACCGCCGGGCGCATGGCCGCGCCGATCGACCTGGCAAATCCGTTGCCGGTCGAACTGGTCAGCTTTACGGCTACGGCCAGTCTGCAGGCGGCGGTATTGCAGTGGGCCACGGCTTCTGAACACAACAACCACTACTTTTCGGTGGAGCGCTCGGTCGACGGCCATGCGTTCGAGGCCATTGCCGAAGTGGCGGGTGCGGGCTCGTCCAGCCAGACCCATCGGTACGAATTTGCCGATCCGGAAGCGGCTTCGCTCCTAAGCCCTGTGCTGTACTACCGCCTCCGGCAGGTGGATTTTGACGGCTCATTCCACTACAGTCCCGTGGTTACGCTCCAGCGCCCTACCGAGCTGGACCGGGTGGAGGTACAGCCCAATCCGTTTCGTGAGCGTCTCATGCTAAGTCTGTATTCGCCTTCGTCGGCGCAGGTGCAGGTGCGTCTGTTCGATGCCCGCGGGCAAGAAGCGTTGGTGCAGGCGTATGCGTTGCAAAAAGGTGCCAACCAACTGGAAATCAACGCTATTCAACAAGTGCCTGCCGGGGTGTATCTTCTGGAAGTACAGGGCCAGACGTGGGTAAACCGTCAGAAGGTTGTGAAGTTCTAACGTCGGGATTCACCGCCGCTACAGGTCGGGTTTTTCCTACGCTGCAGGAGAGCGATGCGCGCAACTTTGCGGTATCAACCAAAATCTCTCACAGCTATGAACCTGAAAACCTGGTCTTTACTGGGGGTAGTGGCCCTAGGCCTGATGCTTTCGTCGTGCATTGAAGACGACCCTGCGCCCCAAACCCCGCGCTCCGAAGTCCCCGCCAAAATGCAGGGACAGTGGATGTACGGCACGTTCTCGATGACCGACTTCTGGAAGTACGACGGAAGCTACGTCGGCAACGCTTTCGAGCTGGCCGTGGCGTTCGATTTCAAGAAAAACGGCGAGATCGAAATGTACTTCATGAGCAGCAGTGCCTACTACAACTGCCGCACACAAGCCTTTACCTACGAAAAAGGCACGGTAGAATTCCACGACAACAACTCCTTTACGATGCACCCGACCGAAGGCAGTTACCGGGGATTTTACACCTGTAGCCCCAGCCAGAACTTCAACCGCAAAGCCAAGCCGGACGAACTGAAAGCCAGCACGTATTACTACACGTTCGAGACGGACGAATACGGCAAAGAGCATCTGGTCATCCGCTTCTCGCCGGACGACGAGGATGGAAGTTATTTCCGACCCATGCAGTGGTAGAAAGTCCTGAGCAAATTACCGAGGTGCCGGCGTACGCGACGGCACCTTTTTTTATGGTAACCGCCTCGTCCCGCCACAAGAGCTCTCCAATCGGGTGAAATGGTACGCCTCCGCGGCCGGCCACGTCTCCTGAAGAACGTCGTGGCATCGGCCGGTGAAGCGCAGCCCGGCAAACCCTGGAGGTTGTAAGTACCATGCTTTGCCGACACCACCGGGCCGTTGGTCGGGCCAAGGCGTGGCGCGTCACGAAGGCCTGCGAAAAACGGGGCGGGGGGCCGGGTGACAAAAATTCTTTTTCGTGGCGAATCCTGTCCGTAACTTGCGTTTTCCGAACCAGTTACATCCATTTGCCTATTTTTACCCGGTCTATGACAGGAACCCTTCACCAAGTCGCACCCGAGCCCGCACGGACGTTCCTCCGGGACGTATTGTCCGCGCATGCTTCGCCCCAGGCGCTGGCCTGGCTGGCACAGCAGCAGGAAAAGTACACCACCGACTACGCACGCCGCACGCTCTACATGGCCTTCAGCATGGTGCCCCGCTTTTTCAGCAAAACGCCGCTGGAGCTGTCGGGAGCGCAGCACGAACGCGCCGACGAACTGCGGTCCGGCTGGGACCCCTCAACCTGGACGTGCGATCAGGCCGCCCGTACGTTTCTGTTACTGCTGATGCCCACGCAGGACGAAGACCAGTATCAACAGACGCTGAAGCAATTGTTCGATACGGCCGACATGAACGAGCAGCGAACGCTCTACGGCGCTTTGCCCCTGCTGGCGTTTCCCGAGCGGTGGGTCGCCCAGACCGCTGAGGGCATCCGGACGAACATAACGTCGGTGCTGGACGCCATCGTGCTGCGCAATCCTTATCCGGCCGAGCACCTCGCCGATCCGGCCTGGAACCAGCTGGTGCTGAAGTCGGTCTTCACGGACCGGCCGCTTTACCAGATCGACGGACTCGACAAGCGGGTCAATGCCGAACTGGCGCACACGCTCCTCGACTACGTGCACGAGCGCTGGTCGGCCGGGCGCACCGTCACGCCCGAGTTGTGGCGGATGATCGGGCCATTTCTGCAACCCGAGTCGGAAGCCGACATCAAACGACTTTTGCAAAGCGACAATCCGCTGGAACGGCAGGCCGGTATGCTGGCCTGCTGGCAGAGCAACGACCTGATCGTCAGCCAGTGGGTCGATCGCGATACCGATCCTTCCACCCTGACGTGGGACGAAATTGGGGCCCGGCATCAGGAAACCAAAAACTGAGATGATCAAACGCGTATGTGTTTATTGCGCCTCCAGCGCCCGGATCGATCCCGTTTATTTTGAGGCCACCGAACGGCTGGCCCGGCAACTGGTCCGGCACAACATTCAGGTGGTGTATGGCGGAGGTGCCGTCGGGCTGATGGGCAAACTGGCCGATACGGTCCTGGCCGAAGGCGGCAGCATCCTCGGCATTATGCCGCAGTTCATGAACGAAGTGGAATGGGCGCACAAAGCGGTGAAGGAATTTGTGTTTGTCGCCGACATGCACGAGCGAAAGAAGCGCTTCCTGGAAGGTGTCGATGCGGTGGTGGCCCTGCCTGGGGGCTGCGGTACGCTGGAAGAACTGATGGAAGTTATCACGCTGAAACGCCTCGGCCTGTTCGCGCAGCCCATCATCATCCTGAACACCAAAGGCTATTACGATCCGTTGGCGCAGATGCTGGAGCGGTGCATCACTGAAAAGTTCATGGCCGACAGCCACCGCGACATGTGGCGCTTCGTCGACGAACCTGAAGCAGTGATCCCTGCCATTCAAAATTCTCCTTCGTGGAATTCCGGCGCGATTCAGGACGCTGCACTCAAATGAGCGGATAGCGCGGGGTGCAAAGCGTAATGAGTGAATGGCGTGACGCGCTTGGCGCAACGTGGGTAGTTAACAGCGAGCAAGAGCACCACGCATGGTCTCCGATGCTCTTTGAGCGTTAAACTGTAAACTCAAAATTCTTAACTCAATACTTCCGATCAACGGATACTTAAAGGACCTGAAACCTGAGACTTGTAACCCATTCAACTTGCCACCGGAGCCACGTGGCCACCAGAATTTGTCATTTGTAATCTTCAATTTGTAATTCGACATGTCAAGCAATAGAATTTTTTTCGACTCCCACGTACACATGGTGTCCCGCACTACCGACGACTACGAAGCCATGCGCAAGGCGGGTGTGGTGGCTGTGTTGGAGCCGGCGTTCTGGCAGGGGCAGCCTCGCACGGAAGTGGGTTCGTTCAAAGATTATTTCAACACGCTGATCGGGTGGGAGCGATTCCGCGCCAGCCAGTTCGGCATCAAGCACTATTGCACCATCGGGCTGAACTCGAAAGAGGCGAACAACGAGGCGCTGGCCGAACAGGTGATGGAAATTCTGCCGCTGTTCCTCTGCAAAGAAGGGGTAGTAGGGGTCGGGGAAATCGGGTACGACGACCAGACCCCCGCGGAAGACAAGTATTATCGTCAGCAACTGGAACTGGCCAAGGAACTGAACCTGCCGGTGCAGATCCATACGCCGCACCGCGACAAAAAACGCGGGACCATCCGCAGCATGGAAGTGGCGCTGGAACACGGCATCGACCCGAGCATGGTGATCGTCGATCACAACAACGAAGAAACCGTGCAGGACGTGCTGGACCGGGGCTTCTGGTGTGCGTTTACGATCTATCCGCATACCAAAATGGGCAGCGAGCGGATGGTGGAAGTGTTACGCAAATACGGTCCCGAGCGCATCATTGTCGACAGTGCCGCCGACTGGGGCGTGAGCGATCCGCTGGCCGTTCCGAAGACCGCCGCGCTGATTGTGGAACGCGGACTGCCGGAAGACTACGTCACCAAAACCTGTTACCAGAACCCGCTCGACGCCTACGGGCAAAGCGGCCAGATCAACGAAGCCGACTGGCAAATCTCTGAGGTAGACCAGCGTGAGCTGTTCCGCGGAAACTCCGTGCTGCGTGGGGGGCAAACGCCGAAAATCGGGAGTTCCGATTCTGACATTGTACCCAACTAAGCACCGCCTTAATCACCTGAATGGATGCCCGAAACCCATCGCACGAATTACCCGGAACAGTACTTGTTGATTGATCAGGCCACGAAAGCGTCCGGCTTTACCATGGCGTCGGATGTGCTGACGTGCAGCCTGTTGCGTACCCTGGCGGCGGCCAAACCGGGCGGCGCCTTTCTGGAACTGGGCACCGGTACCGGCCTGTCGACCGCCTGGATGCTGGACGGCATGGACGCCACCGCTACGCTGGTTTCGGTCGACAACGCCCCGGAGTTTTTGTCCATTGCGCAACGCTACCTCGGCCACGATCCGCGCGTCACCTTTGTGGAAAGCGACGGGGGCGAGTGGCTGACGCAACACGCTCGATCCAAGTTCGATTACATTTTTGCCGATACCTGGCACGGGAAGTACCTGATGCTCGACGAAGCGCTGGCCCTGCTCAAACCCGGTGGGTTTTACATCATCGACGACATGTTGCCGCAGCCCAACTGGCCGGAAGGGCACGCCGAAAAAGCTGCCAAGCTGCAGACCACGCTGGCCGAACGCGATGACCTGTACCTCACCCGGCAGGACTGGGCCACGGGCATAGTCGTCGCCGTGAAAAAAGGAAATGTGTAGCATCCCTGCCTCGGCAGTCTGCCGTTGGTTTCAACCTCATTCTTCAACTCATTGTTTATGCAACGCCGTCTCTGGGCTTACCTGCAACTGATGCGCCCCGCCAATCTGGTGACGGCCGTGGCCGATATTCTGCTGGGCTATGCCGCCTCGGGGGCAGGAGCGGCCCTGGTAGAACAGGAAGTCGGCTGGGGCACCCTGGGCTGGCTGATCGTGTCGACCGTCTGCCTGTACGGCGGCGGGGTGGTGCTGAACGACTATTTCGACGCCGAACTGGACCGCACCGAACGACCGGAGCGACCCATTCCACGGGGTGACGCCACCGAAACGGGTGCGCAACTGCTGGGCGGCGGGCTGCTGTTGGCGGGCATCGTCACGGCGGGACAAGTGTCGTTGTTGAGCGCCGGACTGGCCATGCTCATTTGCGTGCTGGTGGTGCTTTACGACGCCTGGGGGAAACACCAATCGTGGTTCGGACCGCTGAACATGGGCCTGTGCCGCGGCGTCAACCTCCTGCTGGGCATGAGTGCCATCCCCGCCATGCTGTACGAGCGGTGGTACCTGGCCCTGATTCCGATCGTTTACATCGCCGCCATTACCATGATCAGCCGCGGCGAAGTACACGGCGAAAACCAACCCGCCCTGCGTGGTGGTCTGGCGCTGTACGGACTGGTTGTGTTGTCCATTCTGACGCTCGCTTTCACGGAAGATTCCCTCTACACCGTGCTGTTTTTTGTAGTCCTTTTTGGCTACCTTATTTTTCCGCCGCTGCTCCGTGCGCTGCGCGATGCCGCCCCGCAAAACATCGGGAAGGCCGTCAAAGCCGGGGTGATTTCCCTCATTGTGCTCGATGCCGCGCTGGCAACGGTTTTTGCGGGATGGCAATACGGCCTCATGGTGTTGATTCTCCTGCCGCTTTCGATGGGTTTGGGGCGTTTGTTTGCAGTGACTTAATGGTTTAGCGATGGAAGAACAGAAAGATCAGGAGGCCCTGGACCGGGAAGAATACTTTCGGGCGTATTTTGGCCAGAGTGCCGACTACTACTGGCAAAAAGTGGAAGAATATGGCGACGGCCGCACGTACACCTTCAACGTCTTTGCTTTTGTGTTCGGGCTGTCGTGGATGCTGTACCGGAAAATGTACCGCCCGATGGTGGTGCTCCTGGGCCTGATCCTGTTGTCGTCCGCCCTGGAATCGTCCCTGTGGATGCGGTTGCACCTGTCGGAAGCCACCATCGAGTTCATCGGCAATGCTGAAATGGTGGCCTGGGCTTTCCTGATGGGCTTCCTCGGCAATAACCTCTACCTAAAACAGGCCGCACGCACCATCGAATCGGTCACCGACGAGCTGGACGACAAGGAGCACATCAAAGCCCGTCTCGCGCAGTTGGGTGGCGTCACCCTCCGGCCTCACCTCCTCATTTTGCTGTTCCTCATCGGTGCGATGCTCCTGATGAAGTTCGGCGTGTTGCCCACCCTATTTCCATAAACGATGGACGGTATTACGTATCGGGACCGTTTTCTGGATCATCCCGAAGACCTATTCAGGTATTTAGAAACCCAAATTGCCTGGGACGAACGCATGGCGGCTCGTAAGACGGCCAGCTTTGGCGTGGCGTACAATTACTCGCAGGTCCACTATCCGTTTCAGCCCATGCCCCCGGCACTGGCGTCCGTGTGTGACGCATTGGAGAGAACCCTGGGGTTTCGGCCGAACAACTGTTTGCTCAATTATTACCGGGATGGCCGCTCTAAAATGGGTTACCATTCGGACCAGACCGACATCCTCGCGCCCGATACGGGGGTAGCCATCGTGTCCCTGGGCGAATGCCGTACCTTGCGCTTCCGGAATATTGCCGATCCCACGCTCACGCATGACGTTCCGCTGCCTGCCGGATCGCTGCTCTACATGACGCAGCGCGTTCAGCACGAATGGCAACACGCCATCCCGCGCACCGATACGGATCAAGGACGCATCAGTCTGACTTTCAGAAGGATGCAGCCGGAATAAGAAAGTGAATCGCGCGCCGCTTCGAAGCGCATGAAGTCACGCACGTTACCGGAACGGGTCCAAACGCACGCAGCCTGTCGGGAAAGCGATATTCCCGACAGGCTGCGTGGGTACTGTGCGAAAAATTTAAATCGCTTCTTTGCTCCATTCGCCGTTCACCAGGCGCCAGAGGTTGAGCGGGTTGGCGTCCTGTAACGCCTCCGGCAAAGCCGCCGACGGGAAGCCCTGGTAACAGAGGGGCCGCACGAACCGTTTGATCGCCTGCGTGCCGACCGAGGTGGTGCGGACGTCGGTCGTTGCGGGGTAAGGGCCGCCGTGGTTCATGGCATGGCTCACCTCCACGCCGGTCGGAAAACTGTTGACGATCAGCCGACCGACCTTTTGTTCCAGAAGTGCGACCAGGTCACGGTATTCGGCCAGATCCGCTTCGGTCGCGTGCAGGGTCGCCGTAAGGTGCCCGTGCAGTTGCCGCGCAAATTCGTACAACTCTTCTTTGCGCTCGGCCACCAGCCCGACCGACGAAGGCCCGAATACCTCTTCCGTCAGTTCCGGGTGGCGCAGCGCCGTTTGCACCGAAGCGCGCAGCCAGTGGGCCGGGGCCAGGGTGGCGCCATCCGCCACGTTGGCCTGCATAACCGCCACGCCTTCCATCTTCTTGAGGCCTTCAATGCCCTTGTGGTACGCCTGCAACAGGCCGCTGGTGAGCATCGGTGTGGGGGCGACGTTCGCCAGTTGTTCGCCGGTGGTCTTTAAAAAGGCCTCGGCTTCGTCCGACTGTTCGACCACCACGACGCCGGGATTGGTGCAAAATTGCCCGACGCCCAGCGTGACGGATTGGGCCAGTCCCTGGGCCAGTGCCGCGCCGCGCTCTTTCAATGCCCCCGGCAACACAAAAACAGGATTGGTGCTGCCCATTTCAGCATAGACCGGGATGGGCTCCGGCCGGCGAACGGCCGCGTCGTACAGGGCTTTTCCTCCCCGGAACGAGCCGGTGAATCCCACCGCTTTGATGAGCGGATGGCCTACCAGTTTGGTGCCGGGCGCGATGCCCCCATGCACCAGGGAAAAGACGCCTTCGGGCATGCCGGTGGCTTCCGCCGCTTTGCGGATCGCGCGCCCGACCATCTCCGACGTTCCGGGGTGCGCCGGATGGGCCTTTACCACCACCGAACAGCCGGCGGCCAGCGCCGAAGCGGTATCGCCACCCGCCACCGAAAAAGCCAACGGGAAGTTGCTCGCCCCGAACACCGCCACAGGACCCAGCGGAATCAGCATCTGGCGCAAATCCGGGCGGGGCAGGGGCTGGCGGTCGGGCAGGGCCGTATCGATCCGGGCTTCTACCCACGAGCCCTCGCGCAACAGTTCCGCAAACAGGCGCAGTTGGCCGCATGTACGGCCGCGCTCGCCCTGCAGACGGCCGAGGGGCAGCGCCGTTTCCTGATGACACCGCTCCAGCAGCGCATCGCCCAGCGCCATAATTTCGTCGGCAATTTTTTCGAGGAAGTCGGCTTTCTGGGCGCCGCTTTTCCGGCGGTAGGTGGCGAAGGCCCGGTCGGCCAGCACCACCGCCCGGTCTACTTCCGCGTCGGTCGCTTCGTAGAACGTGGTGGGCAGTTCGGTGCCCAGCGTGGCGTCCACGCCCGTAAAGGTGTGAGCCCCTTCGGCTGTATCGATCAACCCGATCAGGTTTTTTCCAGTCAGTTGCATGAGGTAAAAGTCAGATTTCAGATTTTTAAATTACAGATGGAGCGGGCAAATGCTCGGGTAAGCAAGTGGAGGAGCGTTCGGCGTGGTTATGAGTTCAGCGTGCTAAGCTTAAAGATCGAAGGGCGTTGGTGGCGATGTGCCCGCTTCACGGCGATGAACACCTCACACTTCGCTAACTGCCCACGTTGGACCCTGCGCTTTGCGCCACTCACTCATTTTGCTCGCTACACTACCCTGTTCGGCTTACCGACCACCCCCACGGGGTTGACCAAGGTGCCGATCCCCTGAATGCTGATGCGCACTTCGTCGCCGGGTTGCAGCGTAAAGTTGTCGGGGACGATGCCGGTGCCGGTCATCAGAAAACAGCCGTGTGGGAAACGCAGGGAATGAAATAAATAATCGACGAGTTCTGCCGGGGTGCGCTTCATCTGCTCCAGTTTGATCGTTTCGTCAATCACTTTCTCCTGCTCCCGGAAAATCACCAGTTGAATGTCGGTAGACGGCGGAAGCGGCGTGCTGGTGACGAACAAGCAAGGCCCCAGGGCGGCGCTGCCTTCGTACGACTTGGCCTGAGGAAGGTACAGCGGATTTTCGCCCTCGATGCTGCGCGAGCTCATGTCGTTGCCCACCGTGTAGCCCACAATTTTTCCGTTCGAAGTGGCAAAAAGGGTCAGTTCTGGTTCCGGCACGTTCCAGGTCGAGTCGGTGCGGATGTTGACCGTACCACCCGGCCCGACCGTTCGGGCGGCCGTGGCTTTAAAAAACAGCTCGGGGCGATCGGCGTGGTACACGCGGTCGTAAAAACTACCGCCGCCTACGGCCTCCGACTCTTCCATGCGGGCTTCGCGGCTCCGGTAATAGGTCACGCCCGAGGCCCACACTTCCTGTTGCCCGATGGGGGGCAGAAGTTCGCTGGCCGAGGGGGCCTGCGCATCGGCCGGATGTTCGGCAATGTACTGTTGCAGATGGTCAGGAAGGTCGTCGCGGTTGATGAGCGCATCCCACGACGAGTCGGGAAGCTGCCAGAAGTGGTCGTTTTGTTCGAGGATTGCTCCCCGGGTGGTATGGAAAAGACGCATGGGGTAGTGGTTTTGAGCGCAATATAAAGCATCGGGCCGGTTGCGGTTACGTAAACGCTTGCATAGCCGACGCGCCTGCCGCCCGGCGGGGACAGCGCAGGTAAGAAGGGGGTCGGGCGGGGCAACCTACTGGGGCCGGAAATTATTTTTAGCGGAACGGCTCGGCGGTTGCACGAAAAAAACGCCTGGTAAGACTAAAAATGGCCCCTTCCTGTGAGGGGACGCTCTATCTTTGCCGCCGCTTTTTTCGACCTACGTTTTTATGTACCTGATCGACAACACAGGAACTCTGTTGCTTTCGTGCCGCCGGAATACCGCCTGTGACCACATCACCGTGCGTGCTTCGAAGTCCGTGGAGGCTTCGGCCTCAACTTCCTTTCTTTTTCGCGTTTTGCCCCTCCGGGAACAACATTTTGCCGCTAAGCGCCGTACGGGTGCCACAGGGTCTGTCCCCTGTAGGCCGGTGCGTCGACAGCCGTCACGGCCGGCAAATCGGGGAGGCAACTGATTGTAAACGGGTTACGTAATTCAGGTAACGTAGTCTAATTCAATCGTTTGCACATGCTCTTATTGTAACTAGTTCGTCACCAGTTTGGCGGCGTGTTGTGCACCGACCGCCAGGGTGGTATTACCAACCTATCTACCATGAAGTATTTTTTTACGTTTCTCGTGACTTGCCTCTTACCCCTGTCGGTGGCGTTAGCGCAAACCAAGACGATAAGTGGACGAGTTACCACCGCCGAGGACGGTGAAGGACTGCCCGGCGCGAATGTGATTGTCGAAGGAACCAGCAAAGGGACCACAACCGACATCGAAGGCAATTATTCGATTACCCTCACTCCCGAAGAAAATACGCTCGTATTTTCGTTCATTGGCTTTCAGACCCAGACCATTCCGGTGGGCAACCAGTCAACCATCGACGTGGTGATGCAAACCGACGCCCAGACGCTGGAAGACGTGGTGGTGATCGGCTACGGAACGGTGAACAAGTCGGACCTGACGGGATCGGTGTCGTCCGTGCGCGGCGAAGACCTGACCAAAGTGCCGGCCGTATCGCCCACCCAGGCCCTGCAGGGGAAGGTATCGGGTGTGCAGGTGACCAGCACCAACGGCGCACCCGGCTCGGGCACGGTCGTGCGCATCCGCGGGACGGGCACGTTCAACAACGCCAGCCCCATCTACGTGGTCGACGGCGTGATTCTCGATAACATCGACTACCTGAACTCGGCCGACATCGAATCGATGGAGGTACTGAAAGATGCGTCGGCTACGGCCATCTACGGGTCGCGCGGCGCCAACGGGGTCGTGATCGTCACGACGCGGCAGGGCGCGCGCGGGCAGGAAGGCACGACCTTCAACGTGACGGGCGAATTCAGCATGCAGCGGATGCAACGGCCCATCGATCTGTTGAACGGGCCGGAGTTTGCTACGGTCGTCAACGAAATCAAACCCGGAACCTACAACAACGTGAGCGCCGTGCCCAGCACCGACTGGCAGGATCTGCTGTTCCGCGATGCGCCGATCCACAACTATCAGGTTTCGGCCTCCGGCTCTACGCAAAAGATGCAGTACTATTTTGGCCTGGGCTATTTTAACCAACAGGGGATCATTCCGAAATCGAGTTACGAGCGGGTGACCCTCAAGTTCAACAACACGTACAACCTGGCCGACTGGGCGCGCATCGGGAGCAACCTGAGCTTTACGCCCTACCGCCAGCAGAACACGCGGGGCAACTCGCCCTTTGTGGCTTACCGCTCGCAGCCGGTGGTGACGCCCTACCAGGCCGACGGCAGCTACTCGGTGGTGCCGGGTGTGGGCAACTTCCTGGCCGACATCGAGTACAACAACAGCTTTGAGCGCGGCATCCGTACGGTCGACAACATTTACGGCGAACTGGATCTGCTGGAAGGCCTGACCCTCCGCACCAGCTTCGGGGTCGACATGCAATACACAAAAACCGAGAGCTTTACGCCCGTGTTCTTCGTGTCGCCGCAGCAGCAGAACGACCTCAACGACCTGAACAAGTCGTACAGCGACCGCGTCTCGTGGCTGTGGGAAAACACGCTGAACTATCGGAAAGAGCTGGGGCGGCACCGCATCAACGCTGTGGTCGGCTATACGATGCAGGAGTCGAGTTCCGAGCGCTTCGCGGCCGCCGGGCAGGACATCCTGCGCAACGATCCCGATTTCTGGTACCTGAACCCGAACAACATCGTCTCGACGTCCATCGAAAACACGGTCGATCTGAGTCAGAACTACGCGATCATGTCGTACCTGGCGCGGGCCAACTACACGTTCGACAACCGTTATCTGTTTACGGCCACGTTCCGGCGCGACGGTTCTTCCAAATTCAGCGACAACAACCGCTGGGGGAACTTCCCGTCGTTTGCCGTGGGCTGGAACGTGATCAACGAAGCGTTTATGCAGGAGGTGCCTATGCTCTCGAACCTGAAAGTACGGGGAAGCTGGGGCATCATCGGCAACGAAAAGATCGACTACAACCGGCAGTATTCCCGGGTCGAAAACGGCCTGGCAGCGGTCTTCGGGCGGGGCGACATGATGTATCCCGGCTCGACGTTCGGCGAAACCGGCAACCCTGACCTGAGCTGGGAAAACACGTACCAGACCGACATCGGGATGGAATTTGGCCTGTTCAGCAACCGCCTGAACGTGGAGGTCGACTACTACAACAAACGTACGGAAGGCATCCTGATCAACCTGCCGGTGCCCGGGTACCTGGGCAATGGCGACGGCGCCACCATTACTTACAACGCCGCCGAGGTGCTGAACCGCGGGTTCGAGTACAACGTGGTCTGGAGCGGCGCGGCGAACGAGTTTACCTACCGGATCGGGACCGTCGGGACCACCATCCACAACGAAGCGCTAAAAGTGTTCGGCACGGGTGGCTCGGGCGATCGGCTGTTCAACGGCGGCATCACCACGGCCACCGGCCCCGGCCTGCCGCTGGGTGCGTTCTACGGCTACCAGGTCGATGGCGTGTTCCAAACCCAAGAGGAACTCAACGCGTATCCGCACCTGTCGACTGCGGGCGTGGGCGATCTGCGTTTCGTCGATACCAACGCCGATGGCGTGTTGAACAGCGACGACCGGACCTACCTGGGTTCACCGATTCCATCGTTCATCTACGGCCTGAACATGGAATTCGGCTGGAAAGGCTTTGACCTGACGGCTGATTTTCAGGGACAGACCGGCAACAAGATTTACAACATCAAGGAAACCGTTCGGCCCGACCTCTACAACTTCGAGCAGCACGTGATCAACCGCTGGACCGGCCCCGGTACCAGCAACACCGAACCACGGGCTACGGCCGGTGGCTACAACTGGCTTCCGTCTTCTTACTTCGTGCAGGACGGGTCTTACCTCCGGCTGCGGACGCTGACGCTGGGGTACACCCTGCCGGAGGCCATCGCCCAACAGGCCAAAATGCGCTCAGCGCGGGTGTACCTGCGCGGCACAAACGTGTTTACCCTGACCAAATTTACGGGCTACTCGCCCGAGGTGGCCAGCAGCAGCTCGATCGACAACGGCATCGATTCCGGAGGCAACGATTCGTATCCCGTCTCGTCCATCTATTCTGTGGGTCTGAACGTCACTTTCTAAACGCATTTCCATCATGACTATACTGAAAAACTTCTTCTCGACGGGAATCAAGGTTGCGGCGTTTGTCGTGCTGGCGGGCTGCTCCGACTTCCTGGAGAAACCCCTTCAGGGCGAACTGACGCAGGAAAACTTTCCGGTTTCGCAGCAAGATGCCCTGCTGGCCACCAACGCGATCTACAACGTCCAGCGGCAAAGCGGCTTCAACCAGGGACTTTTCCCGATTCTGGACATTATGTCGGACGACGGCCTGAAAGGCTCCAATCCCGACGACGGCGCTTCATCGGCCCTGCCGTACGATAACTTTACCTACCTGCCCACCGAAGGCAACCTGAGCCGCTGGTGGAACACCCTGTACGAGGGTGTGAAGCGGGCGAACGTGGTGGTGGAACTGGTGCCCGGCATCGCAATGGACGCCGGGTTGCGCGACCGTTACGTGGGCGAGGCCCGGTTCCTGCGGGCGTTGTTCTACTTCGATCTGGTGCGGGCCTGGGGAGGCGTGCCGCTGGTGACCACCACCGCTCCGGAAACTAACCTGCGCCGCGCCTCGGCCGACGAGGTCTACGCGCTGATTGAACAAGACCTGCTGGCGGCCATCAACGCGCTGCCCGAAAAATCGGACTACAGCGACGCGGACCTGGGTCGCGCCACCAAAGGAGCAGCCAAAGCGCTGCTGGCGAAGATGTACCTGTTCCGTAACGACTTCGCCAACGCCGAGAAGTATGCGCTGGAAGTGATCAACTCGGGGCAATACAGCCTGGAGCCTAACTTCGAAGATGCCAACGGAGTAAACGGAGAGCACGGCGTGGAATCGGTCTACGAAATCGGGGCGATGCCCTTCGCGACCGAAAACGGCGGCAACCAGTACGGCAACGTGCAGGGCGTACGCGGCACCCCCAACCGGGGCTGGGGCTTCAACCGTCCGTCGCTCGACCTGCAAAATTCGTTCGAAACGGGCGATCCGCGGCTCGACGCAACGGTCATTTACCTGGGCGAAGTGCTCGACGGCGTCACGATCCAGGGCGACGGTGGCACACCGGACGAAACGTACGATGCTAACGGCAATCTGGTGCAGATCGAATGCTACAACCAGAAAGTCTGGACACCGGGCACCAACACCCAGACGCAGTTTGGCTACAACCGCCGCGTGATTCGCTACGCGGACGTGCTGCTGATGGCGGCCGAAGCGCTGAACAAGAACAACAAGTCGGCCGAGGCGCTGACGTACCTGAACCAGGTGCGGGCCCGCGCACGGGGCGGCAATTCCGGCATCCTGCCCGACATCACCGAAACCGACCCCGCTACGCTGGACGACCTCATCTTCACGGAGCGTCGCCACGAACTGGCGATGGAAAGCCACCGTTTCTTCGATCTAGTGCGGACCGGCCGTGCGGCCACGGTATTGGGGCCGTTGGGCTACGTGGAAGGCAAGCACAACCTGCTGGCCATTCCGCAGACCGAGATTGACCTGTCGCAGGGAACCATCGAACAGAACCCAAACTGGCAATAAGCAAGTAACCTATCTACCAAAATGTATAATCGTTTCTATTGTATGAATCACCTACATTGGATTTCCACACGCCTTCTGGCGTTTGCTCTACTGGCCGTTGTGCTGGTGAGTTGTAAAAAAGATGACGAGCCGACCGCCTTCACCCTCAGTTCGCTGATGGCCGGCGACGCCGATCTGAACGCGGCCACCAGCCCGAGCGACGTCGCACCCGATGCCGACATCGTGGCTACCTTCTCGACCAACGTCGACCCGGCCACCGTCGACAGCACTAACATCACGCTGACCCGAAATTACGACAACGCCAGCGTACCGCTGACCATTACGCCTTCCGGCAGCACGATCACCATTTCGCCCACCGAAGAGCTGGGAACCGGTACGCAATACGCCCTGAAACTGGGCGCGGGCCTGATGTCGACCGACGGACTGGCCTTGACCGAAGTAACCCGTTCGTTCACCACCGAGGGCACCTTTGCGCCGTCGGGCGTGGTGGCGCACTGGACGTTCGAAGGCAACGCCAACGACGAAATGGGCAGCTACAACGCTTCCGATGCGGTAGCCATCACGTACACAGATTCCCGTAACGCCGCTGCCGGTCAGGCCGCTACGTTCGACGGCGACGCCAGCATCATCGAGGTGCCCAACGGCGACCAACTGATGAACACCGAAGATTTCACACTCAGCATGTGGGTGAAGACCAATTCGGATGGCCACGTGGATGCCAGCGGTAACCCGGCGGGTCACTTTGTGATCGGACTGGGGGCGTTTTATGGTTTCCAGATGGAGATTCCTTCCAGCTACGGATCGATTCAACTGCCGGTACAATACCTGTATGGTGATGGCACTACCGGTACAGGCGGCAACCTTTCGTTCAATGGTGAGGGCAAAACCAAAGACAACGGAGGTTGGCAGGGTACAGAAGTTAGCAAAGATTTGAGCGGTTCGGGTGGCGTATCGTCGCTGGTAAAAGACAAGTGGGCGCACATCGTCTATACGTATACTCAGGCGGAAAAAACGCGTCGTCTCTATATTAATGGACAGTTGATGCAACAAGATAACTTTAACCTGTGGCCTGACGATGCGAAAGAAAGAACTGTTCAAGGATTGAAATACGGCGGTTCCGAGCCCGATGTTGAGCCGGTGCTAGCGTTTGGTTTCATCCAGTCGCGGGGCGGCACGCTGTGGGATGCCGAACCGTGGGGCGGGTACGACATTCCTACCTCCAACCACTTCAAAGGACAAATGGACGACGTTCGAATTTTCCATACGCCCCTGACTGCCCAGGAAATCGAGCTGATGTACAACTCGGAAAAACCTTAATCCGGCCTCTTTTGTCATTTTTCACAAAAGGTTTCTGGTGCAGACCGGAAACCTTTTTTTTACGTTCTACCACCATGACGCTTTTTACTTACCCAAAACCCTGTTTTCATTCGTTACGCTCCTCGCTGTTGTACGCAGGGCGGGGGGGCTTGCTGTGGCTCTTGCTGCTGGCTATGCTGGTGGGCTGTAAAGAAGAGGAAGAGCCCCCGGTGGCCCCCGGTACGCTGCAACTGTCGGCCATTCGGGTGGGAACGCGCTCCCTGGTGCTGGACGTTGGTGCGGAAACCACCGGCGCCCCTACCGACCAGCCGGTCATTATCGCCTTTTCGAGCGCGCTGAACACCCAGACCGTACCGACGGCGGTGGCGCTGGCGGAAGGGGCCACGCCGGTCGAGGGCACATTTGCGTACCTGGACAACGACCGGACCGTTTCGTTCCAACCCGATTCGGCGTTGCAGGAGAATACGGTTTATACGCTGGTGGTTTCCGAAGCCATCAAAGGGGCGAATGGCGAAACGTTTCAGGGGATTGCCGTACAGTTTCGTACCGAACAGGGGGCGTTGACGTTGGAATCGCTGTTCATCAGCGAACGGAAGGTGGAAGGCAGCGCTCGCTTTGTAGACGTGCCGCTGCAACCCGAAATTATCCTGAACTTTTCGCGCCCGCTCAATCCGGCCGGTCTGACGCCCAACCTGGTCTACCTCAACGGTCCCAAAGTAGGGGCCTCTACCTTGTCGCTGACGAACGACAACCAGACGCTGACCCTGACCACCAGCGCGCCCCTCGATCACCTGAACCGTTACCAGTTGGTGGTGACCAATCAGTTGAAGGGCGAAAAAGGGGAAGCCTTTGCCGGTTTCAGTCGGACGTTCTACACCACCAAGGCCGCCGAGCCGCAGTTTCCGCTGCTCAGCGACGACGCGCTGCTGACGCTGGTGCAGGAAAAGACGTTCGGCTACTTCTGGGAGTTTGCGCACCCGGCCAGCGGCATGGCCCGCGAACGGAACACGTCGGGCAACACGGTCACGTCGGGTGGGTCGGGCTTTGGACTGATGGCGCTCATCGTCGGCATCGAGCGAGGGTTCATTACCCGGCAGGAAGGCCTCGACCGGTTTGACCAGATCCTCACCTTCCTGGAAGGGACCGACCGCTTTCACGGTGCGTGGTCGCACTGGATCGACGGCAACAGTGGCCGTGTGCAGCCTTTCAGCACCAATGACAACGGCGGCGATCTGGTCGAAACCGCGTTCCTGGTGCAGGGACTCCTGACGGTCCGACAATACCTCGATGCGGCTGACGCGACCGAACAGGCGCTGATCGACCGCATCAACACGCTCTGGCAGGGAGTCGAGTGGGACTGGTACACGCGCGGTGGGCAGGACGTGCTGTACTGGCACTGGTCACCCGACAAAGAATGGGCCATGAACATGCCCATTGCGGGCTATAACGAAGCACTGATCGTCTACGTGCTGGCGGCGGCTTCGCCCACCCACACCATCGAAAAGTCGGTCTACACGAACGGTTGGGCGCGCAACGGCGGCATCGTCAACGGGAAATCGTTTTACGACATCACCCTCCCCGTCGGCTACGACTACGGCGGCCCGCTGTTTTTTGCCCACTACTCGTTTCTGGGGCTTGACCCGCGGAACCTAAGCGATCCGTACGCGGATTATTGGACGCAGAACGTGAATCACTCGCGGATCAACCACGCCTATGGTGTGGACAATCCGCAGAATTTTGTAAGCTACAGCGACTCGTGCTGGGGCCTGACGGCCAGCGACAACCACCAGGGATACTCGGCCCACTCGCCGACGAACGACCTGGGCGTCATCACCCCGACGGCGGCGTTGTCGTCCTTTCCCTACACGCCGGACGAATCGATGAAGGCCATGAAGTTTTTCTACTACGAAGTGGGCGATAAACTCTGGGGCGATTACGGGTTTTACGATGCCTTCAACGTAACGGAAGGTTGGTACGGCAATTCCTATCTGGCCATTGACCAGGGGCCCATTCCGGTGATGATCGAAAACCACCGCACCGGCCTGTTGTGGGATTTGTTTATGTCAGCGCCGGAAGTCAAAAACGGCCTGGACAAGCTGGGCTTCAGTTACTAAGCGGGCCGACCGGGAAACCTAAGGCACGTTGCGGCAGTAAAAGAAAGAGAGGTCCCGCCGTTAAAGGTGAGCCCGCCGTCCCATGATAACGAAACATGCTTATGGAACTTCTGAAATTTAAAACGAACCTGACCAGTGAAGAAAACGTGGCGACCGTCACGCCGATGCTGGATAAGAAAGAAAATATCAGCCAGTGGAACGTCGATACCGACGATGCCGACCACATTCTGTCGATTACCGGCAACGACGTTGACCCGCAACAGGTCGAAAATCTGTTGCAGGAAGCCGGCTTTTCGGCCGAGTTGCTGCAAGTGATCGGCATGGGCGGTTCCGACCTGTAGCCGATACAGAAACGGATTATAAAAAAGGCGGGAAGTTCACGACTTCCCGCCTTTTTTGCGTAACGAGCGGTTGGGTCGGTTACAGCACGACCAGTTTTTTGGTGGCTTGTCCTTGGTCGGTCGTCAGCACGACGTAGTAGAAGCCGCGTGCCAGGCGGGCCGGAATGTCGATCGAAGCCCGGTGCAGCCCCGTCTGTTCGTAAAGCACCTGCCCGTTGGGCCGCAGAATCCGCACCGTCCGAATCCGGTTGGTAGCGCCCACCTCGACGGTGAATTGCTGGCCTGACGAAGGATTCGGGTAGAGCGTGATGGTACGTGCGTCGAGCGTGTTGCGGGCCGCCGATGTCACAAAGTCGTCGACGTAGTTGGGCGTGCCGGCCTCGTTTTGCAGGGCCGTGAGGTCTTCCACCAGGCTATTGAGGTACATTTCCAGGTGGGTGTAAGCGTTGCCGACCGCGTAGGTGGCACCGTCGGCCGGATCGTCTTTGTCCAGTTTGTGCGCTTCTTCCCAGGCATCGGGCATGCCATCGCCGTCGCTGTCGGTCGGGGCTTCGGTGCTTTCGTAGGTGGGCCATCCGCCGACGTCGCTTTGCGTGTCGATCAGGCCGTTGGTGCTGCCGTTCGAGCCTTCAAACGTATACGAGCCTTCTTCCACTTCGCGGGCAATGCGGCGGTCGACGGTGTCGCGGCTGCGGCTGGCACCGGCGTAGGCCAATACCTGCGCAAACGCGTCTTCGGCCGGATGGGTCGTGATCTGCCCCTTGGCAAAGGCGGTATCCGACTTCAGTTCCGCCTTGTCTTTGCTCGACGGATTCGGGTCGATGCCCAGCCAGTTGTCGGCCGTGGTGGCGGGTGTGCCGAATACGTAGTTGCCGTCGACGTAAAACGTGCCCCAGACGCCTTCGGCCTGGGCGTTGCCGCCGTTGTCGGGATTCGGAGAAAAAATGCGGTCCGCCTTGCTCGAGCTGGTAGCCGGGCCGGGCTTGTAGTAGTTGTTGACGAAGTTGTAGCGGCCGCCTTCGCCGGCATAGCCGCTGTTGCCGCTCCAGTTGTAAACCACGTTGTTGCGGAAATCGACCAGTTCCAGGTCGGCGCGGTTCGAGTAGCGCGCGCCGTTCATGCGGGGATTGCGGCTGTCGTGGTGCGCCAGCAAATTATGGTGAAAACTCGCGCCGTGGCCTCCCCAGATGCCGCCGTAGCCGTGTGTGCCTTTGTCGTGGACCGAATTGCGCAGGCTTTCGGAGAGGATGCACCACTGCATGGTGAAGCGGGCGTTGTCGTAGAACGAAGCTGTCTCGTCCGTGCTCCAGCTCAGCGAACAGTGGTCGATGATGATGTCGCGCCGGTTACGGCCCCAGATGGCGTCGCCCTCGTGTTGCGCTTCGTCGCCCATGCGCGAGCGCAGGTAACGGATGATGACGTTGTTGGCGTCGACCGTCACCGAATAGTTTTTCAGGCAGATGCCGTCGCCGGGGGCGCTCTGCCCCGCGATGGTCACGTCGCCGTTTTTGATGCGCAGGTCCGAGCGCAGTTCGATGATGCCCGACACCTGGAAGAGGATGGTGCGGGCACCACTCTGCCCGATGGCGTCGCGCAGGCTGCCCTCGCCGGAATCGTTGAGGTTGGTGACGTAGATCACCCGCCCGCCTCGCCCGCCGGTGGTGAAGCGGCCGAACCCTTCGGCACCGGGAAAGGCGATGGGGGTGGTGTTGACTTCCTGCGCGTACGTGTGCCAGGACAGCAGCAACAGGAGTAAGAGAGGTGAAACTTTCGGGAAATGCATAAAAAAATGGGTCAGTAGACAAATAGAGTTGCACCGAGAAAGAATCGCTCCGGTGCAGGTTTATACCTTACAAGAGCGCTCTTTTTTCAGGAACAACCCAATCGGCCGACGGAAATGCGAAAATAAGCGCGAGCCGAGGCGCTGCGTGTGATGCGCACGCGTTACACTAAACCCGAAAGGAAGTGGACGGTGGCGTCAGGCTCAGGTCGGATCGGCGTGGGTCGCCTGATCCAGTTCCTGTAACGCGGCCTGAAACTGTTGTGCGAGTTGGTGCAGTTGCGCGACCACCTGCTGCTGTTCGGACGGCTCGGCGGCGTGTGCGTAGCGGGCCAGCAGCGTGTCCAGTTGCTGTGCGTGCTGGTGAAGCTGGTGCGTGGCGTCGGCCAGCTGGCCGTTACGGGTGGTCAGGCGGGTCACGTGCTGTTGCAACTGAAGCTCGTTTTGCTTTTGCCGGTCGATGTCCTGAAATACGCCGCGCACTTTCACGGCTTTGCCCCGCGAGTCGAATACCGGTTCGCCGATGGCTCGTACCCAGCGGTGCTGCCCCTTGGCGGTGACAAACTCCAGCTCCAGATCGTAGCGCTCGCCGTGCGTAATGGTACGCGAAAACGCCCGTTCCAGCACCGGACGCGAGGCCGGCGCAAAAAACTCGAACGCTTCTTCGAGGGTCGGATGGTAGGAGGTGGGCAGTTCGTGAATCTTGTATACTTCGTCGGTCCAGAGGATTTCGCCGGCGAGCACGTCCACTTCCCACGCCCCGATGTGCGCAATGCGGCTGGTCTCCTGCAACTGAAACTCGCGCTGCTGCAACTGCTGTTCCTGCTGCTTTTCGAGCTGAATGTTGCGGATAAGGCCCACGATGTGTTTTGGCGTGCCGGCGTGGTCCCATTGCGCCTGCCCCGAGAGGTCGAACCACTCGTACTGGCCGTCCTTTTTGCGGATGCGCAACTGCAGGTGCAGTGGATCTTTGTACTCGTAATGCCGGTGGAGGGCGTGCAACAGCTTCTCACGGTCGGTCGGGTGCACCATCAGGTAAATAAAGTAGTCCTGACTGGCCTTCAGTTCTTCGAACGAGTAGCCGAGCAGTTCGTAGAAGTGGGGCGACCACCACGCTTTTCCGCTCGAAATCTGGAAGTCCCAGAGGCCCACGTCCACGCCTTGCATAATCAGGTTGAGGCGTTCGGTCTGCGCCGTGACGTGATGCCGCGTCTGGGTCGAGGTAGACGTCAGGTTGATGTAGTACCCCCTCATGCGCAGCGGCTGGCCCTTGGCATCCCACTGGTGGACGGTGCCGTGACAGAAAAGCTCGATGTGCGAACCGTCTTTGCGGAGGTAGCGGCACGTGTGGCTGTAGGGGTGTCGCCCGTGGGTGTCCACATGTTTCTGAAACGTTTCGACCACCACCGGGTAGTCGTCAGGATGAATCAGCTTCCGCCAGGCATCGGGGTCGGTGCCCAGTTCGTGCAGTTCGTAGCCCAGCAACGTGCGGAAACGCTGGTCGTCCTGCCGCCACTTGTGTGCAATTTCCCAATCCCAGAACCCCGCAAACGTATCGTCGAACAAAATGTCGGCCACGTCCATCGGCCCGACGTGGATGCGTTTTGAGTCGGCAACGCGGCGCGGCTGAACGGGGGAGAGGTGGTCTTGCATCATCTGGTAAAAAATGAGGAATGGGTTTCCGGAAAGCCTCCCGGCGGGAGCGTCCTCTGTAAAGGTACACCACACGCAGGGTTTATACCCCACCTCCCGCGGGGGAAAAGGGAAGAAGCGGCGGGAACCGAAGCGAAAAAGGAGCCGTAGTCGGCAGCATCCGACCACAACTCCTTTCGCATACAATCCCTTTCGGAAGGCCGTTTACCCGAGGGCCTCTACACCGGCCTGCGCCACGGTATGGTCGTCCTCAACGGTGCTGCCCGATACGCCGATGGCCCCGACGATGGTGCCTTCGCCGTTTTTGATCGGAATGCCGCCCGGAAACGAAATCAGGCCGCCGTTCGAATGTTCGATGTGGTACAGCGAGCCGCCCGGTTGCGAAAGCTGGCCGATGTCGCCGGTCGGCATGTCGAAGAAGCGGGCCGTCTTGGCCTTTTTGATCGCAATGTCGATCGAGCCGAGCCAGGCGCCATCCATCCGGGCAAACGCCACCAGGTTTGCGCCGCTGTCGACGACGGCAATGTTCATTTTCAGATTCAGCGATTGCGATTTTTCCACCGCGGCCTGAACGGCCGCCTGCGCGTCTTGCAAAGAAATGTTCATGAGAGGTAAAGGTGTGATGACTAAACTGCTCTATGTACGCACCTGGTCCGGTTGGGTTCCTGCATACAGGGTACCGTAGGGCACAACCGTAAATTTATTTACCTTGCCCGGGTGATTCTCAGGTCCGTTTGGGTATAAAGCAGGTATGATGGAAAGACCGCATCCTCCTTGTCAGACGCAATTGCTGGCCGACCTCCGTGCCGGAGAGGCTGCCGCGTACGAAGCGCTGTACGCGCAGGCGTATCCGGCCATTGCCCGGTTGGTCCGGCAAAATCGCGGGCAGGACGACGACGCGCAGGACCTGTTTCAGGAAGCCATGCTGGTGCTGCATCAGAAAATGGCCCGCCCCAATTTTCAACTTGCTGCTTCGCTCCACACGTTTCTCTACGCCATTGCCCGCAACCTGTGGCTTAAGAAGTTGCGCGACGAAACGTGGATTACGACCGACGACGCCGAACGGCTGGCGGCGCTCCACGACCAGCAGGCGTGGCAGACCCCCGAACCGGCCGAGCCAGAACGCGAAACGGCCGTTCACACCTGGCTCACGCACATCACCGACCATTGCCAGCAGGTGTTGCAGTCGCTCTATTTTCAGGAGCAGCCGATGGAGGAGTTGATGCACACGATGGGCTGGAAAAACAAGCACACGGCCAGCAATCAGAAGTACAAGTGCATCCAGCAGATCCGGAAGGTGGCAGAGCGATAACCCCTGCACCTGGCTGCTGCGTCTCCGCAACTTTTTTCTTTCCCTCCGGGTGATTTTCGGCGCGTTTCGGTATCAAGAAGTAGAAACTCAACTTTCAAACTCATGAAAACCGAATCGCACGGGTTGGTGGAACTGACCGACCAAAACTTCCAGGACATAAAAAATCAGAACGGCGTGTTGCTGGTCGAGCTGGGTGCCGAGTGGTGCGGCCCCTGTAAAATGATGGCTCCGATCATGCAGGAACTCGCCCGCGACTACCAGGGCCTCGCCACCATCGCCGAACTCGACGTCGACATGAATCCGGAAACCACGGTGGCCTTCGGCGTGCGCGGTGTGCCGACGCTCCTCGTCTTCAAAGACGGCGAACTGGTGCAGCGCTTCAGCGGCGCGACCAACAAGCGCATCCTGAGCCAGACCCTCAATGGCCTCGTGAACGTCACCGACACCGCATTCTAAGCAGTCGTTTGTAACCGCCAGCTACGTTCTAACTGATTTACCTTTCACTGTCATCTCGAACGATAGCGGTCCGCCGCAGCGGTGAGAGATCTTTTAACTTTTGGAAAGAGATCTCTCACGTTGGTCGGGATGACAGTTTTATTTTTTGCTGTTGGCCAACGCTTTCAACTGCGGTTCCAGCTTCTCTACAAAATCCATCATGTAGTTTCCCCGATCCGGATTGGGTTGGGGAATTCTAACGCCATTCACGGAATCAAGGCGAACTAGGTCCGCATAGCAAAAGCGTTTTTTAGGATCACGGTCGGCTCGACCATAATCGGCCCCGAGCGGTTTGAAAAGTTGATTTTTGCTCAATACTTTCCAATCGTAAAAGCGGCAGGAGTAAAAGTAAACCGGCACGACCAAGATGCCTTCCTTCTCCTTTCGCGTAAACAACTTTGCTACCTCTTCTTCCTTGATGTATTTCGAGTGCATGAACTGATCGCTGACCAGCAGAATGGCAAAGTCGCAGGCATGAATTTCCGTTTGCAGCGCCTCGTGCCAGTTTTCTCCAAGCGGAATTTGTTCGTCGGTGTAGACCTGGATGTCGGCGAAAGGAAGGTTGCCTACGTTCGCTTCAAAATCTTTTTTAAACACCTGGAAATATTCCGGGTAGGCGTGTGCATAAGAGATAAAGCATTTGCGTTTGGTTGATTTCGTAGAGTGTTTGTGTAAACTCTGATGGAGCTTGCAGGTAAACCGTCAAATCCTTGATCAAAACAGGCTTATTGTGTTCGTCGGGTACTTTGTCCCAATCTATTTCTTGAGTGTAATCACGCAATACTTTTAAATCCACGTATCGCTTGCCATCGACTGAAACCCATTCGGTAACGAATTGCTTCGCTTCGTGCATGTTGTCAAATTCCTTTCGGATCAGGTCGAGCAGCAGCTGGGCTTGCGGTCCACGAACGAGGATGTTGATGGTTTTATCATCGGGTCGTGCTTCTACCAATGCTTCATTGCCGTCCCACGAAAGCTCAATACCATTTCGCCAGAGCAAATGCTGCTTTGAAAGGCGGCCTGTACGTACAATAAATCGTTGGATGAGCGCCGAATGTAAAAACTGATGCCGATACTGAAAATAAAGATCAGCGGGAGCAAAGTGGATTACAGAGGGGCGTGTTTTTGGTAGTAACGCAGGAGCTAGGTAGGTAGCATTTGGATCGTAAGGGCTATCCAGGCAAAAACAGATTTCACAGCTCTCCATGAAAGAAATAAATAATTCACACTCTTCTTTGGAGAACTCTTGCCATGCTCGTTGTTGAAGATAGGCCAATGTGAATCGACCTTGCTTGCCTAGCAACTCATGATAAACCTTTTCTCGGTCGAAAAGGGTGTAAACCGCATTGATAGCCCATTGTTGGTCGAGAATGATCTGGTCATGAAATATGCCCTTACGATGAAAAAAGACGCCTGTTTCGTGGAAAAAATAGAGTAGTGTGGGGACTTCCTCTTCAGGCACGCCTTGTGATGTACAAAGTTCTGTGAACCGAGCTACTGAGATTTGCTTATCTGACAGTACGCGTACTTGTGCACGAGCATTGTACCACGACTCCGGCATTTTTTGTTGCAACTCCGGCATTTCCGCAAGTGTTTCCACCATGGTTTCCTTCAACTGCGACAAGCCACGACCCGTGGCAGCACTCACGTTTCGAAAAAATTTGAGGTTAGGGTACTTTTCTTGTAGATCGCGCGACGCATACTGTTCGCCATCGCGATCCGTTTTATTTTGCACCACGATGACCGGACTTCCATCGCCCAGTACCCACGTATACTCAAGCCAGTACGCGAGTGGCTCATGCTGGAAGGGAATCAGGGTGCCGCCAATTTCCTCTGCGTAGCGGTGTCTTTGTTCGGTTTCAGCATCCCATACCAAGAGAAAGAGGGCCTTTGTACGTAAGAACAAGCGGTGAGTTGCATGATAAATATCTTGTCCTCCAAAATCCCAAAACCATGTTTTTACTTGACTATCATCAGCAAGGGAGATCGACCATGAATCGATTTCAATACCATGTGTGGAAGGTAGACCGGGGGCAAATGAATCATAAAGTAAGCGCTCCATGAGGCTTGACTTTCCAACTGTGCCATTTCCAATTAGCACAATCTTGACTTCGTTATTCAGAACTTCGCCACGTTCTAAGGCCTTGAACCAATTGCGAACATTGGATAAGCAGTGTGCTTCGTCCTCTATATCGTGAAATTCATCAGGAATATCACCTACTGAACAGCCTAAAAGTTCCAAGCCTTCCAGCTTTTCAAGTTGAAGAATGAAACGGGGAAATTTGTTGATTTTGCCGCCTAAAGAAAGAGAGCGTAATTCTTTGAGATACCAGATGGGTTGGAGATCATGCACTGGAGTGCTTGCAAAATGGAGGCCCTTGAGTTGTGTTAGTGTTGACAGGGGCTGAAGATCAGTGATAGGGTTCTCGTAGAAAAAAATGGCTTCTAATGACGAAAGATTCGTAAGTGGAGAAAGATCGTGAACGTTAGTGCAATCGAAACATAGAACCTCCAGCTTAACTAGGCCTGAAATAGGTGTCAGGTTTGATACCTCCGTAGAGCTAAAACTGAGTGATTTTAAACTTTTTAACTCAGTTAATGGTGTTAAATCGCTTATAGAAGTCTGAGATACATCTAAATATTCGAGCTCTGTGAGAGCTTGAACAACATCTATATCTTTAAGGGGAACTCCCAAACAGTCTAGGTGTGTCAAGCCGTTTAGGTATCGAAAGCCGTTTGGCAAGCAAGTGAACATGTTCTTCTCCTTTCTCTGGAAACCATTGCCTACGAATCCTTTCCAAGAGATTACATTTTCTCCCAAGTTTAGCGCCTCTAACCAAGTCAATTCAAACAGGGATTCAGGAAGCTCTGTGATACCACAATTCCCTAAATCCAGACAAAGCCAGCGTTCTTCTTTGGCCTGCTGGATCAGGCGGAGGGCTAATTCGCTCATCGTCAATTGTTTGGTTAGGTAAACTAATCATTCCTGCAGAACTGTGAAAAGGAGGAGAAGCGACGAGTCTAAGTTTTACTTCTTTCTCATTATCATCACGCTATCCTTTCGAACGGACGTGAGCGATCTATGGAGTAGGGCCAAAAGATCTCTCCCTTCGGTCGAGATGACAATATGAGTAGATGATTCTTCCTATTGCGCACAGAACCGGACACCGGGCGTTCGTTTTCGGGCAATGTTGGACAGCACCGGCTTGCAACAAGGCCGATTCTGCCGAAATGGAAGGGTTTGTTTTTTCTGGCGAGGGATTTGTTTAGCAAATAGTAATCAAATCCCTGTCGCATGCGAAAAGCCTACCTCGGTGAGTTTGAAGAGCTGGTGCTGCTGACCACCGCCGTCCTCGCCGGACAGGAAGCCTACGGCGTCACGGTTGCCAACGAATTGGAGCAGCAGACCGGCCGGGCGGTGAGCATTGCCGCCGTCCACGTGGCGCTGCACCGGCTGCTGGAGAAAGGCTACGTCCGCTCTGAACTGGGTGGCGCCACCGCCACCCGCGGGGGCCGACGCAAGCGGCTCTTTGCCGTGACGCCTGCCGGGCAGCACGTGCTGCGCGAGATGCGGACCACCCGCAACCGACTCTGGGACCTGATTCCGAAAACCGCCTTTTCCTGACCCCATGCCCCATTCGTCACACCCCCCGCGCTGGGCCGAACGCCTGCTGGCCTGGTGCTGTCCGCCGCACCTGCGCGAAGAGATGCAGGGCGACCTCCTGGAGCGGTTTGAGGAGCGCCTCCTGACGATGGACGTCCGCGAAGCCCGTCGGCGGTACGTGCGCGATGTGCTGGGATTCCTGCGACCTTTTGCCTTCAAACGCCCTCCAACTGAACCTTTACCTTTTTTCGATCCTGCCATGTTCCGGAATTACCTCCTCGTGGCCGCGCGCAACCTGCGCCGGCACCGTGTCTTCTCTTTCATTCACGTGGCGGGCCTCTCGCTGGGGCTGGCCTGTTGCATGCTTATCCTCCTCTATACCAAAGACGAGGTGAGTTTCGACCGTTTTCACGAACGGGGGTCGAGTATTTATCGCGTCACCGCCACCATGAGCGGGCCGGACGGCATCCATCAGCTTGGTAGCACCAACGAAGTGGTCGGGCCGTCGTTTGCCGAGGCGATTCCGGAAGTGGCGGCGGCGGTGCGGATCGAATCCAATCCCCGCATTGTGCGGCGCGGCGACGCAACCTTCGAGGAGGAAGTGCTCTACGTGGATGCCAATTTCTTCTCGGTCTTTTCGTTCCCCTTGCGGGCCGGAGCGCCCGAAACGGTGTTGTCGGAACTACACCACGTGGTGCTGACCGAAGCGGCGGCGGAGAAGTATTTCGGGACGGACGAAGCGCTGGGCAAAACGCTGGAGCTGGGCGATGGCGACACGTTCGAGTCGTTCGTGGTGGCGGGCATTGCCGAAAATCCCCCGCAAAATTCTTCCCTTCAGTTTTCGGTGCTGATGCCGTTTGCCTACCGCGAGTCGCAGTTCACGGACCTGTCGTGGATCGGTTTTTACATCAACACCTTTCTGCTGTTGCAGCCCGACGCTGACCGTACGGCGGTCGAACCCAAACTCGACGAGGTATTTTTGAGTCGGGCGTACAGCGAGCTGGAGCGGATGAAGGCCGAGTTCAATTTTCAGGAGAAAGTGCATTTTGGGTTGCAGCCCTTTGAACAGATTCACCTTGACCCTACGTACGGCGACATCCGCAACGGCCTCCACGACGGCAGCGATCCGATGTATACGTACCTGCTGAGCGGCATCGCGGTGTTCATCCTGCTCATCGCCTGCATCAACTTCGTTAACCTCACCGTGGCGCATTCGCTGAAGCGGGGCAAAGAGATCGGGGTGCGGAAGGTGATCGGCGGGCAGCGGCGGCAACTGATCCGGCAGTTTTTGAGTGAGTCGTTCGTGCTGTGCTTCCTGGCGTTTGTGGCGGCGTTGCTGCTCGTGCAGGCGGTGCTTCCCTTTTTTAACGAATTGGCAAACAAGCGGCTGAGTGTGTCGTTCCTGTTCGATGCTGAGCTGGTGCTGAGCTACGTGGCGCTGTTTGTGGTGACGAGCCTGCTGGCGGGCTTCTATCCGGCGTGGGTGTTGTCGGGCTACAGTCCGGTGCAGACGCTTTATCACCGCCACCGGTTCGTGGGAAAACAGGGGCTGACGAAGGGACTGGTGGTGTTGCAATTCGCGCTGGCGACGTTTCTGCTCATCGGCATGGCGGCGCTCTACGCGCAAATGCAGTACCTGACCACGAAAGAGTTGGGGTACAACGACCAGAACCTGATTCAGGTGTACCTGGGGCGGGGCCGGCACAACGACCTGGTGCAGCAACTGAAAGAGACCCTGGCCCACGAGCCTGCGCTGCAGGCAGTGGCGACCAAAAGCGGCGGACAGAGCTACACCCGCGGTACGATCGGCGACCGGGACATCGACTTTGCCATCAGCTGGATCGACGATCAGTACCTGCCTGCGTTGCAGATTCCCCTTGTGGCGGGGCGCAACTTCTCCCCGGCCTTTCCGACCGACACGACCCAGGCCGTGCTGGTCAACGAAACGTTCGTGCGGGAAGCGGGCTGGACCGACCCCGTCGGGCAGGTGGTGACCTACGCCAACAAACCGTTCACCGTGGTAGGCGTGGTGAAAGACCATCACTTTGTCTCCCTGCGCGAGAAAATCACGCCCCTCTTGTTTCAGGTCGGCACCGGCGATTTGTGGGTGAAACTGGCACCGGGCCAACGGGCGCGCGGGCTGACGGCCGTTCGGGAGGCGCACCACCGCCTGCAACCCTACCGCCCCTTCGACTACGAATTCACCAGCACGATCAACGCCCGGCACTACGAAGCCGAGCAGAAATGGAAACAGATGATCACGGTCGGCGCGGGGCTGTCGCTGTTCATCTCCTGCATCGGCCTGTTCGGGCTGGCGATCCTCTCCATCGAACGACGGACGAAGGAAATCGGCATCCGCAAGGTGCTGGGTGCGGCCACGTCGCAACTGGTCGTGCTGTTGTCAGGCGATTTTCTGAAACTGGTCGCAATCGCGTTTGTCATGGCCATTCCGCTGGGTTACTGGGCCGTGCAGCGCTGGCTCGAAGCGTTTCCGTACCGTATTGCGTTGGGGTGGTGGCTCTTTGCCGTGCCCTGTGCGGCAACCTTGCTGATCGCCTTGCTGACCGTCGCGACCCGCACGCTCCACGCGGCAGTGGCCAATCCGGTGAAGGCGCTGAGAAGCGAATAGGCGTCCGGAAACGGAAACTACGTGGCGGAACGGAATGGAGTAGTGGACGGTGATGGCGCAGGAAAAAGGGTGGGAGTTTATGTTCGCGTAACGAAGAAGCTTATCTTTGTCTGGCTTCGTCATCTTCACGCCCGGCTTACCCCATCCCATGGAAGCACATTTTACGCCCTTTCGTACGCAGATCATCGGCATCGACCAGGAGTTTTCCAGCCCTTACGGTGCGCACCAACCCATCGTTTACGCCGACTGGACGGCCAGCGGACGCCTCTACCGTCCCATCGAGGCGCGGCTGTGCGAGGCGATTTACCCGTTTGTGGCCAATACCCACACGGAAACCAACAGCACCGGCCGGGGCATGACGGATGCCTACCACCAGGCACTGCACCTCATCAAACAACACGTCCATGCCGGTCCTGACGACTGCATTCTGTCGTGTTACTCGGGCATGACGGGCGTGGTGAACAAATTTCAGCGCATTCTGGGCCTGCGCGTCCACGAGCGTTACAAAGGGCTGATCCAACTGGCGGAAGAGGACCGCCCGGTGGTGTTCATCACCCACATGGAACACCACTCGAACCAGACCTCGTGGCTGGAAACCCTGGCCGACGTGGAAATTATCGGTGCCGATGCCGACGGATTGGTCGACCTGGACGACCTGGATCGCCTGCTCGAAAAATACGAGCACCGGAAACTGAAAATGGCGGCAGTGACGTCCTGTTCGAACGTGACGGGGATCTTCACCCCTTACCACGACATTGCCGCCCGGATGCACGCCGCCGGGGGCTACTGTTTCGTTGACTTTGCCTGTTCGGCCCCGTACATCGACATCGACATGCACCCGCCGCAGGAGGGACACCACCTGGATGCCATCTACTTTTCGCCGCATAAATTCCTGGGTGGACCGGGCACGACCGGCATTCTCATCTTCCACAAAAGCCTGTACCACAACGCCGTACCTGACAACCCCGGCGGCGGCACGGTCGACTGGACCAACCCCTGGGGGGAGCATAAGTACGTCGACGACATCGAGGCGCGCGAAGACGGCGGCACGCCCGCATTTTTGCAGACGATCAAAGTGGCGCTGTGCATCAAGTTGAAAGAAGAGATGGGCGTGGAGAACATGCTGCGCCGGGAGAAAGAGCAACTCGACTTGTTGTGGGAACCGCTGAGCCAGATTCCGAACCTGCACCTTCTGGCCCCGCAGCATCGCGACCGGCTGGCGGTGGTTTCGTTTTACATCGACGGGCTACACTACAACGTGGGCGTCAAAATCCTGAACGACCGTTTCGGCATCCAGGTGCGGGGCGGCTGTTCGTGCGCAGGCACCTACGGCCATTACCTGCTGAACGTGGAACGCGAGTACTCGCGGCGCATTACCGAACTGATCAACCAGGGTGACTACTCGCAGAAACCGGGCTGGATTCGGTTGTCGTTGCACCCCACCACCTCCGACGCCGAGATCCGCTACCTTGTGGAAAGCCTTCGGCAACTGGCCGCTCATCACCCCACATGGGCGAAAGATTACTGCATCGATCGGCACAACGAAGTGGCATTCTGTCGCCCGGAGGAAGACGGGTACATGCAGCAGCAGGTCAGCGCTTGGTTCAATACCCCGCTGACGCCGGTTTCGGAGCGAGTCGCCTTGCCGTAAGGGAGGCATCGATCAAGTTTTAATTCCTTTCTCTTGTTGAGAGGTTACTTTTTAGACGCGTTGCCTATGCGTGTCGAACAATCCGTGCAAGAAGGAAATTTTTAGGCGCAGGTGAGTAGGTGTGGGCCCTCGACCCCATTGTTTCCCAGGCAGGGAGCATACCCCTTTCGGGTGGCATGTTCCGGCTGCAAAAAACAACACCATTACTTTTTATAAACCTCAAACCTACATTGACACTCTCATGAAGCGTTTTCTACTCTTTTCTTTACTCACGTGCGGCAGCATGTGCGGTGCCGCTGCCCAGGGCATTTTGCTCGAAGATTTCGACGGCGCTGCGTCGGTCAACAGCTGGAAGAACAGCACGGAGGGCGACTACACCCTGATGGGCTCGACCGACAAAGTACAGGGCGATAGCTCGTTGGTACTCAACTACAACATCGTGGCCGACCAGAGTTGGGGCGGCAGCGTCGATCTGCAATCGCAACCCGAAGGCGGCACCGTGTTTCCTGATTTGCGTGGCGAAACAGGTCTGCGCTTTTCCTACAAAGTCACTACGCCGCTGAACGATCCGGTGGCGAGCCTGACCATCAAGCTGTTTGTCAACAGCACGGGCGGGACGGAAGAGTGGCACACCAGCCTGACCAATGTGCTGACCGATCCGTCCGGCGAATGGCAATCGGCATCGGTGCCGTTTTCTGCGTTTGCCATCCCGAGCTGGATGCAGTCGTACGACGGCATGCTGTACCTGAACGAGATCCGGGAGATCCAAATGCAGGTCGTGGTAGGTTCAGAAGGCATCGGCAATACCTTCACCGGCGAAATTTTGTTCGATAGCCTCGCCTCGTATGGCCTGGAAGTGGAACCGGGCGACCCCATTATGGTGGGCGAGTTGCTCGAAGACTTTGAAGGAGCGGCGTCGGTCAGTAGCTGGAAAAACAGCACGGAGGGCGATTACACCCTGATGGGCTCGACCGACAAAGTACAGGGCGATAGCTCGCTGATGCTCAACTACAACATCGTGGCCGACCAGGGCTGGGGCGGCAGTGTCGATCTGCAATCGCAGCCGATGGAGGGAGAGGTCTTTCCCGACCTGACCGACGAAACCGGACTCCGGCTGGCGTACAAGGTGCTCACGCCGCTGAACGATCCGGTGGCGAGCCTGACCATCAAGCTGTTTGTGAACAGCACGGGCGGGACGGAAGAGTGGCACGCCAGCCTGACCAACGTGCTGACCGACTCGTCCGGCGCGTGGCAGGAGGTGCTGGTGCCGTTTGCGGAATTTGCCATTCCGAGCTGGATGCAATCCTACGACAGTGTACTCTACCTGAATGCAATTCGGGAGATCCAGATGCAGGTGGTGGTAGGTTCGGAGGGCATCGGAAATACCTTCACCGGCGAGATCCTGTTCGACGAACTGGTCAGCTACAGCCTGGTGATTACATCGAGCGAGGCGGTGGTTCAATTACCACAACTGCGGCTCTATCCCAATCCGACGGCGAGTCTGTTGTACCTGGACGGCCCTGACCGGATCGACCGGATCGACGTGGTCGGCCTGAACGGGCGTGTGCTCAAAACGGTGCAGGGAGATCGGCGGGTAGACGTGAGCGATCTGTCTGCCGGCTTCTACGTCGTGCGGGCTTACGCCGACAAAACGACCTACGTGCGCAAGTTCATCAAACACTGACACGCACGTGTTGCGTCTGAAAAGCCCTCGGAAACGTTCGAGGGCTTTTTTTATGCCGGGGGATGGGGCCAACCGACGTCTTTTTGCAAGCGGACTTCTCCTAGGCCGACGCGTCGCCCGGCGCGCGTTACGCTCTAGCCTCCATCCCTGCCGCAGGAAATGTAGCCGCACCAGGAAGTTGTGCAACCGGACGCCCCGCGTGGAACGCCCCGCGTGGAACGCCTCCTCAGGAAGGCCGGTGTCGTGTGCGCATCCCGCGTAAACTTGGTATCTTTCGGAATTCGATTGAGACGCTTTTCCTGGATTTTTTAATGAAACACACACGCTTGCTTCTGTTCCTGATCTGCCTCTTGGGCGGAACGTTTGTGCATGGCCAAACGGCTCCCACGCTGACCGAAGCCGATTACGAGCGGGCCGCTGCCATGCTGGACGGAAACCTGGCCCGGTTTGTCGATGGCGACATCGACCCGAAATGGCTGCCCGACAACCGGTTGTGGTACCAATTGCTGACGGAAGATAAGGCCGAATTCAAATTGTTCGATCCAGCGACGAAAAAATGGGTCACCGCCGATACCAAAGCCGCACTGTTTGAAAAGGCTGCTGCCCAGCCGGAACCGAAACGACCTTCGCGCGACGAAGTGGTGTCGCCCGACGGAAAATACATCGCCTTTATCCGCGATTGGAACCTCTGGGTGCGCGACTCGACTTCCGGCAAGGAGATGGCCCTGACCACTGACGGCGTGAAAGACTTCGGCTACGCGACCGACAACGCCGGATGGAAGCACAGCGACCGTCCCATCCTCAGCTGGTCGCCCGACTCGAAAAAGATCGCCACTTTTCAGCAGGACCAGCGGCACGTGCAGGACATGTACCTGGTTGAAACCAAAGTCGGCGCACCCGAGCTTCAGGCGTGGAAATACCCGCTGCCCGGTGATTCGGCCATCATCCAGATCCACCGCGTGATCATCGACCTGACCACCGGGAAACCGAAGATGGTTCGCCTGAAGATGGGCCCGGACGCCCGGCGCGGTACCCTCTGCGACGACATCGCCTGCGACGGTACATTGGGTGACGTGGAATGGAGCGAGGACGGAAAGCAACTGGCGTTTGTTTCGACCAGCCGCGACCACAAAGAAGCCCATGTGCGCATCGCCAACACCGAAACCGGCGCGGTGCGCGACGTGTTTGAGGAGATCGTCGATACGCAGTACGAATCGGGGCAGGGAACGGCCAACTGGAGCTACCTCTCGGGCAGCAACGAAATCATCTGGTATTCGGAGCGGAGCGACTGGGGCCACCTCTACCTGTACGACGCCACCAGCGGTCAGTTGAAAAACCAGATCACTTCCGGCGACTACGTGGTGCGGCAGGTGCTGCACGTCGACGAGAAGGCGCGGGTCGTGTACTTCATCGCCAGTGGCCGCGAAGGGGGCAATCCCTACTACCGGTACCTCTACCGCGTCAACCTGAACGGCCGGGGCCTGACGCTGCTGACGCCCGAAACCGGCGACCATGCCGTGCAGTTCTCACCCAACCACCAGTACTTCCTCGATGCGTATTCGCAACCCGACGTGCCGCCCATTTTCCAAGTGAAAAACACGAAAGGCAAGCAGATCGCCACGCTGGAAAAGACCGACCTTTCCCGCCTGCAGGCCACCGGCTGGCAGCCGCCCACGCCGTTCTCGGTCCGCTCGGCCGACGACCGCTGGGACCTCTACGGCCTCCTCTACACGCCGACCGACCTGGACAGCACGAAAACCTATCCGGTGATCGTCTACATCTACCCGGGACCGCAGGGCGGTAGCGTGCGCTCCTGGAGTTTCCAGGCCGGACGTCGCGACAACCAGGCGCTGGCCGAGCTGGGCTTCGTGGTGATGGAACTGGAAGGTAGCTGCAATCCGAACCGCTCCAAGTCCTTCCACGACGCCTGTTACGGCGACATGAGTCAGAATACCCTGCCCGATCAGGTGGCGGGCTTGCGGCAACTGGCCAACCGCTACGCCTTTCTGGACCTGGACCGCGTGGGCATCTGGGGCCACTCCGGCGGCGGATTCGCGACGGTGTCGGCCATGTTCAAGTACCCGGATTTCTTCAAAGTGGGCATTGCCGAATCGGGTAACCACGACAACCGCAACTACGAGGACGACTGGGGCGAGCGCTACGTCGGGCTGGAAGTGCCCGCCGAACAGGGCAACACCAACTACGGCCTGCAGGCCAACCAACTCTACGCGAAAGACCTGAAGGGCGACCTCTTGCTGGTCCACGGCGGCCTGGACGACAACGTGCCGCCCTACAACTCCTACCTGGTGGCCGATGCGCTCATCAAAGCCAACAAAGATTTCGACATGCTGGTCCTGCCCAACGCGCGCCACGGCTACGGCAAGGACAGCTACTACATGATGCGCCGCCGCTGGGACTACTTCGTGGAGCACCTGATGCACGCCACCCCTCCCGACGCCTTCGAGATCACCATCCAGGACGACCCACGCATCAAAAGCGAGGAGAGCGAGTAGGTCAGAAGGAATCTTATCTGAGAATTTTGTTAAAACCGAACTCAGAAGTAGCGCATATCCACCGATTGGGTGGGATATACACTACTTAGCGTACATAGGCGCGTTGTGCTCCATGTAAAAACAACTAAAAGATTGGATTGCAAGAGAGAAATTTCTGTTTTTTGGAAATGGGCTGGTATGGGTCCAGATCAGTACGCATCCAATAGAGGGGGTGGTGAGTGGGAGACCGACTATCCTAATTGGGAGATTCTGTACAAAGCGGTTGATCAAATTATCGATTCTTTGAATCTCGGTTACAATGAAGAAGTAGCAGAACTGCTGATTCAGATTCTTGCTATTGATAATGAATCAGAAACAACTCTAGAAAAAATAGAGAGCAGCTTGGTACCTACCCAAAGGCAAATTTATAAGCGATGTTGTAAAATCTAATCAGGGACAGGCTAGATGGCAAATTGCCGAATTGCTAAGCAGGATTGATATCCCAGATAGAAGAGAGTTACTAATGAATCTAATCTGCGATGACGAGGATAACTATGTTAAACGCAGTGCTTTGCTAAGCTTGAATAGGATTGACGTTACTGAATCAAAAAAACAAGCCGAAATATTCATCAACGATACAGATGAATATTTAAGATTGGTATCCGGAAAGATATTAAACGAAAAAAAATAATGGGATATAGCTTGATGAGTTATCTGTGTTTCTATAATTCCCCTTGTGTCCAAACCTGCTCTTCGCAAACAGTATGAGAATAAAAACTAAGGCAGATGTTACTATTCCTTATGTTATCATAGGGTATAGCTGTTGCTTTACGATCCCTTTACTGATTACATATGGCTTTGCTTTAACAAACTTTGGTTGGCTCTGGATAGGTATGTGGTCTTTGGTCGCTTTATACGGAATTTGGAGGATCGAGAATTACCAATTAAACGACAATGTCTTGATTAAAAAAAACTTCTTAGGCGTGTTTAGTAGAGAAAGGAATTTACATTCACTGATTAAGTACACTAAGAGAAATATTAATACTGATTTTCCAAGCAATCCTCTCAACATCGTAAGGTTATTCACAAATAGGAATAAGTATTTAAAATTTCAACGGTTAAAGCTAGAGTTTAAAGGTAAAGCCGCGTTAAGAATAGATGAAATGACTGTGGACAGTAAGGATTATTCTCTTTTTTATAGAGAGTTGAAAAAGAAGCTAAAACAGGTACGTAAAAGAAAATATCGCGCTGACATAGCCTAATCTTCAATGCTTCAATTTCTCCGTAGGGTCCGGCAAAACGTAGTGGGTGAGGGAAAGTTCAGGAAATACCTGCTGTACGCCGTCGGGGAAATTGCGCTGGTGATGATCGGGATTCTGCTGGCCCTGCAGGTGAATACCTGGAACGCCAACCGACAAAACGACAGGGAACGAGATCGGATTTACCGAGCCCTGGAAACGGAGTTCCGTGCGGCGAAAGAGATGCACGCCAGCAACGTTGACCAGAGCATCGCCACGCAGCGGGCCATCATCCAGATTCTGAATCATACCGGCACCTCTCCGGAAGCCTTTGGCATCCACGAATTCGATAGTCTGCTCAATCGTTCGTTAGCTACCTTATCGTACAATCCCTCGTTCATCGTCTACCAGGAAGTCATCGAGTCCGACAAAATCGAGCAGATCGACAATCCTGACATCAGGTCACTCTTGTTCCAGTACAAAACGGTGAGTGGGGGCTACTACAAACTGGAAGACGCGCTCATTACTATCTTTTCCAGCGAGTTTATTCCCTACCTCAACCGGCGCATCGCGTTCAAAAATATCGATCAGTTCAACCAGGCGCCGTTCCCCGCTTCGACGATCGTGCAGGACAACCGGGCCGTGCTGATGGAGCTGGAATTTGAAAACCTGCTGGACAATCACCTGTTCCTCTATTCTGAACTGGTGCGGAGTTTTGAGGAACTCGGCGCCATCGTGGATGCCCTCATCGTGGAGTTGGAAAACGTAAACGAGGATAGATGACTCATACGTGGCCCTCCCCGCCAAGAGTCGTGTGCAGGCACCTCGTCCCAATAGTAACTTTCAGCGCACCAGGGCCGGCGCAGCGTGAAAGCGCGTCCCTGCCCGCTACCGGGGCGACACCTCGACGATCACCCGCTTGTAGCGCGTTAAGGCAGGCGTGCCCTTATCTGTCACTTTCAGGATAAAGTGAAGGGTTTGTTTTGAGGTCACCTCGGGAGCCACAACCGTGTGGAGGTTCGCTAAGTTGGGGGAGAACGGAGCCAGGCTGACGAGTCCTTTGTACGTACCCACTTCCGGGTACTGAAACCAGTAGTAACTCAAGCCATCCCCGTCCGGATCGGTGGTGCCGGTGGCATTCAGGCTAAAGATTTCGCCGGATTTGACCTGCAGCACGTCGGGGTGCGTCAGTCGGGGCACGGGCGGATGGTTGGCCTCTGCGTAGTCCATGACCATCCAGTCCATACGGGCAGCGAAGTCGTGTTGAAAATCCTCCAGCCAGCGCCAAAGTGTCACTTGGGGCGACGTGTAGGTGATCGTATCGGCCACCACCGGCCTTCCCCAGGGGGAGGAGCGCAAGGGCGTGTAGGTGTCGTCCGCGTTGGTCCAGATCGGCCGCGTTTCCGGACCCGCCTCAGGACCGGTGACCATGGCCCCACCCTGCGTGCGACCGGGCTGAGGGGCGGTGGCAGGCGCTTCGTAGGCGGGTGTATACAGCTCGTAGCGGCCGCCCCAGCCGCCGTAATTTGGATGTTCCGGATCGTTCAACCCATTGGGAATCAGGCCTAAAAACGAGGGCGTGTCGCCTTCCATGCCGTAGGCCACGTCCGGATACGCCGCCCCGAGCGGACCGTGCCCCTGTTGAATGTGCTCTTCAAGCCACGCATTGCTGTTGACCTCCTGTTGAGCTTCGGGAATAAAGCCGGTGATGCCCACCCAGGTCGCATGGCGGTAACTGCCCGGACTGACGATGTAAAACACGTCGGGAAAGGTTTTCCGTATCCAGGGACCGGCGTCGTCCTGATCGGAGATGGTGTAGACGCGCAGCTTCTGGTAAAGAGTCCTCGCCTGTGCCTTGGACTTCGTGTGCTGAATTTTCCACAGGGCCTGCGCCAGGCAGTTGACGCCACCCCACACGGCGACATATACCGGCCGGGCATCCAGTTTTTCGAGCACCCGGATGATCCAATCCGATCCCTCCGAATCCTGGCCTTCGCCCACGCCCTCCATGCCGTAGCGGGGTAGCCCCTGTTTGATCATGCCTTTCAGGGCCTTGGCGGTCGGAAAGCCGTCGGCGTGTCGGGCCAGATTAGGCTGTACCTGCCCGTAGGCGTCGACCAACTGGTGAAGGCTTTCCGGTACCACACGTATCCGCTGGTGGGTAGAAGTCGTCGCGATCAGTCCTTCTATATCGAACTCGTTGGCGTAGGCGAGAAAGCGCACCATCGATTGGGCATCGTCCGGATCGGCTTCGATGTCGGTCAGGACCAGGACGCGGGGGCGGGTAGACGATTGCGCGAGCGCACACAGCGAAAGGCAAAACACGCACAAGCAGAGGGCGGCGGACCGCAGCAGGTTTTTCATGAGGTTACGTGAGTGGGAACAAAAACCGTGGAAGGCAGGGGCTTCGGGACGACTACGGAGGTAAGATAAAGGCGGCTACGTGACTCACCGCCTTCCGTATGGCGTTAAGGTTGCGGCGCCAGGAAGCCCTGTTGCGCGAGCCACTCCGCAAAGCGCTCGATCCAGTGATCCGAAGGCAGGTGTTGCGTGTTCATCCCGAACCCGTGACCGCCTTTGGCGTACATGTGCAGTTCGGCGGGGCGTTCGGCGGCCAGCCACTTGCTGTACAGACTTACACTGTGCGGAGCCAAGTGCAGCTGATCGTCCGAAGCGCAGACCACAAACAGGGGCGGGGTATCGGACCCGACAGACCCTTGCAACGAGTCGGGCATGTAGGCGTACACCGGGGCCACAAACGCCGGTCGGTTGGCGGCCGTGTAGTCAAACGCTGCCGCCGCGGTCACCGTCCCCCCGGCCGAAAAGCCCAGGATGCCCACCCGGTCGGGATCGACGCCGAAGTCAGCCGCGTGTTGCCGGACGTAGGCGAGGGCGGCCCGCCCGTCGGCAATTGACAGTGGAATGGTCGCTTCGTTTTCTGCGTGCCAGGCGGCCTGCCGCGGTCCGTTAAGGCCCGCCATCATGTCCGCAAACGGATCGTCGGTGTCGATGTGCGCCGTCCGGTACTTTAACACAAACGCCGTAATGCCTTTTTTCGCGAGCCACCGGGCCGCGTCGTTCCCCTCGTTGTCGATCGCCAGGAAGTGAAAACCGCCGCCGGGGCAGATGATGACGGACGCCCCGGTGGCAACACCAGGATCGGCCGGAAACACCGTCAGCGTAGGGTTAACCACGTTGAAGACCGTCATCAACTGAATGGCATTCCGGTTGTTTTGCTTCTCTTTCCAGTTCCATTGTTCGGAACCAGGCGCCGGACCTGGATAAATCCGGACTTCCCGCGATTGGGCCAGGAGGACCTGTGAACACAGAAGCAAAGCAAGCAAGGGCATGGTGGTACGCATGGGTGCAGGGAGAAAATAGGTTGCTAGATTTCAACGCGTTCCCGGCACGCGCTTGCGATGGCTCACCAGAAGCCGGCCGGGAAGGGAACGAAAAATAGCGGATCTCCCGGAAAAAGAAAATAAAAGAAGGGGAGACCTTACGCACCAACCTCCGGCCGCGTACGCCCTGCCTACCGACGGGTTCCGTTGGCGGCAAGCACCTCTTTGCACTCCTTTGCCTATGGTGGTCCCCAATGTTAGGACAGCGTTCGTTAGAATTTAAGTTGGTTCAAGCGGCTAGGTTGTAGATAGTTTCGGGCGTCTTATACCCAAGCGTGAACTTCCTAGCTTTCGACGGACAGAAAATAGAAGCCCCTAATTCCTATCTTGTCCTCTATGAAACCACGAAGAAATTTTGACCTGACTTACAA